>JACPVB010000102.1 GCA_016191985.1 Chloroflexota bacterium | reverse complement strand
TGTCCACACTTTCCGTCCTCGAGGCGGCTGATTTGGTGAAAATGCTCGAAGAGAAGTGGGGCGTTTCCGCCGCCGCTCCCGTGGCTGTTGCTGCTGTTGGTGGTGCTGCCGCTGCTGCTGAACCGGTCGAAGAAAAGACCGAGTTCGATGTGGTCATCAAGGATGCCGGCGCAAAGAAAATCGACGTCATCAAGGTCATCCGCCAGCTCACCAGCCTCGGCCTCGGCGAAGCCAAAACCCTCGCCGAAACTGCTGGCTCCAAAGTCCTCACCGCAGTTGGCAAGGATGCGGCCATGGAAGCCAAGAAGAAGCTCGAAGAAGCCGGCGCTGCCGTCGTCGTCGAGTAATTTTTCTGGAACGACAAAAAGAGACCGTCCACCTGGATGGTCTCTTTTGATTTACATACGCTTCTTTATCTGGACCCTGGGCCTGTTGCTGAGACAATCAAACCATCATTCCACTCTGGGTCATCTGCCAGGAAGGAGCGAAATACCAGGTAGCGTTCGTGCTGTTTCGGATCGTCTGCATTGGTCTGGTAGGATTCCTTGTCTTTGAAAATCGCCACAAGATAAAAAACATCCGAGTCCGCATCTGTTTGGTAGATATAGTCTGCGATCCACCCTAGAATCTCAGATGAGTCGAATTCATCCATTTTTCTTTTGAATTCCTCCTTGTCAACACCTTCTTTGACTCGGAAACGGGCAATTGTTCCATACATGCGTGCCTCCTTTTTGAACTGATAAAAGACTCTTAAATGGAAATACACCTGAGGAATCAAAAAGAGACGGCAAATTTGCCGTCTCTTTTTGATTTGTTTTCTAGTTATATCGGTCCACTTTGCGGATGACCATGACCACTTTGCCTTTGATTTCCAAGGCTTCGGTCTTTTTGAGCATAATGGGCTTCATGGTTGGGTTGGCGGGTTGGAGGCGATACCCGTCTTTTTCCTTGTAATAATATTTGAGGGTGGTCTCGTTGCGGTCCGAAAGCCAGACGGCCACCATTTCACCATTGCGGGCATCCTGTGTGGGTTTCAGGATGACGATGTCGCCGTCATTGATCATGGCGTCGATCATGGAGTCTCCCTGAACCTGTAGGGCAAACAATTCCTTGCCTTTTTCCCTGCCAGGCATGAGGGAAGTGGCGATCTCCACAGAGTCTTCAGGGGTGAATGATTGGAAGTCTGCATTGGAAGGGACAGGGATGGGTTCACCAGCTTGGATGACGCCAAGCACAGGCACGCGGAGCATGTCACCGAGTGGGGTGTTGCCGGTCAGCCTCATGCCGCGCGAGATCTTGCGATCACGTTCGATATGACCGTTTTTCTCGAGCTGGTCGAGATAGTAATTCACCACGGATGTGGATGAAATATCACAGTGTTCACCTATCTCGCGGATGGAAGGGGGGTGCTTGTGTTCGCGTTGATAGGATGCAATAAAATCCAGAATTCTCTGGTGGCGTTCGCCTAGGCCTTTACTTTTTCGGACCATCATCATCATTTTGAGCCTCCTGCCAGGGATTTGGCATGGTTGAGCATTCTTCGCTCATTTGTGCTAGGAATGATACTCGAACGCCTGTTCTGTGTCAAGGATTTGATGATGTCGAATTTGGCATCTACACCCAGGTACGGCGGCGCATCCAGAAGAACATAATGACCGGGGTCAGCAGCATCAGGCCCAAGGTCCCATAAAAGATCGTGGGCAGGGTCCAGTTTCCATAGGGTGGATTCGCGGCGAAGAAGTTCATCCCAAAGAAGCCTGTTACAAACGTCAACGGCATGAAGAGGGTGGTGATGATGGTAAGGGTTTTCATAACCTCGTTCATGCGATTGTTAATGACGGAGAGATAGGTATCCAGCGCGCCGCCGACAAGATCGCGCAAACTTTCGTTGACATCATGCAGGCGGACGAGGTGATCGTAGATATCGCGGAAGAAAATGCGATCCTTGCGGTCGATGACCTGGTAATCGTCGCGCGCCATTTTGTTGAGCACTTCACGCTGGGGGAGCAGGATGCGGCGCATGGCCAATAGAACGCGCTTAAGTGTGAACAGCCTGGAGAGTGTCGTCGAACTGGGCCGGTCAAAGACCTGGTCTTCGATAATATCTATTTCTTCATCTATTTTTTCGATGATCGGCATGTAATTCATTACGATGGAATCAATGATCTTGTAAAGCAAGTGATCCGCGCCATCCTGCGAATAACGTGGGTCGCGCTGACTGGCATTCCACGTTTCATCTATGGATATCAAGGGATTGTCATGATGTGTAATGACGTAATTCCGCCCAAGGAAGATATCCAATTCGTCGATTTCTGTATCCCATGGTTCGGTGGCTTTTAGCAGGTGCATGTAATTTAGAACGATATAAAGGTAATCGCCCCAGTCGTCTATTTTGGGTGCGTGGGTTTGTTGCAGTGCATCTTCTATGGCCAGGTGGTGAAACCCAAAACTTTGCAAAATGGGTAGGGCTGTTTCAGGTGGCTCCGATGTAAAGTCAACCCAGAGCAGACCCCTTCGGTCCCGCAGGAGGCGGGGAAACTCAGAGGGGGAAATATCGATGCGGACAGGCTTGCCAGGGGCGTAAAAAAGCGAACGAATCAAGGAAAACCTCCAAAAAACAGGGATTTTTCAGTATTTTCAAGGATAAAATCAATTATCTTGAATTGACTGTTAAAAATATTAAACTGATACTTGACAAAATTGAAAAAGTGCCTATAATTTTATTAGGAATGCAGTGAAAATATTGAGTTTTTTCTTTTGGCGTCTTGTTTTCCTTTTGATTTACAAAATGGAGAGTACCCATGAACAATTTTCACAATGATGATTTACTGGATATGGCGAAAGAGAAAAGCCAGGCGGAAGTGAATTCTCAAGTAGCTCGAAAAGCCAAGCGAATTACCTTTCACAATAATCGTTTGCTGGCTGCCTTGGGGGGTTGGATGGTTGCAAGGGGTAAAAAACTGCAAACTCGTTATGACGTTTCTTTGCAGGCAAACCAGTTGGAGTTTTCACAAGGCAAGGCCCAGAAAGCCAGATCGTAAAACGATTTTACAAAATATAACCTAAAAAGTTGCCATATCATAGGAGAAACCAACATGCGACCAGCGCCCACCATTTGCCCGATCTGCCAGTCTGAATTGGAAGTTGCCCGATTGCACTGCACATCCTGCGACACTTCCATTGAAGGCCATTTTGCAATGGGGCAGTTCTCGAATTTGACTCCCGACCAGTTGGAATTTGTATTTACGTTTGTGCGCTGTGAAGGCAAGATCAACCGCATGGAGCAGGAACTTAACCTGTCCTACCCAACCATTCGCAATCGGTTGCATGAGGTCATCCGTGCCCTGGGCTATGAGCCTGGCAAGGATGATTCTTTGGAAATTGACGCTGAAAAAAGAAGCAGTGCCATTGCCGACCTTGAAGCTGGCAGGATCACTGCGGACCAAGCCATGCGCATCTTGCGCGGTGAAGAGGAGTAGACCATGTCTAAAACCATTTCTGCAGGGCGTACACCCAAAATTATCATTGAATCGATTGGCGGCGACTTAAGCCTCGTTGGTTGGGAGGGGGATGACATTCTCCTCAAAGCCGATGATGATGAAATGAAGGTCAGCCAGGATGGTGACCAGGTTAATCTTTCCTGTAGTGACGATCTTTCTTTGCGAGTACCCAAAGCCGCTTCTGTATTTATCAGCAGTATCGGCGGCGATGCATCCATTCGCGGTGTGATGGGTGAGCTTGAATTGAAGGAAATTGGTGGCGACCTTTCCCTGCGCGATGTCAATTCAGTTGCGATTGATACGGTTCAGGCGGACTTTAGCCTGCGCGGCGCGAAAGGGCATTTGTCCATCAAAAGCGCCAACAGCGATGTATCCATCCGCGACGTGGAAGGGAATGTGAGCCTCGCTTCCGTCGCCGATGATCTGGCGCTGCGCGATGTGCGCGGGAACGTCAGCGCGAATGTGGCGGAGGATGTGGTGATGTATTTGAATCCGCAGGCGGGCAACACCTATTCTGTCACTGCGGGTGACGATATTTTATTGGTGATGCCTCCGAAGGCGAATGCAACCCTTACGCTCAATGCCGACGAGATTGATATTGAATGGAAAGGGATTGAAGATGATGAAGAGGCCACCAGCCGCGTGATTACATTGGGTGATGGCTCCGCCGCAGTGACGCTGAATGCAGGTGGCGACATCCGCGTGAGCAACCAGTCGAATGCCGGCGAATCGGCGGAGGAATTTGGCAACTTTGCAGGCATGGGCATGGACTGGTCTGGCTTTGGCGACCGCATCTCGCGCCGCATGGAACAGGCCAACCAACGCGCTCAACGCAAGGTGGAGGAAGCCGCCCGCCGCATCGAACATAAAACACGCGAAGCGGAACGACGCGCCAGCCGTGGCAAAGGGTTTTTGGAGGTGGGACGCTGGAATTGGGATTTCGCCCCAAAAGGCGTACCCATGCCGCCCAAATCTCCAGTCTCTGATGAAGAACGATTGACGATTTTGAAGATGTTGCAGGAAAAGAAGATTACCGCCGAAGAAGCTGAACAATTATTGGCCGCATTGGAAGGAGGTTCTTAATGTCATCGGAGGAACGCCGAAAGATTTTGCAAATGGTTGCGGATGGAAAGATCAACGCGGATGAAGCCGCAACGTTGATGCGCGCGTTGGATGACTCTGCCGGGGAGGAAGTGGAGGTCCTCGAAGCAGGACCAAGCGTGGGCGGGGAGAGAAGCGATGCGCCAGAGTTCGATCATGTGCGGATGCGCGCCTCGCGTTTTTCCAAGGCCTTCCTTTGGATCGGCATCATCTTCACGGTCTTGAGCGCCTGGGCGATGTTTGGCATCCAACAAAATGCCGGCACCAACTTCTGGTTTTACTGTATGAGCATGCCGCTGTTTTTTGGAATTTTACTCATCGTGATGGGCGCGGGCAGCAGGACTTCGCGCTGGATTTATGTGGACGTGGACCGCACTCATGCCAAAGATGACGATGGCCCGCGACATATTACGGTTGCGCTTCCACTCCCGCTCGGTCTTGCCACCTGGTTCCTGAAAAATTTCGGCAGCCGAATCGACGGGCTGAAAGGCACGAACATGAATGAAGTGATTCAGGCGATTGGCATGGCAAAAAATATGACCGAGCCGCTGATCATCCACGTGGATGACGATGATGGCGACAGAGTGCAGCTTTTTATAGGATAAAAATGGAAACAATTAAAAAGAGACCTTTATTGAGTGGTTTGCTGATCCTGTTTTTGACGGCGATGGTCTTCGCGAATATCGGCGGCGGCATGTATGATTCTTTGATGCCGCTGTACCTCAAAGACTTGGATGCTTCGATTACGCAGATCGGTTTATTTTTTACCCTGGCACAGATCGTGCCTTTATTGCTGCAAATTTTGGGCGGCTGGGTTTCGGATACGCTGGGACGTTTGCGTGCGATTGCGATTGGCAGTGTCTTCGGAGTGATTGGTTTTATCCCGCTCATCCTTGCGGATACGTGGCAGTGGCTTTTGCTGGCGGTGGCATTTGGGGCTGTGGCCCGTTCGCTTGTGGGGCCGAGCTTCGATGCGTTCATTGCGGAACATTCCACGGAAGAGAATCGCGGAAAAGTATTCGGCATTTCACAGGCGATTTTCATGATCGTTTCGGTGGTCGGACCTCCGCTGGGGGGCTGGCTGGCCGGGGCGTACGGCTTTAAGTTGATGCTGTTGGTGGCAGGGGTTTTCTACTTCGTTGCCATGTTAATGCGTTTGAGCATGGCGCGTGAGGCTGCAAAAAGCTCCTCCGCCAAAACAGACAAGTTGACTTTCAAGGGTTTAACCACCAATCTACGCGCGATGTTTTTCCTGGTCTTTTCCGGTGGACTCATCACCTGGATGCTGATCACGGATGGTTTGCGTGATATTTCCTTTCAGTTCTCCGGGAACCTGTTCCCTGTTTACATGCAGGAAATTGGCGGACTTTCCATCCAGCAGATTGGCTGGGTCATGTCGGTTTTTGGCGTTGTCATGATGGCAACCACCATCCCCGGCGGCTGGCTTTCGGACAAGGTTGGCGAGCGGGTGGGAATTGCGCTTGGAATGGTGCTTTTGTCTGCGGCGTTGTTCCTGTTGGTGAATATCCCTGCCGGGAATCAGTGGCTGTATTACGCAGGCTGGGGGCTGGCTGGCGCGGGTGCGGGTGTTTCAGGTCCCGCCTATCAATCGCTCATCAGCAAGGCGGTACCGGAAAAAAACCGCGGCATGGCATTTGGTTTGTTCAGCACAAGTTTGGGAATCGTATCCCTGCCCGCCCCGTGGATTGGCGCGCAGATGTGGGATCGCGTCGGCCCGACATTCCCCTTTACCGTTACTGCAATTGTGATCTTGCTTTCCGTGATACCCATTTGGATAAAGTTCAAACTTCCCAAAGTTGAAGAGAAGGCAGCGGAAGAATCTGCGATGGAAGAACCCGTGGAAGAGAAATTGCCCGTTGCGACAGGATAAAACAGATAAAATTGCTCGTTTGGAAGTTGGATTCTGAATGAAGCAAAGATAGATAGGAGACAAAACCATGGCAAACAGCGAAGAGAGAATGAAGATCCTCAAATTGATCGAGGAAGGCAAGATCAGCGCGGACGAAGGTTCGAAACTGCTGGCGGCGTTGAGCGATACGCGCCGCGGCATTCCCCAGCCTCCGCGCCCACCGGGGATGCCGGGCGGCGCGCGCATGTTACGCGTCCGCGTGACGGATGTCCGCACCGGGCGTTCGAAGGCCTCCGTGCAAATTCCGCTCGCGCTGGTGGATGCCGGGTTGAAGATCGGCGCTCATTTCGCCCCTGAAGTACAGGGCGTGGACATGAGCAACGTGATGGAAGCCCTGCGCATGGGCGTAACGGGCAAGATCATAGATGTTGTGGATGAAGATGACGGCGAACACGTCGAAATTTTCGTTGAATAGTTTGAAAGGTGAGTGAGAGATGATGCTCTACTTCTATAAATTGCTGCAATAGCCTGGGTCTGTAACCAACGCATTTTAGTAGGTCAGGCTTTCAGCCTGACAGTTTGTGAGAATGCAGGCTTTGGCGGGTTTCAAACCCGCCCTACGAATGTCTTTGCGAAAATTTTAAAAGTTTAATATGAAGTAAAAAACACAGGAAAATAATTCATGGAAGAGACTTCTACAAAACGCCCCAGCGGCATGTTCGGTTTTACCATTGTCTGGCTCGGACAGATCGTATCTGTGCTTGCCAGCGCCATGAGTCAGTTCGGTCTTACCATTTTTATGTTTCAAAAAACAGAAAGCGCCACCGCGCTCGGTTTGATGCAGGTTTTTTTCATCACCCCATTCCTGCTCATCTCGCCGATTGCAGGCGTGATGGTGGACCGTCACAACCGCAAAATGATGATGATGGTCAGCGACCTTGGTGCAGGTTTTGCCACCGTGCTGATCCTCATCTTCCAGTGGCTTGGCATCCTTGAATTCTGGCATCTCTACTTTGCTTCCATCATTTACGGGCTTGGCATGGCATTTCAGTGGCCCGCCTATTCTGCCGCTATTTCCACCATGGTGCCAAAAGAACAGTATGGCCGCGCCAATGGCATGATGTCTCTGATCGAAGCAGGTCCCGGCGTCATTGCACCTTTGCTCGCAGGCGCATTGCTTCCCATCATCGGCCTGACGGGAATCCTTTTCTTTGATGTGGCTACATTTTTACTTGCCATCGGTGCTTTAATGATCGTCCACATCCCCCAGCCTCCGCGCACCGAAGAAGGCGAGCAGGGGAAGGGCAATGTCTGGAAAGAGGCCGCCTACGGTTTCAAATACATCTTTGCGCGCCCAAGTTTGCTCGGTCTGCAAATGATCTTTTTCGTTGGGAATCTCTTCGCGGGCATTGGCTTTACCTTGCTAGCCCCGATGGTTCTCTCCCGCACCGCCAATGACAGTCTCATACTTGGTTCTGTGCAAACAGCCGGTGCAGTCGGTGGGTTGATCGGCGGTATTCTCATGAGTGCCTGGGGTGGATTCAAACGCCGCGTCCACGGTGTCTTAATCGGGTGGATGATCTCCGGGCTGGGCATGGCAATTGTCGGCTTGGTGGGAGGCTTGCCAATCTGGGTCACAGGCGTAATCATTGCAGCGCTCGTCGGGCCGTTGGTCAATGCTTCGAACCAGGCCATCTGGCAATCCAAAGTTGCGCCAGATGTGCAAGGACGTGTCTTCTCTGCGCGTCGTCTTATCGCCTGGTTTACCAATCCCATCTCACCGATCATTGCAGGCACCCTGGCCGACTTTGTGCTCGAGCCGCAAATGCGCCTGACGGGCAGCAGTCTATCCCAAACCTTTGGCTGGATGGTTGGCACAGGCCCCGGCGCAGGCATGGGCCTGATCATTTTCTTCTGCGGCTTTGGCGGCATTCTCGCTGGCCTCGCTGGGTATTTTGTCCCTGCCATCCACAATGCAGAGGCCATCCTGCCCGACCACGAGGCGCTTCCAAAAGCGGATACCGTCCCTGCTTGATGCAATCCATTTGACAAAAAAGTCGGGCGATGACATTCGCCCGACTTTTTGAATCTTCGCCTCTTTCCTAAACCGACGCCTGGATCGCGTACCTGAACATATCCATCCCGAAATAGAACGCGCTCCGCGTAAACGACAGTCCGCTTTTTTCCAACACGCGCTGCGAAGCGAAATTCTGCGGGTGAGTCAACCCGATGATCTCTTTCAAACCAATTTTATTTATCCCGAACTTAACAATCGCGCTTGCCGATTCAGTTGCATAGCCATTTCCCCAAAACGCCATGCTTATCAGATAACCCACTTCGGTTTCATCTGTGTCGGGTAAATATTCCAACCCATTCCAGCCAATGATCTGGCCTGTCTCTCGCATCACCACCGCCCAATGTCCGTAGTTGAATTTTTTCCAATGTGCGATCTGATAATTAATATATCGCTCCACCTTCTCCAGCGGCCATGCTTCCTGAGTTGGAAAATAACGAAAAATATCGGGTTCCTGGACAATCGCAAATAAAACATCGCGATCATTCATCGTGAACGGACGCAGCACAAGCCTGGGTGTGGTAATCATCGGTATTTTGGGTAAGGTTTCCATGATAAATTTATTGTATCGCGTAAGATATACTTGTGTTGAATTTTCATATTTTATATCAATATGCAATTGGAGAACCCCATGAAAATAGCGATCTTTGGCTCCGGCGGTGTAGGCGGCTACTTTGGTGGCAGTCTCGCGCAGGCCGGGCTTGATGTCACTTTCGTTGCCCGGGGCGCGCACCTTGCCAAAATAACGGAAGCAGGCCTGCGGGTCGATTCGATCGGCGGCGATTTTGTAGTGCATCCCGCCCGTGCAACTGATTCGCCGCACTCCATCGGCCCCGTGGATTTGATCATTCTCGCCACGAAGGCCTGGCAACTCGATTCCGCCATCGAGCAGATGCAGCCGCTGGTGGGTGAGAAGACGATGATCCTGCCCCTGTTGAATGGCATGGAGCACATGGATACGTTGCTGGCCGCGTTTGGGCGCGAACATGTGCTGGGCGGGTTATGTCGCATCAGTGTTTTTGTCGCCGCGCCCGGGCATATCCGCCATGTGGGAGTGCTGCCTTTCATCGCATTTGGTGAATTGGACAATTCCAAAAGCGCGCGCGTTGAATCTTTGCGTGAAATGTTTGCCGCGTTAAATAGCATCATCGTGGAAGTGCCCTCGGATATCAATGTTGCGATGTGGGAAAAATTTGTGTTTATTTCCGGCACAAGCGGCATCGGTGCGTTTACAGGCCAGCCCATCGGTGGGTTTCGCGCAAACCCTGAAATGCGCGAGATGCTGATCAACGCCATGAACGAGACAGCGGCAATTGCCCGCGCACGCGGCGTCCCGCTTGCCGAAAGCCTCGTCTTGGATACGATGCAGCGTATCGACAAAATTCAGCCGGACGTGATGGCCTCGATGCAAAAAGACATGATGGAAGGCCGTCCCTCCGAATTGAACGAACAGACCGGCGCCGTCATCCGCATGGGGCGGGCAGTGGGTGTGCCAACCCCCACGCACGAAATCATCTACACCAAATTGCTCCCGCTCGAAAATAAGGCGCGAGGGCTGTAAAACACAAGGCCTCCGAGTTCTCTCGGAACTCGGAGGCCTGTTTTTAAAATTACGAATTACGCATCACGAACTACAACCCCGCAGCCTTCTTCAAAGCCTCGGCCTTATCGGTGCGTTCCCAGGGGAATTCGATATCGTCGCGGCCAAAGTGACCGTACGCGGCGGTCTTGCGATAGATGGGGCGGCGCAGGTCGAGGTCACGGATGATTGCGCCGGGGCGCAGATCAAATTGTTCGCTGACGAGTGCGGAAATCTTTTCATCCGCGATCTTGGCGGTGCCAAAGGTCTCCACATTGACGGAGAGCGGGTGAGCTACGCCAATAGCGTAAGCAACCTGCACTTCCACGCGGTCAGCCAGGCCAGCGGCGACAATGTTCTTGGCAACATAGCGCGCGGCATACGCGGCGGAGCGGTCCACTTTTGTGGGGTCTTTCCCGGAGAACGCGCCGCCGCCATGACGGCCCATGCCGCCGTAGGTATCCACGATGATCTTGCGTCCCGTCACACCCGCATCACCCATGGGACCGCCGATCACAAAACGCCCGGTGGGGTTCACAAATATTTTTAAATTTTTATCAACCAAACCATCCGGCAAAGTTGGGTAAATAATATGTTCGCTGATCTGTTCAACGATCTCGGCATGGGAAATATCAGGCGCGTGCTGGGTGGAAATAAGAACGGTGTCAATGCGCTTTGGTTTGCCTTCTGAATATTCCACGGTTACCTGACTCTTGCCATCGGGGCGCAGCCAGGGGAGTGTGCCATCTTTGCGGAGTTCGCTCAGGCAGCGGGATAATTTATGCGCCATATAAATTGGCATCGGCATCAATGTGGATGTCTCATTACAGGCAAAGCCGAACATCATGCCCTGGTCGCCCGCGCCGACATGTTCAATGCCGACATCTTTCATTTCACCGCTTTTATCTTCCAGCGCATGGTCCACACCCAGGGCAATGTCCGCGCTTTGGCTGGCAACGGCTGAAAGCACGGCGCAGGTATTTCCATCAAAGCCTTTGTCGCTGCTGTCGTATCCGATTTCATTCACAACCTTGCGGACAAGCTCGTCAAAATTCACATAAGCATTGGTGGTGATTTCTCCCAACAACGCCACGAAACCGGTCTTGACGGCCGTCTCACATGCTACACGAGACATATTATCCTGCTCCAGGCAGGCATCCAATACCGCATCCGAAATTTGATCACAGATCTTATCCGGATGTCCTTCTGTCACCGATTCTGATGTGAACATCAGGCTGGGTGATGACATAAAAGTATTTGACATTTTTTTGTTTCTCCTTAAGAAAATAAACTTGCCCTTTCAGCACGCGAAAGGGCAAGTTTGCATTATGCTTATCTACCCTCTCATCTCCCAGAAAATAAATCTGTCGGATTTGGCACCATATTCAACTTTCGCTGACTGGTTGTCGAGACATCGCAGGGCCGGTCCCTCCGTCTCTCTGGATAAGAGCGCCGTATCAGGGCTATTGATTTGTGTCGGGATAATACCATAGCTAAAAGGGTGCGTCAAATAAAATAGCCGCCAGAAATCTCTGACGGCTTTTAGAATCAACTTTCAGTTTTAGTCTGAAGCGCAGCGGAAACCGATCTTGGGTGAAAATTCGCCGAGGTAATCTTCCGAGTAAATATCCGAAGCATCCAGGTTCGAGCCGCGGACCGAAGAACGCTTTGAGACACGGACATCCATGAACGCATCCTGGAACGAACCACCACGCACCACGCGGTTGAAGAACTTACTGCGAGAACTGGGGCCGGGCGGGTTCATCGTAACGCCCTGGCTGTAGTAATCGGAATCATAGTAATCGTTGACCCATTCCGCCACATTGCCTGACATATCCAGGATACCGAATGGACTTGCGCCAGCGGGGAAGTTGCCTACGCGGGTGGTATCCCCAACAAAGTAGTTGAAGTTACCGCGTGAAGAATCCGGGCGGTCATCACCCCATGGGTAGGTGCGGAAATCGTCACCACGAGCGGCGCGTTCCCATTCTGCCTCGGTCGGTAAGCGGCGTCCGGCCCATTTGCAATAATCTAGTGCCTGCCCCCAGGTAACATAAACAACAGGGTAATCGCTAAATTCTGCATTATTAAAATAGGACTCGCGGCCTTCCGAATTCAAACGCTGGGGCGGTTCGCAGCCGCCAGCCTGAGCACACAAGGTGTACATGGCGTTTGTCACTTCCAGCTTGTCCATCCAAAAACCCTTCAAGGTGACGTTGTGATCGGGCTGTTCATCCTTCTTCACATCCGAATCCATGCCGCCCATGCGGAAGGTGCCATCCGGGATGAAAACCTGGGGCATGCCATCCACAGAGGATGCGCGCTCGGAACCAGCTTCACCGCCTTGTTCGGCGGGCGCATTGGCTGAGGGGGTGTTGGTCGGGAAAGCGGTGGGCAGGGGGATTGCTGTAGGTTCTGCCTGTCCGCCCAGTTGACAGGCCGAGAGGAGCAAAACCAGGGCCATCAGAATTGGGAATAATTTTTTCATGGAGCCTCCTTTTGTAATATGTCATCAGTATACAAAAGGAGGACTTATTTCCTAATCCCCCAAAAGTAATATTTCAGTAAAAATTTACGACTTCTTGTGACTAAATGGTGTAGAATTGACTTACACTATTGTTAGTCTGTGGATTTTTCACCGATTTTTACACATTCACGGAAAGATTTTATGACCAACAACCCATTCCCCTCTTCTCAAAACACCCCGCGCGTCTTCATCGTCTGCGACCAGGATGCAACTGCACCCATCTGGAGTTACATCATCCGCGAAAAAGGCCTGGTGGCCATCCTTGAAACCTCCGTTCAGCGCGCCATGGAACGCTCTGTAGAAGAGATCCCCGACCTGATCGTTGTCGATCTCAACGCCCCGCATCCCCAGCGCATGGAACTCTGCCGCAAATTCCGATCCATGGGTAACAGCCCGATCCTGCTTTTTCTTCCATATAACAACGAGGCTGAAATTTTGGAAGCCTACCAAAATGGTGTGGATGAATGCGTCGTCAAACCCATCAGCCCCGCCATCTTCCTTGCCAAGATCATTGCCTGGTCACGCCGCAGTTGGACCGAGCCGATGACTCCGCGTCAAACGGGGCGGCTTCGGCTCGACCCTTCACATCGCTCTGCCGTTGGCTCGAACGATGAGGAGATCAAACTCACCAATCTCGAATTCCGACTCTTACATCTCTTGATGAGCCGCCCCGGCTACGTTTTCCCTGCCGAAGAAATTATCCAAACTGTATGGGGCGCCGAAGGTGATATCGTTTTGCTGAAGAACGTTGTCTATCGCTTAAGAAAAAAATTGGAAGAAGAAGCCGGCGACTCCCAACTCATCAAAACCTGGCCTGGTGGGTACAGCTTCGTGGAAGACTGACCCCGCCTCTCTCTTAAACGGACGGCTGTATCTTGTTCCAAAAAGCATACTCCCCGCTGACGTTCTTTTTACAGTACCGCAACATTTATGTTGCGAACGGCAAATTTGCCGCCAAAACGGTGTGTTGCGGTACATAACCTTGCATTCGAAAACCTTTTACTGACAGTTTTTTCCCTTTGACTCTGCGCCTTCATATTTAAAAAAACTTCTCAATCATCCGCCGCGCAACGAAAGCCGATCTTTGATGAACTTTTTCCATAAAAAGCATCATCCGTATTCTGTGCAGACGGGTCTGGCCCCTCAAGAAAAGCACGATTTGCAAGACGCAAGATCACCCAGTCATCTTGAAATGAACCGCCGCGCATCACCCGCAAATTGTTGAAGACTTCCTCTTCGGAAGGGCCATCTGGATTCTCAGAAGGGGATTTCCCGTAATAGTCCGGGCGATATCGATCCATCACCCATTCCCAAACATTGCCAGCCAGATCCAGCACGCCAAATGGACTCGCGCCTTCGGCATACGAACCCACTCGTGAAGTATCCCCAACGATATTCAATGAATTGGAGTTGTATTCATTGGGCGGTTCATCGCCCCAGGGAAAATTACGTTTGTCATCTCCACGTGCGGCGCGTTCCCATTCCGCTTCGGTGGGGAGGCGCCGTCCCGTCCATTGACAATAGACATTCGCGTCATACCAGGTGACATTGACAACGGGATAATCCTGAAACTTTGCGTTTCCAAAATACTCTGGGCGATTATCCGAGCTGTTCAATACGGGTGGCCTGCATGAATCCGCCTGCACGCACAGGTTATACATGCCGTTGGTCACTTCCACCTGGTCGATCCAGAAAGCATCGATGCGTACTTCATGCGCGGGGAGTTCATCGCTCTCACGGTACACATCCATGCCGCCCATGAAGAATACACCCGCAGGGACGAAGAGCTGGGTCATCCCGTCGGTTGGGGAGATTTTCACCGTCTCCGGCGTGGAGCTTGCTTGCGGGGTGGGCGAGGAGGGAATTTCAGTTGGCGCAACGGTTGCTGTTGGGGTTTCGGTTGCGGGAGATTCTGTCAAAACCGCCGGCGTGGATTGACACGCTGCAATGAAAAGCAGTGTGAGGGAAAGGATGATGTTTTTTTTCATTATTGAATCAATTGAATGGCTTTTTGCGCTTGGTCTTCAAAGAAATTGGGGTTGATGCTGTCCGCCTTTTGCCAGGCTTTGAGCGCACCCTCATAGTCGCCTTTGCGATACAAACCGTAGCCATACCACAGCCACGCCTCTTCAGACATTTCCGTCACACCGCGCGCGTAGTCAGTTAACACGAGCAGGTCGTCGTTTCGGCCTGAATGGAAATAGGCAAGGAAGGGACCGAATTGATAGCGGAACATGCGCAGGGGCAGACCGATCTCACGGGCTTTATCATAAGCGAGGGCGGCTTCTTCGTAGCGTTCAAAATAGACGAGATTGCTGCCATAGTTGAACCAGGAAAATGCATCGGCGGAATCGGTGGCAGTGGCGGCTTGGGAGGAGGTCAAAGCATTTTGCCGATTCAGGTCCGGGTCCCAGTCTGAGGCGAGCAGGGTTTTCATTTCCTCTTCAAATTGTGGAAAGTACATCACGATGTATAAATTGTTGAACGGCCTCCAGTCTGCTTCAAGCTGGGCGTAGGAGATTTTCAAGTCCGGGCCGCGATATGCATCCTGAACGGTGAATTCCTGTGCCGCATCATCATAGCCGGTGATAAGAAGGTAATGCGCCGCCCAAAGATCATCGGTGGGGCCGAGGGCGTCGCCGGGGTTGAGCGCTGTAACGCTTTCCACAATGACTGGATAATTCGCTGCGAGCAGGCGTTTGAGTAATTCAATATTTCCACCGACTCGATATTCAAGATTTAACCAGCCCGCCTGCGTGCGGACGTAGTAACGAAGCTCCTCCGGATTGACGTTGCGATCCTGCGAAACGGGTTTAATTAAATCGGAAATGTCGCTTTGTTTGCCTTCCCAACCATACATATGCAGCGCCATCGAAAGCGTGGCAGGACCGCAGTTGTTGGGGGTCTGTTTTTCGTACGGCGGAGATGTCATAAATGCTTGCGCAGGCAGCGGTGGGAAGGTGGCTGTGGGCGTGATGGAAGGAGCAAGTTGGGCAACGGGTGTACCGGTCGCGGCGCTGGTTGGTGTAACCGGGATCGGAGTGACTGGCAGGGCTGTAGGCACCGGCCCCGGCGGATTGATCGCATTTTTTACATAAATTTGAAATACTTCAATTCGCCATGATAAACGTGATTTGACGAATGGGATTTGATACACCAAGACCGCCAACAGGATCACACCCGTAGCGGCCAAAAGAATATTTCTGGTTTTTTTAGACATGGGTGCGAGTTTACCATGCGATTATGAAATGAATTTAAGGTAAGGATTCGCGCAAGATTTAACGCAAAGCCGCACACTTGCCCTGGCGGGCAGTGTCTGGGGAGTCGCTAAGGGAAAATCATCGAATCCTAGCGTCTTGGCGACTTTGCGTTAAGAAATCTAGGTCAAAAACGGATCAAGGAATAAAGACGGCAACGTGAGTTAAGGTAAGGATTCGCGCCTTCATTCGCTTCAATACCAGCGGACGGCTGTTTCAAGCCATTGAATTTTTCGCTTGACTCGGCTGTGCCTCACAATTATGATGAGATTACGATGGAGAAATCAACTCTTATGACCCTTGATGCTGAAAACCTGCGGAGCGCGATGCGTGCCTGGTCGGCAGGTGTGACGGTTGTGGCTGCGGTGCACGAAGGCCAGAAACACGGCATGACGGTGAACTCGTTCACGTCCATTTCGCTGGACCCGGCCCTGATAACGGTTTCGCTGCAACAATCCACGCGCACACATGAAATGGTGATGGGTTCGCGTGCTTTTGGTTTAACCATACTTTCCGCGGCGCAATCCAAAATTTCCGAGATTTTTGCGGGCCATTTTCCCGAGATCGTGGACCGTTTTTCCGGGCTGCAAACAGAAACACTTGTCACCGGTTCCCCGTTGATCGTCGGCGGCCTGGCCTGGATGGATTGCCGTGTAGTTGAAACCTTTAATGCCGGCATGAATACCTTGTTCATTGCGGAAGTGCTTGCGGCGCGCGGTTCGGGTGAAGGACAGGCATTGGTTTATCACAACCGCAAGTATTGGCAATTGTCTCAGTTACCGGAGAGTGGTGAAAAGATTTAACCACAGAACGCACGGATGGCGCGGAGATTCTTTTTTGTTTTTTCTGTGAACTCCGTGACCTCAGTGCTGAAAGGTTTGGCAATCCATTTTTTACTCCTCTCGGTTGTCGTAAGTCACACTTGAAGTGGCTTGCATGGAGGGCAAAATGTCTGAAATGTTGACGGATGGGGAGAAAAAAACTTTACTGCGCCTCGCGCGCGAGGCAATGGAATTCGCTGTTAAAGGGAAGGCGCTGCCGCCGCTGGATATGCAATCACTTACTGCAACGCTGCGTGAGGATGGCGCATCGTTTGTCACGTTGACCATTAATGATGAACTGCGCGGCTGCATCGGTGCGCTGGAAGCCTATCAGCCATTGGCGGAAGATGTGCGCGAACATGCCGTGGCCGCGGCTTTGCAGGACCCGCGTTTCCCACCCGTAGGCGAAACTGAATTAAACAGGATCAGGCTCGAGGTCTCGCGCTTGACCGCTCCTCATCCACTGGAATATTCTTCCAGCGAAGACCTGCTCAAAAAACTGCGCCCGCACGTGGACGGAGTCATCTTAAAGGATGATTTTCACCGCGCAACTTTCCTTCCACAAGTCTGGGAAAAAATTCCCAAACCCGCTGAATTCCTCGATCATCTTTGCTACAAGATGGGAGCGAGACCAAATTTGTGGCGGGAGGCAAAATTGCAGGTTCATGTATATCAGGTCGAAGAATTCCGTGAAATGAATTACGATCGTACCGCCTGAGTAATCCATTTGCAATTCTTATTTTGCCTGAATCGCCATTTGCGGTTAAAAAAATAGGCGACAAGCGGTAAAATTGAAAGATGGCTGAAGAACATAAAGAAGAGCAATCCAACGATACCATTTTCCAGGATGCAGTGGATGCTCTGCGCCGGGGGGATAAGCCGCGCGCCAAAGAACTGCTTACCCTTTTACTTAAAACAAATCAGAATAACCCGACGTATTGGATTTGGTTAAGCGCCGCCGTGGATAATTCCAAGGAGCGCATTTACTGCCTGCAAACCGCGCTCAAGCTGGACCCTGAAAATGGTACGGCCAAACGAGGTTTGATTCTGCTGGGAGCTTTGGCCCCGGATGAGACCGTTCAGCCGTTCCCCATGAACCGTCCGCGGGCATGGGAGGATAAATTATTGCTCGCAAATGAAAAGCCGAAGGAAAGAGGCTTGAAGGTTATTGCGAGAAGTCCGCTGGTGCGTTTGATTGGTGTCTTGATGATTGGTGCGGCGCTGATCTCTGTCTTGATTTTTGGATTTGTGCTGCCAAACCAGACGCGAGTCATCCCCACGCAGACCAATACACCCGGTCCATCCCCAACCTTTACCACAACGCCTACCGTGTTTGGCGCGACGGCTGAACCTACAAGAGTATTCATTGGCCCAACCCCATTGTGGATGCTGCTCCCAGAGACGTACACGCCGACCCCCCTGTACGTGAACACCCCGCGCGCGCCTCAGTCCAGGGATCAATACCGGTTGGCGGAGCAGGCCTACAAGACCGGGGATTGGGATTCGTTCATTTCCAACATGGAATTGATCCTCGATTTGGAACCTGATTCTGCTGATATTCATTATTTAATTGGCGAAGCTTATCGCTTCAAGGGAGAGTTTACCAACGCCTTAAGCGCGTATAAAGAGGCCAAAAACCTGGCCCCGGAATTTGCCGCTCCCTATCTCGGAGAAGCCCGAGTCCGTTTGATGAATGACCCCGGCTACGACGCCGAAAAACTGTTGGATAACGCCATTGAGCTTGACCCGAACTATGGCGAGGCTTATCTCGAACGTGCGCGTTTCTTCATCTCCCACAAGGACCCGGAAGCCGCTATTGTAGACCTCAACCGCGCCGCAGCCCTCATGCCCAGCTCATCCGATGTGTATCTGGCTTATGCCAGCGCCTACCTTGCCTTGGGCGAAGATGAAAGCGCGTTGGAAGCCGCTGAAAAGGCGTACACCCTTGATATTACAGCCCTGCCCGTGTACGAAATGCTCGGCCAGCTTTACCTTGAAAATGGACAATACCAGCGGGCGGTAGAGTCTTTGGAAGTGTATGTCGTTTACGACCAGGAGAATGCCCTTGTCCTTGCGCGGCTTGGACAGGCTTATTATGAAATAGGGGAATATGAGTCGGCGGTGAATGCGCTTGATAGAGCTACCACGATCAACCGTACAGGACTGCGCAGGTTCCTTCTCTATCGCGGGCTTGCCCACCTTGAACTGGGCGACATAGACCAGGCGGTTGAAGATCTCGAAGATGGAAAAGATGCGGACGATGAATCCTTCGATGCAAACCTCGCCCTACTACGCGGATATTATGCCCAGGAAAAATTTGGCAGCGCCTACCTGCAAGTGGAAGCGCTCGACTCGCTTGCAGAAACGGACGAAGAAACTGCCCTGGCTCTTTACTGGCGCGGACTTGTTCAGGAAAAACGCGAAGAACTGGAAGATGCCATAGACAGTTGGGCCGCCTTGCTGGAAATGGATGAAGATGTGATGACCGCTGAAATGCGTGAGGAAGCGGAAGCCCATTACCTCGAATTAGTCCCCCCAACCGCTACAGCCACGCTATGGACTTTAACCCCGTCCCGTACGCCTACGAGAACGCCGACAAGGACTCCGGCAAGAACGCCGACACCGTAGGAAGAAGTAGACAGGTATACAAGGAAACACGTAGACAAGAAGGAATAAAAAAGAGACTGTTTCATCAACAGTCTTTTTTTTGTGTCATGCGTACTTGTCTACGTGTGTACGTATTTACTTCCCCTTCCTGCACTCCTCGCATGGACATAACGTTCGCAGATAATGCCAGTTGTAGATGCCGTAATCATGCCCGTCCTCCCAGACGATGGTCAGCGCATAGGAGCCGACGGCAACGACATTCGCAATTCGTGTGGACTGGTTATCCTCCATTTGTTTGGTGAACACATCCGCATCAGGCTCGGACTTCATGTTCTCATGTCCGCCGCGGCATTGGGCGCAGGGACAGGCCGCTCGCAATAACCCGAACGGATAAACGCTCGTATGCCCGCTATCCCATGAGACGGTGAATTCACGCTTGCTTTTGTTGGCAGTGATGCCGGTTGGTTTTTCAGTCATTGATTTTTTCTCCGTAGGGGCGGCTCTTGCAGCCGCCGTTAAATGTGGTGTTGTTTCATAAATATGGCAGATGTAAAGCTTGGGCAGACGCAAGGCCTGGGCAGGCGCAAGACCTGCCCCTACAATTACGGTGAAGGGATGACAGCCAGAAAATCAGCCGCGGCCCAGCCTGCGCGGGTTTCGTCATATGGCGCGACGAGATACCACCATGTATATCCATCGACAGATTGAGGGCCATCCTTTACGACGAAGACCTCCGCTTCTTCCCCGCGAAAAACTGTTTCTGTTTCCAAGCCCGGTGCCGAGCGGATTCTTAATCCTTCACCTTCTGTCCCTGTGATTTGCACGTAGCCATTGATGTTGATGGCGGTCGGGTCAAACGTGGGTGTGGCGAGTGGGTCGTTGGTGGGGACAACCGTCACATTGGGTGTATGTGTCGGGGCGGGGATCATGGTCAGGTCAGCGGGAGCAAACCCAACGTCAGGAGAGAAGCGGGGAGATGTCCAACCGATGACAATGAGGGTGATGATCAGCAGAGTCGCCGCAAAGCCCAGCGCACCAAAAATCACTCCGCGATTTAAGTAAGGTCGTAGGTCCATGTTCCTCTTGCATGTCGTTGCGAGGGCAGTCCTTCGACTTCGCTCAGGACGAATAACTTCGTAATGACATATTATCTCTTTGGATTTTTTAGCAATTGTAAAGCGTTTTCAGGCATCAGCACTTTGAGGGCGCGGTGAAGCGTGGTGATCTCTGCCTTGTGGCCGCCGAGGACAGGGTCGCCGTCCACCTGGATGGAAAAATTTGCATCGGATTCAACGCGCACCGTTTGAAAAGGCAGCCGCCGCGCATGTTCGGATGTAAGGTGGCGGCCGGACACCAAATCAAAAAAGTGACGAAACGCATCGGCCACACTGTCGCCGCTGAGCAGCCACATATCCATTTCGCCATCGTCAAGAAAAGCGTTTGGCGAAATGAGCGACATGCCGCCCGCATAATGACGGATATTGGTGGCGACAGCCACGAGATAATGTCCTTCAACCAATTCGCCTTCCGCATACACGCGCAGGTCAAGCCCATGCCAGAAGGATGCTTCCCAAACTGTGGTGGCGAAATAGTGGGGGACAGCCATGTGCTTGAAGAGACGGTGACGCGGTTCTATTTTGCGAATAGTCTCCGCATCCAGCCCGATGCCCGCCCACAATAAAAATGGACGTTCGTTGCACAAGCCCACGTCCACATATTGCGGCTCCACGTTCGCAAGCAGTTTTGCATTCTCGCGCAGCGCTCCCCATTGAAACCAGCTAAAGGGTTTTTGTCCCTGCTCGATGGCCCAGACGTTGGTTGTGCCGGCAGGCAGGACACCCAGCGCCGTCTCGGTGTTGACCAATCCGCTTGCCACCTGGCCCACCGTTCCATCTCCGCCAATGGCGAAGACTGCATCATATTTTTCCTGCGCGGCGATGTGCGCGGTTTGGGTGGCGTGTGTTCCACTTAACGTCTCCGCGATATCCACACTCCAGCCCGCGGCTCGTAGTGGTTTGATGATCCCATGCACAAAACGCCCCACGGGATACCGCCCCGCTGTTGGGTTATAGAGTAAAAGTCCCTTTCGCATGGGAGGGATTATACCTGAGGGGGAATCGTGAATAGTGAAATGAGATGCTTGTTGTGTATTGTTTTCACGGGGCGTATAATTCTGTGCATAGCTTGTTAGGCTGTGGAGGCTGATGACTATAGAGAATACCCAACGTGGTGAACTCAGAGCCGCGGCAATCTTCGGACTAATTATCGCCATCGCAATCGATATTGGTTGGCTGTTCACGCTTTTCCCCTATATGTCCCCGAATACTTGGCGATGGCCTATCGCGGTTCTAACTTGCGTAATCCAGACCATCGTTACAACGGTCGGAATCATCTTTGCTGCCCGATTACACAACAAACTCAGGGTCAACGTTTGGTTCGCTATTCCTTACGGCGCAGTGGCTGGCGCTTCGGTGGGAGCGATATCACTCGGCCTTGCCATCGGCATCCGAACTCTCCTTGGTATGCGCGCCGGTATGATCGTAATGGAGCAGGAGGCTGCGTTCCTTAATAGCGCATCCGCAATGCGTCAGTTCATGGAGGGGTTCGGTGCTGGGGTGGCTTTCGGTATAGTCGGCGGCTTTATCCCAGGAGCAGTGGGTTCTCTCGCCATCAGTATCTGGCAACGCCATGTAGAACAGCGTGTAGTATCAGCCTAACACGGCGTGGTGTGTCCTGAAAAGTCATCGTCTGCTCACTGGTGAAAGACCAGTTCCGGTAAGTGTCAGGACGCCGGATAGCAGGCAACCAATGCAATCGGGTGACTGATTGTGTTGAAGCGTTGTAACCCTTCGAGAAGAAGGAGCAAAACAGCAGCCCGTAACATAAAGTGAACCCTTCGACAGGCTCAGGGCAAGTCTTGCAGCACCGACATGTTAGCCCCGCAAGGGGAGCAAAAGAGAGCCGAGCCTGTCACGCACACTGGCACTGCGCGCCAGCGCAAGTGTGGCGAAGGCAACAGAAGCGGCCAAGAACCTGAAACAGCCGTCAAGAACTCTTCGGTGTAGGGAGTACGGGATGTTGTGACAGTAGACGATGGAACAGGAGAGGTCTCATCCAATGGGCGGCACAGAACCGCTCTAACTGAAGGTATAAACCGAAGAGGTGAAATCCTAATGGACGTTGGATGAGAAGTCGGAGGAGACCATAGTACCGATGAGGCGCAAGCCTAAGGATGGGTGAGACAACAAAACTCACTCGGAGGGAAGGGTCTCTACTTCAACCAAGTTTAGCGAGGACGTAAGTGACGGTGCATGCTGTAAAGCCAATTCCACCACAAGACAAATCACGAGAACTCCAGCGCAGACTATGCTTGAGAGCCAAGAGACAGCATGTAACGGCTTGACTTGTTGTGGCAGGTCATCAAAAGCCGAGACAATGGATGTCTTGAATACTCCAGGAAGAAGGTTGTCGGAGAGCCGTGTGAGGGAAAACCTCATGCACGGTTCGATGTGGCAGGGGATGGAAACCAGGACTAAAATCCCAGGCGCCATCCCTTGACCCTACCCCCGACTGGTGGAGTCTGCGCGTTTTCAAGAAGTTTGTGTGGCTTGAAGCTGGTTCCGTCAAAGTGGCTTTGTCTCGTCCCGCCCACCAGCGGATAACAGGATAACACCAGCCATTGGACGTCAGGTTCTAAAACCTGTTCAATTGGCAAGTTGTTTTTGGAGAATTTAAAATGATAAATGCCTACGATGTCATCGTTCAAGTCATATCTTTCATGCTTGGTTCAT
>JACPVB010000117.1 GCA_016191985.1 Chloroflexota bacterium | reverse complement strand
GGTAACCCACTTAACGTTTGGATGGCTTTCAAGAAATTCAGCCACACGTTTTGCATTCTTTACATGCCGACCCATGCGCAGGGACAATGTTTCAAGCCCCTGTAAAAATAGCCACGAAGTGATGGGTTGTTGACACATCCCAAAGTCTCGCAAAATGCCTGCACGTGCCTTGGAGATAAAAGCCAGCGGACCGAAATCGTCAGCGTAGACAATGTTATGGTATGCAGGATCAGGCTCGGTGAAGTTTTTGAAGCGTCCGCTTTTCGTCCAATTGAATTTGCCCCCGTCTACGATCACGCCGCCAATGGATGTGCCATGTCCCCCGATGAATTTTGTGGTGGAGTGAGTGACAATATCCGCGCCCCATTCAAAGGGACGACACAAATATGGCGTGGCGAAGGTGTTATCGATCATCAGGGGGATGCCGAATTCCTCCGCGATCTTTGCCACTTCTTCAAATGGAAATACGTTCACGAGCGGGTTGCTGATGGTTTCACCGTAAATAATTTTTGTGTTCGGCTGAATCGCGCGGCGGAAATTTTCAGGGTCGGTTGGGTCTACTAATGTGACGTTGATGCCAAGCCTCGGAAATGTGTATTTGAATTGAGTCACCGTCCCGCCATAGAGCGTGGATGTGGAGACGATGTGATCGCCCGCCTGGCAAATGGTGAGGATGGCTGTCACTTGCGCCGCATGGCCTGAGCTGAGTTCCAACGCCCCCACTCCGCCCTCGAGGCTGGCCATGCGTTTCTCGAAGACATTCGTCGTCGGGTTGGAGATGCGGGTGTAGATGTTGCCCGTCTCCTCCAGGGCAAAGAGACGCGCCGCCCGCTCGGTGCTTTTCAAATCGTAAGCGGAGGTTTGGTAAATGGGGACGGCACGGCTTCCTGTGGCGGGATCTGGGGTGTAGCCTTCATGCAGTTGACGGGTGGTAAAACCGAAGGTGTGATTTGAATTCATATTTCCTTCTTATCTGGCTTTTAAACACCGTCCCGAAGGCTTTCTACAAAGCGCGGTTAATTCATTCAAACCTTCGGGACGTTTTGCGTAGGATGGGTTATCTAACTTTTTGCGGAATATCGTTTGGGTCGAACGGGGTGGCTTGATAAACGTAGTAGTTCAACCAGTTTGCGTACAATAAATTTGCATGTCCACGCCAGCGGAC
Organism: Chloroflexota bacterium; assembly: GCA_016191985.1. Lineage (GTDB taxonomy): Bacteria > Chloroflexota > Anaerolineae > Anaerolineales > Villigracilaceae > Villigracilis. The sequence goes on along the minus strand of JACPVB010000117.1, from coordinate 7,422 downwards.
GTTGGGAATTTTGCCTGGATCGTTGTTTGGATAATAATTTTGCGGGACGTGAATGGGAAGTCCCTTGCTCACGTCGCGGTCATATTCGGCTTTGAGGGTCAGCGGGTCATATTCCGAGTGACCTGTGATGAAGAGGTGGCGTCCATCTTTTGAGCCGACGATGTAAATCCCTGCTTCGTCTGATTCTGCGAGAATTTGAATATCGTCAACCTTCTCCACATCTTCGCGGCGGATCTCGGTGTGACGGGAGTGGGGGGCGAGGAAAATGTCATCGAATCCCCGCAGCAGGCTCTCGGTCGAGGAAAGGATGCGGTGCTCATAGACGCCGAACATCTTGTGGGGCAGGTCATATTTTGGGACGCCGTATCTGTGATACAGCGCGGCTTGCGCTCCCCAGCAAATATAAAAATTGGATTCAACATTTGCCTCGGCCCAACCCATGATTTGGGTGAGTTCATTCCAGTAATCCACTTCCTCGAATTGCATTTGCTCCACGGGCGCGCCGGTGATGATGAGGCCGTCGAATTTTTCGTTTTTGATCTCATCGAACGTGACGTAATGCTCCAGCAGGTGATCGGCATCGGTATTTTTGGCTTCGTGTGTGGCGGTGTGAAGCAAGGTCACTTCCACTTGAAGCGCGGAGTTGGAGAGCAGACGCAATAGCTGCGTTTCGGTGGCGATCTTGGTGGGCATAAGATTTAAGATCGCAACACGCAATGCGCGAATATCCTGATGCGTGGCGCGGTCTTCATCCATGATGAAGATGTTTTCTTTTTCGAGAATCTCGCGGGCGGGAAGAGTGGTTGGAATTTTTACGGGCATGGGTAAATACACAGGTAAACAGGTATACAAGTAGACAGGGGACATGTGTACATGTTTACCTGTCTACTTGTGTACTTGGATACATTCCTACGCGTTCAGCGCCTGGTTCAGGTCCCAGAGAATATCGTCGATATCTTCGAGACCAATGCTCAAGCGGATGAAATCAGGACTGACGCCAGCGGAGAGTTGTTGTTCTTCGCTCAATTGGCTGTGAGTTGTAGTGGCGGGGTGAATGGCAAGACTGCGCGCATCCCCCACATTGGCGAGATGGCTGAAGAGTTGCAGGCTTTCAATGAATTTTTTGCCAGCGTCCACGCCGCCTTTGATGCCGAAACCGAGGATCGCGCCCACGCCTTTTGGTAAATATTTTTTGGCGCGCGCGTAATCGGGATGACTCTTGAGGCCCGGATATTTGACCCAGCTAACCTTCGGATGATCCTCAAGATATTCGGCCACAGCGTGCGCGTTTTCCACGTGACGTTCCATGCGCAGGCTTAACGTCTCGATGCCTTGAATGGTCTGCCATGAATTGAACGGCGATTGGCACGCGCCGATATCACGCAGCACATGCACACGCGCTTTGATCGCAAACGGAGGAAGCCCTGCGGCTGCGATGGAGGAATACACCAGGCCATGATACGAAGGATCGGGCGTGTTGAAATTCTCGAACTTGCCGTTGCTCCAATCATAATTGCCGCCGTCCACAATGATGCCGCCGATGGAGGTGCCGTGTCCGCCAATAAATTTGGTGGTGGAGTGGGTAACGACGTGCGCGCCCCATTCAAACGGGCGGAAGAGATACGGCGTGGCGAAGGTGTTGTCGATGAATAAAATCAGCTTGTGTTTCTTCGCGATTTCGGAAACTTCCTCGAATGGGAACACGGCAATGTCGGGATTGCCCAACGTCTCGCCGTATAAAATTTTGGTGTTCGGCTTGATGGCCGCTTCAAAATTCTTCGGGTCGGTTGGGTCCACGAACGTAACTTCGATTCCAAGCTTGGGCAGGGTGTATGCAAACTGGTTGTATGTGCCGCCATACAAACGCGATGATGAAACAATATGGTCGCCCGCGTTGAGCAGGGTGAAAATCGCCTGCGCCTGCGCGGCGTGACCAGAACTCGCGGCCAATGCGGCTACACCGCCTTCGAGCGATGCGATGCGTTGTTCGAGCACATCGGTGGTCGGGTTCATGAGGCGGGTATAAATATTTCCCAACTCTTTGAGCGCGAACAGATTGGCGGCGTGTTCCGTGTTCTTGAATTGATAGCTCGTTGTTTGATACAACGGCACGGCGCGGCTCCCCGTGGTGGGGTCGGGGACATAGCCCGCATGTAATTCGCGGGTGGCAAACCCTAACTGACGATCTTTGATTGTGGACATATTAAGTTTTTCTCCTCTTGAATAATGTTTACCCGCCCTTCAGAAGAGATAATTTCAAATGGGGAAGTGCGTCGCACCTGACTGAACAGGAAAATCTTTTTCGAGAAGATTTATCTACTTGATCAGAAAAATCTACCCGTCTGGTGCGACGCACCCTCATCCATTAAAAAAATAACCTCTTCTGAAAGTACAAGAAGAGGTATACGTCTATACCGTCCTCTCATCTTCCAGATATGAATGACATTATGCTGTCATTCCTATTTGCCGAATTTGGCACCTGAACTTTCGTTTGGTTGCCGAAGCTTCAAAGGGTCGGTCCCTCAGCTTCTCTGGATAAGAGCGAATATTTAATTTCGCCGTTTATATCACGGCGTTTGATAATGTGTCAAGGCTGCGAACGGTCATAAACAAAATAGTACCCGTTTGGGCCATCTTTTATAAAAGATTTTCATTCACCAGCAATTCCGCATTGTAAATGGATGCGCCTGCCGCGCCGCGAATCGTGTTGTGAGATAGCACAACAAATTTAAGATCAAGGATTGGATCGCGCCTCACGCGGCCTACTACGGTCGTCATGCCTTTGCCTGTTAACCGGTCGAGTCTTGGCTGGGGCCTATCCGCTTCCTCCTTAACCTCGATCACTGGTTTGGGCGTCGAAGGCAGTTCCCTCGCCGACGGTTTTGCCGCGTAGTCGCGCAGCGCCTGGATGGCGACTTCTGGCCCAACGGATTTGTCCAATGCCACGCTCGCACATACGGTGTGACCATCGATCACCGCCACGCGATTTGTATGCGCGCTGAAGGTGATATCTGCCATGTCAATTTTGTCCGCGTTGAATTTGCCGAGCATCTTACGCGGCTCCCATTCCACTTTTTCTTCTTCGCCGCCATTGCCTACGTTAGGGATGATATTGTCCATGATGTCGAGCGAAGGGACACCAGGGTAGCCCGCGCCCGAAAGCGCCTGCAACGAGACCATGAATACTTTCTTCACGCCAAAGGCTTCGTCTAATGCTTTGAGCGCAATCGTTAGACCCGTGCTGGTGCAGTTGGGATTTGTGACGATGCATCCGCTCCAACCATGATTTTTGCGCTGCTGCTTCACCAGTTGAATATGTTCCGCGTTGATTTCAGGCAGCAGCAATGGCACATCCTCGCCGCGCCGATAGGATGATGCGTTTGAACATACTGCCGCGCCAGCTTTCGCAAACTGCGATTCCAGCTCATTTGCAATTTCAGTGTGCAGCGCCGAAAAGACAATTTTTGCCTGCACCACATCTGTGCTGGCAGGGACAACGACCATATCTCGCGCATAGGCAGGCATCGGGTCATCCAACATCCAACGAGCAGCTTTGGAATATGGCTGTCCAACCGAGCGGTCAGACGCGGCGAGCGCCACCACCTTGAACCAGGGATGATTATCCAGCAAAGAAATAAATCGCTGACCGACGGAACCTGTCGCGCCAAGCACGGCTACGGGGATTTGAGATTGGGACATGATGATTTCTCCTTTGGTATCGGGTAGGGACACGGCGCCGCCGTGTCCCTACGGATTATTGAACGATTAACTTATGCAGCGTCTTCACCGCATTTTCCGTATCCATCGCATCCACAACGAGCGAAATGGATACTTCCGAAGACCCCTGCGCAATCGCGAGGACGTTGACGCCGTTGTTTCCGAGCTGGCTGAATACTTTCCCAGCCACGCCGGGCGTGTGACGCATGCCTGCGCCGACAACAGTGACAATCGAAACATCGTCCGTGGACCAGACGCGGTCAATATCTTCATCTTCGATTTCATGGGCAAATGTTTTTTGAAGCGCCTCGAGCACAGACGGCGCTGTCTCAGATGGCACGGCAAAACAAATGGATTGCTCCGACGATGCCTGTGTAATCAACGGCACGCTGGTTCTCGTGGATGCCACCGCTCCAAACGCGCGCGCCGCCACGCCAGGGACACCCAGCATCCCACGCCCTTCAATCGTCACGAGCCTTTGCTTGCGGATGGCAGTGACCGCTTTGACGACCTGCCCATTTACCTTGCCGTTGCTTTTTGAATTTGCCGTCAACCGCGTGCCAGGGTGGGATGGGTTGAAGGTATTGCAAATGCGCAGACCAATGCCCGCATCCACCACGGGGCGGATGGTTTTGGGATGCAGAACCTTTGCGCCATAGTAGGCAAGTTCTGCGATTTCGCTGTAGCTGATCTCTGGCAGTGTTTTCGCATCCTTCACAATGCGCGGATCGGTCGTCATGACACCATCTACATCTGTCCAGATCCAGACATCATCTGCAGGGAGCACGGAGCCGATAATTGCCGCTGAGTAATCGCTGCCGCCGCGTCCCAAAGTGGTGATTGCGCCTTCGGGCGTCGCGCCGATAAAACCTGTTGTAATGGGAATGATTCCTTCGTCCATCAAGGGATTCAAAATTCCCCGTGTCTTTTCAGTTGTAGCTTTGAAATCGGGATGCGCGCTTTGGTAATGTGCATTGGTGATAATAAACTCGGTGGATTCAATTCCTTTGGCTCGTATCCCCGCATCGTTGGCCACAGCCGCCAATAGACGCACGCTCAATCTTTCGCCGAGGGAAGCCACCGCATCCATCGCCCGTGGACTGGCTTCGCCAAGCACGGCAATCGCTTTGCATAAATCCACGAGCGAGAGGATGAGCGCGTTGATTTCGGCTTTCGCTTGCTCGCGAAGTTGCTCATCTTTGATGAGTACATCTGCGGCGGCGAAGTGTTTCTCCCTCAGTGTGGATTCTGCTGCTGGAAGTGAATCAACTTTCCCTTGCGAAGCGGAAGCGGCAGAGTCCAAAAGCAGATTTGTCACACCAGACATGGCAGACGTCACAACGACGACTCTGTCCCAATCCTTCTTCGCATCCCGAATGATTTGCACCGCGTTGGCGAGCGCATCTGCTGACCCAACAGATGTTCCACCAAATTTCATAACGAGTGTTTTTTGCATAACCTTCTCCTCAGACTTCCGAAGTCTCTGTAATAAGATAAAAAAACGCCCCACGTTTCCGTGAGGCGTTGTGTGTTTTGAAATCCGTTTTTTTACGGTTATCTCTGACCAAGCACAAATGCCTCACGGGTTTTACCGGAGGTAGTGGTCATGGTCATGGTACCAAGGCCGTGTTTTGTGCTGTTCAAGTTGTTGTACATAATTGGGCGGTATTCTATGCGAGGGATGGATTGATGTCAAGGGACGAGTTTTAAAGACTACCCATTTGGGTACTCTTTGAAAACAGATTTCTTCAAAACCATTGACTCATTTCGCATCGGTAGTAGAATTGCGCCCAATATGTTTTCAACGTTTGCACTCCCGCGTACCCGTCGTCCGAAGCCTGCTTCTCACCGAGAAGGTTGGGTCCTTTTTGTTTGGATGATGGAATAGCAAACGCAAACGTGCGCTGACACACACGCACAGGTCAATCCAAAACAGCCCTCCTTCTCGGAGGGCTGTTTTTATTTTTAATTTGGAATCAGCCAGCTTGCTGGCGAGTTTGCAGGAGCAAGCTCCTGCATTCCACAATAAACAAAAGGAGAAATAAATGAACCCGCAAGCAAAACCGCAAGTGAAGAAAGTCGTGCTCGCCTATTCAGGCGGACTCGACACCTCTGTGATCGTGCCGTGGTTGAAGGAGAACTACGGCTGCGAAGTTGTCTGCTTTTGTGCAGATGTGGGGCAGGGCGATGAAGACATGCGCGGACTCGAACAAAAGGCTCTCAACAGCGGTGCGAGTCAGTGCATCATCCATGATATGAAAGAAGAGTTTGCTGCTGAATATCTTTTTCCAATGTTGAAAGCGGGGGCGGTTTATGAACACAAGTATTTATTGGGCACATCGGTGGCCCGTCCATTAATTGCAAAACATCTTGTTGATGTCGCTCATGAAGTCGGCGCGGATGCGATTGCGCACGGCGCGACCGGTAAGGGGAACGATCAGGTACGTTTTGAATTAACCGTTATGGCTCTCGACCCACGACTTAAGATCATTGCTCCGTGGCGCGAATGGAATATCCGCTCGCGCGAAGATGCGATTGCGTATGCTGCAAAACATAACGTGCCCGTCACGGCCACCATCAAATCCATTTACAGCCGCGACTCAAACCTTTGGCATCTTTCACACGAAGGCGGCCTGCTCGAAGACCCGTGGAATGAACCCGAAGAAGCGATGTTCCAACTTTCCACTTCGCCGGAGAATGCGCCTGAACAGGGCGAGTATGTCGAGATCGAATTTGAAAGTGGCAATCCAATTGCCGTGAATGGTGAAAAACTCTCCGCTGCAAAAATTGTGGAAACGCTGAATGTCCTCGGCGGCGCGCATGGCATTGGCCGCGTGGACCTGGTTGAGAATCGTCTCGTGGGCATGAAGTCGCACGGCGTATACGAGACTCCGGGCGGCACCATTTTGCTGTATGCCCATCGCGAACTTGAGTCGCTTGTGCTCGACCGCGAGACGATGCACTTCAAAGAAATGGTCGCTGTGAAATATGCCGAGGTCACTTACAACGGCTTGTGGTTCACGCCGTTGCGCGAAGCAATTGATGCTTTTGTCAACGCGACGCAAGGCCCTGTCACGGGTCTTGTGCGGCTCAAACTTTATAAAGGCAACATCATCACCGCTGGTAAAAAATCTCCGTTCAGTTTGTATCGCGAAGATTTTGCTACCTTCGGCGAAGAGGATGTCTACGATCAGAGTCACGCCGAAGGTTTCATTCGCCTCTTTGGCCTCAGCCTGAAAGTCCGCGCGATGAACGGCCTGCCCGTTTCAGGCCTCGATATGCCGAAGCCTGATTATTCGAAATTCAAACGTGATTAATTGTGTAGGGGCACAGCGAGTCGTTTAATGACTTTGAACTTGAACGGTTTCGCTGTGCCCTACATGGAATGGAGAACATATGACCCTCTGGGGCGGACGCTTTTCAACCAAACTAAATGACCAAGCCTGGGATTTAAACTCATCCCTGCCTGTTGACCAGCGCATGGCGATTCAGGACGTGGATGGTTCCATCGCGTGGGCGGATGCGATTCACAAAGCGGGCATTCTTTCAGATGAAGAACACGCTTCGATCTCACTCGAGCTTGCTACTGTCAAAGGAGAATTCGCTTCGGGACAGTTTTCCTTCGTCCCCTCGGATGAAGATATTCATACCGCCGTCGAGCGCCGCCTCACCGAGTTGATCGGTGTGACCGCTGGCAAACTCCAT
>JACPVB010000116.1 GCA_016191985.1 Chloroflexota bacterium | reverse complement strand
GCATCGAGCCGCGTGGACGGGATGGTATTGGCGGCGGAGACCGCTGTCAGCGTGCTGAATAGAATTAGCGCAACCAGCCCAACAGTCAGAAGAAGAAGCGGAGGCGGCAGCTTCATAACTTTATCTTTCGTAAAACCACCGCATCGGTCGGCTCAGTCACATAAAATCCTATTTCGCCGGTTTGAATTTCATACACCAGCGTTTCGGAGACTGGGTCAGCATACTGTGAAGTTTGATTCTCCGCATGGCTCGCCAGGTAATTCAGTGCTTCGCTTTGAATCTGTTTCCAGGCAAGTTCGGCTTCAGGGATGCTGGATTTATTTTCATCACCGCCTGATTCAGTTTCCTCAACCAACGGGTTGGGCCTTGTAATTTCCATAGGTTCAAGTTGAGGCGGTTCAATTTTGCGCGCTTTGTATTCAGACAAGTTGGTTTCGATATCGCCTTTTTTACCGGCGGGAATCATAAATCGATAGGTAACGCCATTGGCCTGCACCAGATAGTAATGCAAAAAATTATGGGTCATGTGCAGGATCACGGTTCCATGCCGTTCGGCTAGTTTGGCAAGGTTGTCCATTGTGGTCACGTCAATCGTCGATGAAGTGGGCGTGAGATTTTGCTCGTACACATCCACCAACATGCCGCCGTATTTCAAGCGGATGAGCGCATCCTGGCTTTGCTGCGCAGTGCGATAAAGGTGCAGGCCAAACGCGAACAACCCCATCAGCGAAAAGCCGAACCCAATCAAAGCAAAGACTCGAACGCTTCGAACCGTGGGAGTGAAATTTAAAATGGAAAAAGTATTTGTCTGTGCCTCGGAGCCGCCCGCCAGCCCCTGCTTCAATGTACGCAGGGGATCCACCTGCGGGTCATCGTTGGCAAGGTAGAAATGCACTTTGTCAAATTTAAAAAGCAGGCTGGGGGCAAATGTATCGGAGATTGGGCTGCCCACAATTTCAGCGGAAACAGAGACATCGGCAATGATTTCGAGAGTGTAGGTAGCGGCGCGTAACCCCGTTTCCTTTTCCACCAAATCGACCAGCGACTCAACCTGGCACAGGTCCAGCGTAGCCATGGTGAAATAGGAATTGCCGTTGAATGCCGACTGCGGGTTCAGGGGAATCGTCCGCTGCCAGCCACTCTGGCTGTCCATTACGCGGGCATACAACTGATGGCTGCCTGACACGCCCTGTAATTGACCTGCCAATAAATTGTACGTAAACCCGATATTAAGAAAACAAGTTAACTTTGGGAAAATCGGCTCACCAGAGCGGATCGTCTCCGCGTCATAAATGCCCGGCGCACCAGCGGCGGAATAATAAAAATAGCCTTCCTGCTGATATGGAATATTCTCGGAGGAACGTGTAAGCGAACGGGTGAAGGAAAAAATGGTCAGCCCCAAAAATGCCAGCGCCAAAAATATAAAAATATATAAACCGCTTTCATACAGCCCGCCAAAATTCTTCATCGGGCTGTTTCCTTTTCCACTATTTTTTCCTGGTTTAACAATCATGCCAGACATCAAAACACCTCCGAGCAAAGCCACCGCAAGCGACATGTTGATCGGCAAACGCACCCGCTCTATCACTTTGCCAAGTTTTGGGATATGCACCCATAACTTTCCGACAACCTCATCCTGAACGGGACGATACGAATCCAGCCATTCATTGTGATCGCCTTTGAGAATAAAACGATCCAGTTCGACGCCGACAATGCGATGAAAAACATAGCGGCCCATTTCCGCATTGCGATATACCACCGCATCGCCCACACCGTAAGCTGATCCCGTCCGAACGAGCACGAGGTCCCCGAAGCGGAAACGCGGCTCCATGCTGTTGCCGTCCACGATCACGTACGTGACCGAGCCGCCCAATTGAGTGGGAGCAATCGCCAGCCAGACCATCCCCGCTAAAAACAAGGATAATAATGTAGTGAAAATGGAAAGCTGGCGATTGAATGATTTCATGGTTTACAGATAAGAGTCAGGCCTGCCCAGGTTTTGTCCCGCCAACCTTCAAGTATGGGACTTCGTCGATGGTCAGGCCTGATTTAGGATTGATCGTATATGGGTTAGTTGCTGGCGGCAACCACGCGTAATTGGTTGATGCTTGAAACTGTCAGGCCGGTGGTATCACACTGCCAAACCGTGCCGGTATCAAGAGTGCAGGCGTACCAGGAACCGGTGGTAGCCACAAGCTGAACTTTCACCTGTGTGGCGGCGGCGCCCAAATCAAATGAGACCTCGTCCAGCGTGGTAGGGTCGGTGCCGTTCAAGGTGTACACAACGGACGTGACCGTATAACCGCTGACCGCCCCCGTGCCATCCCCAGCTTTGGTGGCGGGGACCGTATTCGCAGCCGCAAACGCATAAGCGGAAACAGAAAGGACAACCACAACGATTACAACAAACAGGACTTTGAAATTGCGGAACATGGCTTTTCTCCTTTTTTGCAGACCCGGCTCACACCCGACCTGCGCTAAAAAAATGAAACGGAATGAAGGTTGAATCAGCCATCCGATGAAAAAAGACCTGGCTTTTGATAAGCCAGGCCAAGCAATACACAAAAGTACTTTGTGATCTTCGGCGGCCTGGCGGTCGTGGTCACTTTGCAGTGACGGTAGACCCATGGCTTTGCGTCACCGGCTTTCACCGGTTTTGCCTTTATCGGATGATTTATGTTGTCAATATAGCATTGAATAAATAAATCGAGCCTTGCAAATTAATTGCAACAGGTTAAACACTTGCATTTCGGTAAGCTGACTCACGGGTGCAACCAGCATCGCAAATCGATACAAAGTGATGTTTGTCATCTTGTTTACGAATCTGGATTCAGTATAATTTTTCTCGTGAACAAAATATACAAATCGCTGTTTCCATTTAAACGAAGCCGTTGGGCTTCGTTTTTTCATTAAGGAGAATTCTCATGTCAAAACTCGATAATATGGTTAAGGACTTTCTTGCCCAGAAGAAAATTGCCGTGGTTGGCGTATCGGACAAACGCGACACAGGCTGTAACCTGGGTTACAAAAAATTCAAGGAGAACGGCTATCGCGTATTTGCCGTCAACCCGCGGATCAACACATTTGAAGGCGACACATGTTATCCAGACCTGAAATCCATCCCTGAAAAAGTGGATGCGGTCTTCATCCTCGCCAACCCGAAGGTGACCGACCTGATCGTCGGCCAGTGCGTGGAATTGGGAGTCAAGCATGTGTGGATGCACTGCATGATGGGCACAAAGCCCGGGCTGGCAAAGGGTATGACCAGCGTCTCTCAAAGTGCGGTGGACGTCTGCAAAGCCAACGGAATCGCCGTCATCCCCGGTTCGTGCCCGAACCAATATCTCCAGGCCGATGGCGGGCACAAATTCATGCGCGGACTCTGGAGCCTGTTCGGCTTCATGAGCGTCAACTAGGAATATTCTTCCTTCATAAACCGTTCAAATCCCTGTTCCGTGAGTTGACTTAACTCCTCGAACAGGGATTTTTCCATCTTCTTGAAATTGAAGCAGGATTTTCCCTGCATGTGTTTTTTGAGTTCGGGGGAAATATTTTTCAACAGGTTGGGGTACATGTAGACAGGCATCAGGTAAAAGGAAACATAATTTTTCTTGACCTGCACCGAGGCAAAGAACAATTCCTTTTTCCATTTTTCGTTATACGCAGCATCCAGATAATAACTTTCTGGCGTATCTGATTTGGCGATCAGTCTTTTAGCGTATGGTTTGATGATGGACTTGAGGCTTTCAAAGACGATGGGGAATTCAGTTTGAGCGGGCATGGCTTTATCTCCTTTTTATTACACGTCTATTGGAGCTTTTCCAATCGCACATTGCAAGCATTGACCCAATCCGTATCCATCCTGATCAGGCGATTCTTTTTTAGGTTTTCTTTCATGATCCAGCAAATATCTTTATTCCTGCCATTCAGCCATTTTGCCATCATTGGCTTGCCTGTTTCAGGCAGGGCGGCAACTGCGACGCTCCAACAATAGCCCATACTCTGCCGAAGAACTTTAAAGGCTTCATTTTTGTTATCTTCCGCTGCTTCGATTTCTGTCGTGATTTGATCGAATATTTGCAATACCTGAAGGACAATCTGATTTTCTTTCAACAAACGCGGCTCCGCCAGTGCGGCCGCAACTGCTCGTTTTTCGTACCAACCGCCCTTGATCCACTTTTTCATTTCTTTCAAGAGAGTTTTCATATCCTGATCGCCAACCGTCTGGAGCGCGATTGCCACAGCTTCGCGAATACGCCAGCGCGGATCGGACGCATAAGCCCGCAATCTCGTGAAGTTTTTGTAATCTCCTTGAGCGATCAAAGTTCCAAGGCTAACTACGCCGCAGAAAACTAAAAATACGTCAGGTGTATTTTCAGGAGCCTGCTCCATGGGAATGGACAGGAATTCCTCGATCTGTTGTTCACTGGCTATTTCTGCGACAGCCGCGGCCAATTCCAGATTGCCGCGTGGCCCCGGCAAACCGGAGTTCTTGCGCAGATAAGGTTTCCAATCAACAAGTGTCTTTAACTTTTGACGATAGTCATTGAGTTTTGACATGGATTAATGATGTGCTCGCCTTATGCAGTTCAATCCCAAAGGCGCTGTGTTGAGCCTGTCGAAACAGATGGCAGGATTATAGAAAATTGGCAAACAGAATCCAAATCCCGAAGGCGGTGTGTTGAGCTTGCCGAAACAGATGACATGAATTTTACAGGCCATGACACCCTTTCAGGGTTGAATATGCCGCATCGTAACATCTATAATCATTTGACCCCTTCGGGGTCATAAAGCTATTCTGCGTAAGGTGAGTTATGTGGTTATTTTTCAAGGTGAAAATTTCAGGGTGGGTAATTATGGTGTCACCACGATCTTAATAAAAACCAAATCCCCAAAGAAATTTCCATTGGGGTCAACGGCTTGCCAGGCGGATTCGTAGGAGCCTGCTTCGGCGGGGGCGGTGAAGATGACGCGCAGTGTGGCTTGCGTCGCTGCACGAGCGGGGTAAAGTAGCTGTTCCTCGGCTGCGCCCATTTGGCTGCCTCCCACCCATTTCAGGCGATAGGTCGCGTCCCAATCGCAGGTTCCGCTGTTTTGTACGAGCCATTGCTTGTCAATAGATGCGCCCGGTAAAAAGGATGTGCCGTCGTCCACGGTTGTGTCATCGAGGAATGCGAGATCATTTATGCAAGGTCCCGCCGTGGCTGTGACAGTGATCGTCGGTGTGGGCAGCGGGGTGAACAGTGCTGGCACGGGCGTGGTGGTGGGAAGCTGCTGTGTGGGCGGGGCTGAGGTTGGCGGGCGGAACGGCGTAGGCGTGGATCGCGGTGCACAAGCTTGAAGGGAAAAAATGCTTGTGAGCAAAATCAGGCAAAAGTTAAGAAAGAGGCGTGCTCCCGAAAGAGCATCGGGACGATGTGAGCGAAGTCGAAGTATTCTCATAATAAAAATGGACACGTTGCCGTGTCCATCTATTTTACGCTTCTTCTTCGCCGCCGGCCTCTTCGGCTACTTCCGCGCCCATATCCAGCGGAAGGGCAATCTCACCGGTCATCGCTTTCTGGCGGATAACGCCTTCGATCTCGCCCATCAGATCGGGGTTGGCGCGCAGGAAATCCTTTGCGTTTTCACGGCCCTGACCGAGACGAAGGTCGCCATACGAGAAGAACGCGCCGCGCTTCGTAATGACCTCGAACTTGGTCGCCAGATCGAGAATATCGCCAGCCTTTGAGATGCCTTCGTTGAACATAATGTCGAACTCGGCGGTGCGGAAGGGCGGCGCAACTTTGTTCTTGACCACTTTGACGCGGGTGCGGTTGCCGATGACTTCCTCACCGACTTTGATGGATTGGATGCGGCGCACATCGAGGCGGATGGAGGCGTAGAACTTGAGCGCCTGACCGCCTGTGGTGGTTTCGGGATTGCCAAACATGACGCCGATCTTCTGGCGGAGTTGGTTGGTGAAGATGACGGCGGTCTTGGTCTGGTTGATGGCGCCGCTCAATTTGCGAAGCGCCTGAGACATAAGACGGGCTTGCACGCCCATGGTGGCGTCGCCCATGTCACCTTCGATTTCGGAGCGGGGAACGAGCGCGGCAACGGAGTCGATGACAACTACATCCACTGCACCGGAGCGCACGAGGGTTTCGACGATTTCAAGCGCCTGTTCACCAGTATCTGGCTGGGAGACGAGCAGGTTATCAATATCCACACCCACGCGCGCGGCGTAGACCGGGTCGAGGGCGTGTTCCATATCAATAAATGCAGCGGTGCCGCCGGCCTTTTGCGCTTCGGCCACAATGTGCTGACAAAGCGTAGTTTTACCAGAGGACTCTGGCCCGTAGATTTCCATAATGCGTCCGCGCGGAACGCCGCCCACACCGAGGGCAATGTCGAGGGAGAGGGAACCGGTCGGGAAGACTTCGGTCACCATGGCCTGGGCTTTGCCGAGAGGCATGATGGAGCCTTCGCCAAAGTTTTTGATGATATCACCCAGGGCTTTATCAAGCATTGCGCGCTTGGCGGAATCCATATTTGAATTTTGAGTTTCAGAGGGTTGTTCGGTTGAGCGGGATTTTCGAGCCATGTTTTAGTTCTCCAGTACAAGTGTAAAAGGTGAAAATATTTAACCACAAAGGGCACGAAGTGTCACGTAGGGTTAAGGGATAAGTTTACAGGAGTATAGCACAGATGTTCTGACCGTCAAGGTGTTTTGTGCTTGGACTTATTGCTTCTGGAATGTCTAGGAATTGAGAGTTTTTGTACACGGAACGTACCTTTCGCAGTACTGCGAGATTTATCTCGTCTGGGAGGAATATGATGAATTTTAACTGCAACCATGTCACCCTGAGCCGATAGGCGAAGGGTCTCTACGTCTGGAGTTCGAGACCCTCACCGCACTGCATCCGCACCGCGGTGCATGTGTCGGTCGCGAAAAACGCTCCCTCATATCGTCCCGATGTCCTTCGGGAGGGTGACATGTACTTTGAAATAAGATTACAACATTAAATTCAGTAAATCACGATTCTGGAGTCCATCAGCAAGCTGATGGACAAAAGCGAGAAGCAAACCGATGGAACAGCCTGTTCTTGCGTGATCTGTGATAAATTTTTGGATGTACCTTGCCAATTGGACAGCAAGCTGTCCGACTCCAGAGTAAAACCTGTGATTTACTGAAATTCCTTAATGTTGCAGTACAAAACAACAGGTTAAGGTTGAAGCGTGGGTGTGGCGGGGAGGGCGGACGGTAAAAAGTCAAGTGTAGGTATGGGAGGGCGTTCGGAGTTGAAACCATCCGTCCCATTAAAGGTGAAGTATGTGACTTGCCCGGGGAAAACCTCCACCCAGGTTTGCCTATCCCGCTTTTCATCGGCATAGCGGAATGAGATTTTATAAATGCCAGCGGGCAGGTCGCCAAGCACAAGGTTCTCGTTGTAATACGGGTCGGGGTTGACCGCCCCACCCTTCCCATACGTCCGTACGATAAATACCCGGTTTGTTTTCTCCGAACGCACTGTAATGTTTACCTGTTGAAGCAGTTCACCTTTTTCATCCATCAAACGTCCAACCAACACACCCCAGCCTTGCGGAGGAGCAATCCACAACTCGGGATTATATGTATAAAAAAAAGAATTTAAAGGGAAGCGCACTTCAAAGTGCACATGCGGCCCGGTGGCTGCACCCGTAGCGCCAACGGAACCGACGATCTCCCCTGTTTCCACGTGCTGGCCTACGATTACACTGATTTCACTCATATGCGCGTAAATGGTGTAAAGCTGTTGGTCGTTGTAGCCAAAATCATGGCGGATGGCAACCGCCAGGCCATAGGGGTCATCTTCATTGCCTGGCGTTTCAGTGAACAGCCCCCAGCCCGTCCACACGATGGTGCCCGGCCCCGCGGCCATGATGGGCGTGCCTTCGGGGGTGGGGATGTCCACACCAGTATGGACGATATTGCGGCCAAAGAAAACACCGCCGTAGCGGTAATCCGGGATCGGCCAGTTGACCTGGTCCGCGGCGATGGGGCGGGCAAAATAAAAATGATCGTATGGAGACATGGCCCAGGGGATTGGGTACAAAGGCGGACGCCAGGCTGAGACAGGTTCCGCACCCGGGGTGGGGAGACTAAATTGAAACGGCACCGGCGATGGAGTAATCCCCGCTTCAAACAGGACTTCGGGCTGGTCGGCCTCTTTGGCAATTACTGGCGTTGGGGTGACTCTACCCACCGCGTTCGAGCACGCAGAGAGCAGCAACAGTAAAACGGGGATGATAACAGTTTTAGATTTCATTTTCACAATACCAATCCCAAAGGGATGAAATGATTATTCTGGACTCCATCAGCTCACTTGTCCTGTGTGCTGATGGGAATTTTGGGCAGCAAGCTGCCCGACTCCAAAGTTTTTCGTGAAGTACTGATTATCAGTAGATCACGATTCTGGACTCCATCAGCTCACTTGCCCTGTGTGCTGATGGGAATTTTGGGCAGCAAGCTGCCCGACTCCAGAGTTTGCCGATGGAATCCAGTGAGTTAGGGAATGACCGTGGGCGGCGTGGGGGTGGCTGAGGGGGGCAAGGTGATTGTGGGCGTTAAAGTAGCGGTGGGAGTCAGGGATGGCGTGAAGGTCATGCGCGGGGTGCGGGTGGGGCGAGGTGTGGGGGTGTTCGTGGCGGTGTTGGTTGGGGTAAGGGTGGGAGCCAGCACGCGGGTGGGGGTGACGAGCGCTTCGGCAGGGTAAAGCTCGCGCATGGCGGTGTACCAATCCAAGTCATTGGTGAGAGCGAATTCAGTAAAACGCGCGCCGTTGTAGAAGGTGCGCCAGTTTGGCAAGGCGGGCAAACGATCCCAGCCATAGGCGGAGACGAGGGCGGTTACATCCACCCAATAGCCTGAGGGAACGGGGGCATATTCGCCGCCCTGCTCGTAGGTGCGGGGGTCAAGTTCGTAGCGCGCGCTTAAGTTCCAGGGCGCGTTGTGGATCGGCTCGCCCATGGAACCATCCTGCACCCAACAGCGGATATACACCCGCCAATAGGTTTGGGCGCCGAAATCTTCGCGCAGGGTCACCATCCAACCCGCATTTGCCATGAGAGAGTTGACGGCAAAGGCGCGGCCCGTGTAAAGCCAATCCTCTTCCATGCCAGGTTCGAGGCTGGTGGTGAGAGGGACAAAGGCGTTTTCCAAACTGGCGAAGGCGTCCCAGCCTGCCTCAAGGATGAAACGTTCGCGCAAGGCGTTGAAAGATTCATCCACAAGGTCATGCAGTTGCGGGAAGGGAGCCTGCACATCTTCGACGGGGACAACATACCAGCGTTGGTTGGGCACATCGGGGCCTGGTGTAACAGCAGGCGACCAAAGCACTGGAGGCGAGTCATTTGCGGCCTGGGTGAATGAATTCGGCAGGGAATTTGGCAGCTTGGCGGAACCCCATGTGAGTCCGCGGGCGCGGCCGTTTAGCGGGGAAGGTGCGAGCAGGAGATTGCCTTGCAGATCGTATGAGGTCAGATAGTATTGATTCGGCGCGTTGGTGACTGCGATGACTCGTTGTGCGGTTTCGTCCCATGCGCCCATCAGGCCGTCACCGATCCAATGTGCGGCGCGGGCTGGTTCGTTCGCATTCCAAATATACAGGCCGCTGTAGCCGACGGTTTGGGAGATGGAAGACCATAATAATTGCGAGCCGTCAAAATTCCAGACGGGATAATTTTCAGAGGCAAAGGGAGTGTTGCTTAAGTTTTGATAGCGTTCGTCGCCGGCGAGATCGAGGCTGGCGAGCCAGACGTCACTATCGCCGCCACGGGTGGAGATGAAGGCTACGTGCCTGCCATCGGGGGCCCAGACGGGAGAATGATCGGAGGCGGGATTCTGCGTGAGCGGGATGATCTCCGCAGAGCGGTCATTGACCGAGACGACGGAGACTTCCAAATTTTCGTTGAGATAAGTTTCGTAGACCAGCCATTGTCCATCGGGTGACCATGAGGGAGCGGAGTCGTATTCGGTTGAATCGGTGATCTGGGTTACTTCACCTGTTTGCAAATCCATGACGTAGAGGTCCCAGAAACCGCTGCGGTCTGAGGCGAAGGCGAGCTGGGTACGGTCGGGGCTGAGGGCGGGGGCGATGTCGTTCCAATCGCCTGTGGTGATGCGTGTGAGGGGAAGGCCTTGCGGTTGGATGATGAAGAGATGGGCGTATCCGTTCTCTTCGATGGAGAGAAAGATGGTGCCATCCTCTTCGCCACTGGCTTGAACGGCTGCGG
>JACPVB010000115.1 GCA_016191985.1 Chloroflexota bacterium | reverse complement strand
ACCACGCACATCTATTTTTGGCGTGATATATCCTGCCTGCATTGAAAAGGCGTGTTTTACAGTTTCTCTTGATAACTCGGTTTCATTTGAGATTATTTCCGCTGAAATTTCCTGCAAGCGGCGATACCGAATCAGATCATATTCATTTTTGCAATACGTCAGCCCGGATTGCGAGATGGAATATAACTCGCGGGCAAGTTCAAGCCATTTTGGAGTGCCTGTTTCCATGTTAGTTTCCCATCACGTTTCGAATTGCTTCAATGACCAGTTCGGGTTGATCGTTTTGAATCCAATGCCCGCTTTTTTCGGCGATCATGTGTGAACTTTTTGGGGAAAGTTTGAGAAATTCCATTTGCAATTCGCATTCGACTCGTTGAAGGTCCGCGCTTGGCCAGACATCTGACGGCTCATCGGGCAGACCGCGCGTCAACACCACCAGTGGAAAATCAAATAAACGGTGGGCATCCCTCACCTGCTGTTCGGATGGGATGCGGTCAACGAATTCAGAATTGCGAGCAGGGTCAAGGAGATGGGCGCGATTGCGCGTGATCAACTCGTCTGAAAGAACCTTCTCGAAACCGGCAGTCCGGTCTTCGTGCGTGGAATCAACTAAAACCATGCCGGCCACATCTCCTAGGTTTTGTGCGGCAAACAAGCGCACAAGCATCCCACCGAATGAATGTCCCACAAGAACATACGGCGGCTGGATATTTAAGCCAGCAAGCAGGGACTTTAAATCGTCCACCATCGCCTGGCATGTGCATGGGCGGAGAGGTATATCGCTCTGCCCCAGCCCGGCGCGGTCATAGCTGAGCACGCGAGTCAACTGTGCAATGGTCGGTTGAATGTGCGTCCATGATTCAGAAGTGTCGCCCATTCCAGATTCCAATATCACTGTGGGGGAGCCGTAGCCAACACACGAGTAGAAAAGTTCCCGCTTGCCAATATTGATTTTTGACATTTGAAATTATTGTCCCTTTATTTTTTTCTTCAACATCGCGATTGTTTGAGCAATGCGCCGTTCGCGGGTTTCAGCTTTTTTCGCTTCGTTAATGTACCCGATATATTCCCTCTGATGGGTGTACGAAAGTTTCTCGAAAAAAGCCTTTGCTTCCTTCTCAGCCTTGAACGCCTTCTCCAACCCCGCAGGGACTTCTACCACGCGCGGCTCCGTATCCGCTTCCACGGTGACCTTGATCTCGTCACCGAATGTTTTGCCCACCTGTTCGCGGATTCCCTTGAGGATGAGGAGCAGGTGGTTTTCCGTCCCCATGCGGACCAGAGTCCCCCGGTATGGAACTCCCTCGATCATAGCTTTGACCTTGGGCTTTTTCGAGCCAAAGGCTTTTTCCACATCGAACGGGATTTCTACGAACGCGCCACCCCCGCCCGCGTTTTGGATAATGGCTGTGAAGGTATGTTTTTTTGGCATAAGTATTATTTCCTGAAGAAAGAGCGCAGCTTTGACAAATCAATCAAAGTATACTATACTTAATTTATGGAAATTGAGCGCAGTTTGTTTTATCATATTCAAAAAGAACTAAAATCGGAGCCAATAGCAATAATTCTATATGGACCGCGCCAGGCTGGAAAAACGACTTTGATCGGTCAATTGCTGGCAAAAACAGACGTGCCTTACGCACAATTAAATGGGGACGATTTGCGTACCCAGGAACTTCTAAGCCGTGCTGACCTCGATAGGCTTAAGTCCGTGGTAGGCGAAAATAAATTACTCGTGATTGATGAGGCCCAGCGCATCGAAAACATTGGTTTGACTCTCAAACTGATCTTTGATCATTATAAGATACACATCCTCGCTTCCGGCTCCGCCTCTTTTGATCTTGCCAACAAGATCAATGAACCGTTGACGGGACGTTCCGCCACCTTCACGTTATATCCATTTTCCTACAACGAATTACCCGTAAAAGCCCCATCAACCTCCAACAGCGAACGTATGGAGGAATTCCTGCGTTTTGGCATGTATCCAAAGGTGAACAGTTATGACTCCTATGAGGATAAGGAAAATTATCTTTACGAGTTGATCAATAACTATCTCTATCGGGACATTCTCACTTTCGAACAGGTGAAAAAACCAAAAAAGATCATAGACCTGCTCTCCCTGCTGGCCCTACAAATCGGCTCGGAGGTATCCACATCCGAACTTGCTACTCACCTTTCCATTTCCAAAGTGTCTGTTGAAAAATATCTTGACCTGCTCGAAAAAATGTTTGTGATTGTTAATTTGCGCGGGTTTAGCCGCAACTTGCGAAAGGAAATTTCCAAATCGTCCAAATATTATTTTGTGGATTTGGGATTCCGCAATGCACTCATCCGCAACTTCAATCCTCTCCACATCCGCGCAGACGTGGGTGCGTTATTCGAGAATTTCGCCATTATCGAGCGAATGAAAAAATATTTGCACCAACGTCAGTTTGCCAATTTTTATTTCTGGCGCACATACGACCAGAAGGAAATTGACCTGATCGAAGAACGTGAAGGCAAATTAAAGGCCTTTGAATTCAAGTGGAAAGATGGGCAGGGCAGCTTGAAAGCCGCCAATGAATTTACAAGCACGTATGAAAACAGCCAGTATCAAGTTGTCACACCGTCAGGTTTTGATGAATTTATAAAATAACATCCACACCAACCCCGCCCGCGTTTTGGATAGTGGTTTCTCAGTATTATTCTTCAGCCTTCCACTGCCTGCGTACGGGATGTCCTTCAGGGTATTCGGTCACTAAAACACGTTCAACTTCGAATTCAAAAAGAATATATCGTTCGGCAGGTTTGTAAGGGGATATTTTGACAGCCAGCGCGCGCGCATCAGGGTCTTCGATAAATTTTGCCCTGCCGGTGACGATGACTTCGCCGCTCTCTCCGCTGGTATCTGTCACTGAACAATGGACAGCGTATCTCCCGTCACGACGGAGGTCGTGTCCCTTGGGGGAGGTCGGCTCCATGAAAACAAAAAAATGTCCCTCGCCAATGATCGGCGTGAACGGATGGACACGTGGTGAGCCATCCTTCCGAATTGTTCCAAGATAGGCCACTTTGTTATGCAGGCGTGTTTTTCCGAATTCAGCAATTTCGGGGGATTGGGATTCGAGTTTGCTCCAGCTCATAAAATAATCTCCTTCTGTTGAGTTTTTTATACGCCTGGAACTTCTGTTGTCTCTTTCAGTTCCGCTTGTTCAAAAATGCTCAGGTAAAAATCCCGGCGGGATAGCCCAGATTTATCGCGAAGTTCAATCAATTCCTTTCTTGTTAATCCATCCGGCATTGCAGGCAATTTGAATTCCTGTAAAACGGTTACGCCGCGCACTCCCGAGATTGCATCCTCGATGCGTCTTTTATGCCCCGCCGAAAGTGGACTTGGAATCTCATCAAAGGCAAACCACTCCACGGCAATGGTTTCGCCTTCCTGGCATTTTATTTCGCCGCCAATTGGACGGGCAGCAAACAACACCATATAACCGGGGGACATATTGCTGATACGGGAATAGACACCCACCAATCCCGTCAATTCAACATCCAGACCCGTTTCTTCTTTCGTCTCACGGATTGCGGCCTGCGCAATGCTTTCCCCATCTTCAACACCGCCACTCGGCAAAATCCATGTTTCGAAATCGTCCCGTTGGGTCAACAGGATTTTCCCTTCATGAATTACAGCAACGTTAACTGCAAGTCCAGCCATTTTTCCTCCTCATTACTTGCTTTGCTTCAAAAACTCTCTTGTTGCCTCTATTTTTTCTTTATCTACTTTTCCATTATTTTCCCAATAATCCAGCAAAGCGGATATGGTCAACACCGCGTGCATGGAATACCCAGCCTGTTCGAGTGATTCCTTCGCACCGGACTGACGGTCCACTAAAACAACAACATCCTTCACCATCAGTCCTGCGCCTGTCAATTTTTCGATGGCCTCGAATTTGCTTCCGCCAGTGGTGGCGAGATCATCGATGATGACGGCGATCTCGCCCGCATAATATTCGCCTTCGATCTCAGCTTTCGTGCCGTACGTCTTGGCTTCCTTCCGAGGATAGATCATTGGGTAATTCCCTGCGAGGGAGATGGCGGTGGCGATAGGGATGGCGGCGTATGGTAAACCAGCAATTCTGGAGAACTGGAGAATTGAGAGGATTGGCAGGTAAGCCTGGGCGATATCTGCGAGGAGTTTGGGATAGGTGATGATCTGACGCAGGTCAATGTAAATAGGAGATTTGAGTCCCGATTTCAAAGTAAATTCGCCGAATTTGATACAGCCTGCTTCAAGCAGCCCGTCTGCCAAGGTAGCCAATACGTGATCCGTAATTCGTAATTCATTCGCCATGAGAAATTCCTTGTATCAATGTTCGATTAATTTCTTAACGCTCTTTTTATGTTCACAATCTGATCGCGGATTTCAGCAGCGGCTTTACCGGGGCTTTGTGCTCGTGAGATGGCACGCGAGACCGGGATGAGCAGTCCTTTGCCATCTGCACGCAGACCAGATTTTAGTGTGAGTTCCAATTCGCCGCCCTGCGCGCCCACGCCGGGAGCGAGAAACCATAGATCGGGCACGGCGGCGCGGATCATTTCCATGATCTGCGGATGGGTTGCACCGACGACAATCCCGACATTATTTTTCTCGTTCCATTGCTGCGCCAGTTTGGAGACGTAAATATACATTGGCATGGGGCTGTCTGATCCCATTGGCATAACGAGCAGGTTTTGCAAATCCATTGAACCTGCGTTGGATGTTTTGCACAAAAGAAACACGCCTTTCTCCTGGTCTTTTAGGAACGGGTCAATGGAGTCCCGACCGAGATAGGGATTCAAGGTGATGCAATCCACGCCGAGGGACTCGAATGCGGATTGGGCATATGCTTCGGCCGTGGAGGCAATATCTCCACGCTTCGCATCCAGGATGATGGGGATGCGCGACCCCATGCGATTTGATTCTTCGCGAATGGCTTCGATCACTTTTTTTAGCACTGTCCAACCTTCGGCGCCGAAGACTTCAAAGAATGCGGCGTTGGGCTTGAATGCCGCAGCGTAGGGAGCTGTCTCTCGTACCAGAGTCAGGCAAAAGTCCAGGGCGGAGGCAGGAGTGGGTTCCTTTAGATCGGGGATGTGGGGATCGAGTCCAATGCACAGCAGGGAGGATGAGTCGTCGACTCGTCTTTCAAGAAAGGTGAAGAAGGTTTCCATGTGGCTTCCTTATAAAATTTAGGTCGGGTGTGAAACCCGACCTACTTAATGATTGCTTCCCATTTGCTGT
>JACPVB010000068.1 GCA_016191985.1 Chloroflexota bacterium | reverse complement strand
TTTTTTACCCCGGCGGCCGCGTGGATCATCGCGCGTATGCGCCGCTGTTGAGGTTGATCGCGGAGCGGGGGTATTTTGTTGTGCTTGTTCCCGCACCGTTGAACCTGCCTTTCTTCGACGTAAACGTTTCAGCGCATGTGATTGCTCATTATCCCGAAATTCAACAATGGGCCGTCGGTGGACATTCGCTCGGCGGTGTGGCGGCTTCAACGTATGCCGCGAATCATCCCGATATCAAAGGCCTTGTGCTTTGGGCTTCGTATCCCGCGAACGATGTGTTGAAATCAATGGACACAAAAGCAATTTCAATTTATGGAACAAACGATGGGCTCACGACAAGCGAGAAGATAAACGAATCACGTGCGTTACTTCCAGCGGATGCGGAATTCGTCGCCATTGAAGGCGGCAATCACGCGCAGTTCGCTTCGTACGGACTTCAAGCTGGTGACAACAAAGCGGCCATTTCTCCCGAAGAGCAGTGGACTCAAATCGCAAACGCGACGGTGGAATTCCTGGAAGGATTGAAGTAATTTTTATTTTTAAATTATGAAACACTGGAAAAAGATATTTTTTGCATCCCTGACCTTTGCCTGCCTGACGATGGCGCTCGGTCCTTTTTTTATCCCTGTTACAGAATTGGATGGGTTGGTCTCTGAAAAAGAATTCATCGAAGCCGACAGCAGGTTTGTGGAAGTGAACGATGTCAATGTCCATTACAAGGAGGCGGGCGCGGGCGAAACGACGTATATCTTCCTGCACGGATTTGGCGGCAGTACCTTCTCGTGGCGCGAAGTGATGGATGATTTCTCACAGATTGGCCGCGTGATTGCCTATGACCGTCCCGCCTTTGGTTTGACGGAACGTCCCATGCCCGAAGATTGGGTGGAGAATCCCTATGGCATAAAAGCCAACCTCGAACTTCTGCGCGGACTGATGGATGCAAAAGGAATCGAAAAAGCGATTCTGGTTGGCAACTCGGCGGGTGGCGGCGTGGCGGTTGCGTTTGCGTTGGAATATCCTGAAAGGGTGGAGGCGCTCATTTTGGTAGACCCAGGCGTCGGCGGGGGACGAGGCCCGCAGTTCCCCGCGTGGGCGCTGCCCCTGATGTGGACTCCGCAAATGCGGCATATCGGTCCCCTGCTGATGCGCGATTACCAGGAGACTTTACCGAACACGATCCAGCGCGAATGGTATGATCAGACTAAACTTACCGATGAGATCAGGCAGGAATATTTAAAGTTATTGAAGATCAAAAACTGGGACCGCGCATTTTACGAATTGACTTTCGCGCCTGCTTACCCTGAACTGCGTCCGTTGCTGCCACAATTGACCGTGCCGGTCTTTATTGTGGCGGGGCAGGAAGATCGTTTGATCCGCGCATTTTATTTTGAAGCGATTGCAACTGAAATTCCCAACGCGCAGCTCACGCTGATCCCGCAATGCGGACATGTCCCGCACGAGGAATGTCCCGTTGAATTTATGGAAGCCGTACTACAGTATTTGGAAAAATAAAATAAATTGCTGATGGTCGAGTAACCCTGCACGTTCGTGCAGGGCGTATCGCAAAGTCCCCGAAGGGGAAGACCATCGGTTTGGAACATCGATGAAACTAAACCTGATCACTCCCGGCGAACTTGCTCCTGATTTTGAACTCGAAGATGTGAATGGCAATCTTGTCCGCCTTTCAAGTTTTCGCGGCAGAAAACCTGTTGTCCTTGCATTTCTACGCGGCTTCACGTGACCGTACTGCCGCGCGCAGTTGGCGCGCATGCGCGATCATTATGCTGAATTCACCGCACGCGGCGCGGAGGTTCTGGCCGTCGGCCCTGATGGTGTGGACACTTTCAAAAAATATTGGGCAAAGGAAAATATTCCCTATGCCGGTCTGCCCGATCCGAGTCATAAGGTTGCAAAGCAATATCGCCAGGAAGTGAATCTTTTCAAACTTGGGCGTATGCCTTTGAATTGCATCGTAGACGTGGCAGGCCGCATCCGCTTTGTGCATTACGGTTCCTCGATGGCGGATATTCCCGATAACGAAACTTTTTTAAATGTAATAGAAAAACTTAACGCATCATCCAGTTAACATGACTTTAGGACACATCGCCTTTCTCGGTTCCGGGGAGACGTCCCTCGCGGGCGGGCGCATTTTCGAAAATCTTGCCCGCCTCATTCCCAGCCCGTTGCAGATCGCCATACTGGAAACGCCGGCAGGCTTTGAGTTAAACGCCTCTCTCGTTGCGGGTCGTGTGGGGGAGTTTCTCAAGACTCGTTTGCAAAATTACAAACCCATCATTGACCTCATCCCCGCCCGCAAAAAAGGGACGGAGTTCAGCCCCGATAATCTTGAAATCCTAAAACCTTTGCTCACGGCCAATATGATCTTTATGGGACCGGGCAGTCCCAGTTATCTTGCGCGTCAATTGGGCGGTACGCTCGCATGGGACATTATCCGCGCGAGGCATAGGTTGGGTGCAACGTTGGTCTTCGCCTCCGCCGCCACCATTTCAGTCAGCGAATGGGTGCTGCCTGTTTATGAAATTTACAAGGTGGGTGAGGAAGTGCATGTGAAGGATGGGTTGAAGTTCTTCTCAGATTTTGGAATGCACATCTCCATTATCCCGCACTGGAACAACGCCGAAGGCGGCCTGGACCTGGATACCAGCCGCTGTTTCATGGGCATGGAGCGCTTTGAGCAATGGCGCAGACTCACTCCTAAAGAAAATATCATCGTTGGGCTGGATGAACACTCCGGCATCATCATGGACTGTGAACGAGGCGTCTGTGATGTGCATGGCGTCAGCTCGGTTTCTGTGTTGAAAAGCGACAGCGCGGAGATGTACGCTTCCGGCGCAAGTTTTTCGTTAAGTGAGCTTGGAACCTGCACTCCGCCCGATCCGATTGAAAAAGGCATCCGCCCCGAAGTGTGGAAAATGGTGCTCAACGCAGCCCAATCAGCCGATGATGAAACACCGCCGGACGAAGTATTGTCCCTGCTGGAGAAGCGCAAGCAGGCCCGCGCGGAGAAAAACTTCGCCGAGTCAGACCGTCTGCGGGATGAAATCTCAGGGCTTGGCTGGGCGGTGAAGGATACAAAAGAGGGGCAGCAGTTGGAGAAAGCGTAATGTACCGCAACGTTCACGTTGCGTTTGTTATTGAGGTAAAACCGCCACTCGTAAGATACCTTCGATAGGGTTTCGACACGACTTCGTCAGTCAACCTACCAGCTCAGGGCAAGAATCTTGCTGTTCTTTATTGCTCGATTAATTTGGAAAAATACAACATGTTGTGTATGTTTTTGGGATAACATCACTCGCAAGATAAATCTCCCTGGCACTGTGCGGCTTAAGCCGTACCAGGGCAAGTGTGCGGTACGGTAAGGAGGAGGGTATTGTCTGACAAAATGGGATAAAATAACCGCGCAAGATTTTACAAGGAGAACTTATGCGCGCGGTAGACATCATTATCAAAAAACGCGATAAACAAGAACTCACCGCACAGGAGATAGAATTTTTTGTGCGCGGTTTTACGAACGGGGAAATTCCAGATTACCAGGCCTCCGCCTTTGCAATGGCTATTATGCTCAACGGTATGACCCCATTTGAGACCACCGACCTTACGCTTGCCATGGCGAAATCTGGTCAGGTGCTCGATCTCTCAAAAATTGTGGACATTGCGGTGGATAAACATTCCTCCGGCGGCGTGGGGGATAAGACCAGCATCTCTGTGATGCCGATGGTGGCGGCTTGCGGATTGCCGGTCGGGAAAATGTCCGGGCGCGGATTGGGCTTCAGCGGCGGCACGCTCGATAAATTGGAATCGATCCCCGGTTATCGCGTGG
Organism: Chloroflexota bacterium; assembly: GCA_016191985.1. Lineage (GTDB taxonomy): Bacteria > Chloroflexota > Anaerolineae > Anaerolineales > Villigracilaceae > Villigracilis. The sequence continues at coordinate 15,055 of JACPVB010000068.1, read as the reverse complement.
ATCTTTCCACAGACGAATTCAAAAAGCAATTAAAAGAAAAAGGCATCGTGCTCACCGGCCAGTCCATGGACCTTGCGCCTGCCGATGGAAAAATGTATGCGCTGCGCGATGTGACCGGAACAGTCCCTTCCCTTCCGCTGATCGCATCTTCCATTATGTCTAAAAAAATTGCGGCTGGCGCACAGGCCATTGTATTGGATGTTAAAACAGGGCTTGGCGCTTTCATGCAAACGCTGGATGAAGCCCGCGAACTGGCCGACTTGATGGTGGACATTGGCCGCCTGGCGGGACGTAGAACCGTAGCCCTGCTCTCGGATATGAATCAACCTTTGGGCGCGGCGGTTGGCAATGCCCTTGAAACCATCGAAGCAATTGATATGCTGCATGGCGGAAGTCCGGCGGATTTCCGTGAACATTGTTTGCATGTTGCGGCACACGTGCTGGTTGTGGGTCAGCGCGCAAAAGATTTGAATGAAGCGCGTTCGATGGCTGAAAAATCAATAGCGGATGGAAGCGCTTTGGAAAAACTCCGTGTGCTGGTGGCGGCGCAGGGTGGCGATGTTTCCTACGTGGATGATGTCTCCAAATTCGAGCGGGCAAAATATGTGGAAGTGGTACATGCTCCTCGAAACGGATTCATTTCACAGGTCCATGCAAGAAGCGTGGGGGAGGCCTCGGTGGCGCTCGGAGCCGGTCGCGCCAAAAAAGGCGATCCCATCGATTATGCGGTTGGGTTCCTCATCTTAAAAAAAGTGGGGGACAAGGCGCAGGAAGGCGAACCGTTATTTGAAATCCATGCGAATGACCGGGCAAAACTAGCCGAGGCGCGCGCGGCAGTGCTCTCTGCCCATCAGATTCGTGATGAATTTGTACCGCCGCTGCCACTGTTTTACGAGTAAAATAGCGTATAGCCTTGCGAATTATTTAAGAATCAGGCATACTTACTGCTAACGCAGCACCTTGTAACCTAGGAACACGGTAATGGCAAAAGTCTCTTTGAGAATTTACAATCGTGAAATAGAACGCCTCGTCGAACAGGGACATATCGATGAGGCTATTGCTCATTGTCGTCACATCCTGAGAACGTTCCCCAAACATCTTGAAACCTACCGCCTGCTGGGCAAGGCGTATCTTGAAGCGAAACGTTATAACGAAGCGGTGGATATTTTTGGCCGCGTGCTCATGGCTGTGCCCGGCGATTTTGTGGCGCATGTTGGTTTGAGCATTATCAGCGACGAAGAAAATAAACAGGACGATGCCATCTGGCACATGGAGCGCGCGTTCGAAGCGCAGCCATCCAATGCCGCCATCCAGGGCGAACTGCAACGATTGTATGGCCGACGCGATGGCATGGAGCCACCCAAGATCCGCATGACGCGCGGCGCGCTTGCCCACATGTATGTGCAGGGCGAGTTGTATCCGCAAGCCATCTCCGAGATCCGCGCCGTGTTGGCGGAGGATTCCCAGCGCGCCGATATGCAGATATTGCTGGCGTATTCCTATTTCAAAGCCGGGCAAAAATCGGATGCTTCTGATATTTGCGATCAGTTGTTAAAACGTTATCCCTATTGCTTTGATGCGAATCGCATCAAAGTGGAATTGCTTCCGGCCACGGCCGGTGCGGAAAGCACACAAGTTTATCGAATGCACGTTGGCGAGTTGGACCCGTACGCCAATTTTGTAAAAGGCTCGATCTTCCAGACCAGTGATGTCTCCGATGCCTCTGTCAATTTGGAAAGGCTCGAGTACACCGGTGAAGAAGTTCCAGCAGGCCAGGAGTGGAGCGCTTCGCTAGGCATTTCTGCCGCCTCCGGACTAGCCTCTTCGTCTTTTGATGAACAACCGGACTGGTTAAAATCTGGTGGATTTTCAGAACAAACGCCTTCGCCTCAATCCGCGCCCGCGCCTGATTCTGCTTCCGAATCACAAGACAGCATCCCGGACTTTCTGCGTGCCGCAGGCTGGGGAGAATCCAACACGCCCGAACAACCCACATCCATTTTTGATGAAGAACCCGCCGGTGAACCGCTCGTCGCCGCGGATTTACCGGACTGGCTCAAAGCCCAGGCTCCCCAACTTGACAACCTCAACCCCATTACTCAACCTATACCGGATGTGACGATGCAATCTGCTGATACTCCCGATTGGTTAAGTGGGTTGGGTGGTGAAGAAACCCCCGCCGAATCTCAGGCAGAATCCGCGCCATCCGGTGACGTGCCCGATTGGTTGAGCGGACTTGGCGGTGTGGCCAGTTCGGCTATTTCAACCTCCCAACCAGAATCCACGCCACCCAGTGATGTGCCCGATTGGTTGAGCGGACTTGACCGCACAGAAAAATCTGACGAACCCGCCGATGCGCCAGACTGGCTTGGCGGTGTCAGTGAAAAAGCTCAACCCGAATCTCAGCCAGAAGCGCAACCAGCCGACATTCCAGATTGGCTACGCGGCGCGGAACCAAAAACCGAATCCGCAGCTTCTGTAGAAAGCCTCGGCGCATCTGCACAGGAGCAGGATGATGCGGTGGCATGGCTTGAGTCGCTTGCGGCCAAACATGGCGCAAAGCCTGAAGAACTCGTCACCGACCCGAACAAACGCAGTGAAACCCCACCGGATTGGGTATCACAAGCACAATCCATAAATCAACAACCTGCCGCACCGCAGCCCAACGTGCAAGACCTCGGCGCATCTGCACAGGAGCAGGATGATGCGGTGGCATGGCTTGAGTCGCTTGCGGCCAAACACGGCGCAAAACCTGAAGAACTTGTTACCGACCCCAACAAACGCAGTGAGACTCCTCCGGAGTGGGTATCACAGGCGCAATCCATAAATCAACAACCTGCCGCGCCGCAGCCCAACGTGCAAGACCTCGGCGCATCTGCACAGGAGCAGGATGATGCGGTGGCATGGCTTGAATCCCTTGCGGCCAAGCATGGCGCAAAACCTGAAGAACTTGTCACCGACCCCAACAAACGCAGTGAAACTCCGCCCGAATGGGTGCAGCAGGCACAGTCCATTGGCGAGGCGCAGTCTGCAAGTGAAGAGCCAGCCCAAAAATCGGAATGGGTCGAAGGCGCACAGAATATCGGCGAACAATTTTTTGCTGAATTTGAGAACGCATCCAAACCCGAACCCGCAATGGATGAGACCGGTATGTGGATTCGTGACTTGGATGAAAAAGAAACGCAGGAAGGGGAACCCCTTCAACGCGGCGATATTCCTGAATGGTTGAGCGATGCCCAGCCGCCCGCGGATTCTGGCGAGAAATTTGACCTGCCCGAGCAGAAGGAAGCCGCCGATCTGCCGAATTGGTTAAGCGGAATTGATGAAGATAAAGGCGAAGCGCCCTCCGTTGAAAGCGGCGATTACATCAGCCAGAATTTGTCCAACCAGGATCTGTCCGATTGGCTGAGCGGACTGGATGATGAACCCGGTCTCAATATCGACCCCGAACTCCTCCGCGCTCCTTCGCGCCCGCCGCTTGCTCAACCCGAAAAGCCATTGGAGGCCCAGCCTGCAAAATCTGACCTGCCTGATTGGTTGAGCGATGTGGATTCCGAATCTGAAGCGGAAGATGACGCGTGGAAAGAATCCGTTCAACCTGCCGCTTCCACCTCGACCGATGAAGCTGCTCCCGTTACCCTGACAGTCGACCTACCCGACTGGTTGAAAGGCGTGGACGAGGAAGTTGAAGAGGCCGATGAGGCTGGCGAAGATGCGCCACCCTGGCAGCACCGCGAACAATGGGAAGCGGAGACTCCCCAACTACTCAAACCCACTTCACCATCTGACTGGCATCCTGTGGAACCCAAACCTGTCCCGGTGCAAAAGCAGGAGCCTGCCGTTCAGCCGCAACAGCCAGTTTCCGTACCGCCGCCACAACCGCGCGCGCAATCGATCATGCAGAATCCACCTTCCCCGGAACCGGGCGAGAAGGCCGCTGTTGCGAAGAAAAAACCAGTTAGAACGGTGCGTCAACCCAAGGCTGAGGGGCAGAGCAATGTCAATGTATTGGGGCAGGCCAAGGGTGAGTTGGACCGGGGCAACATCCCCACCGCATTAGACCATTACGGAAAGCTCATCAAAAAGGGCAGGCATCTCGAGGAAACCATCCGCGACTTGACCGAGTCCATTTATCGCTATCCTGTGGAAGTCGGCATCTGGCAGACGCTGGGGGATGCCTACATGCGCGCGAACCGATTGAAGGAAGCGCTCGAGGCATATAACAAAGCCGAAGAGTTAATTCGTTAATGATAGAGCGGGTAACCCCCGCTCTGTTAATCTATTTAGTTTTTGGAGGAATTTGTGGAAAGAACGCTCGTGCTCGTAAAACCCGATGGTGTCCAACGCGGCTTGATCGGTGAAGTGATCGCCCGCTTTGAACGCCGCGGACTGCGCCTTGTTGGCGCGAAATTTATTAAGGTCAGCCAGACGCTGGCGGAAACTCATTATGCCGAACATAAGGGCAAACCCTTTTATGACGGCTTGATCTCGTATATCACTTCCGCGCCTGTAATGGCGATGGTGTGGGAAGGCCCCAACGCGGTGGCCGCTGTGCGCCAGACCGTTGGTTCGACCAAGCCGGTTGAATCCGCGCCCGGTACCATCCGCCATGACTTTGCCCTCGAAGTAGGCCGCAACCTCATCCACGCTTCAGACAAGCCTGAAACCGGCGATCGCGAAGTCGCGCTCTGGTTCAAGAAGGAAGAACTAGTGGATTGGAAACGCGCTGTGGACGCGTGGGTGTTCGAAAAATAAAAATTTGTGATATGTAAGTTGTAAAGACATCCCGCAGGAGAAATATCTGCGGGGTGTCTTTTTGTACTGAAAGAAGACGGTTAAAATAGCGTCAATGGTTATATAATAAATTTATGAGATCGTGCCTTTTTTTCGATACTTTCTGAAACAGGAGGATGGTTATGAAAAGATCGCGATGGTTTACTTCAGTTCTACTGCTTGTACTGGCAGCCCTGGCTTGTAACGTCCCCGGCACGACTGGTAACGATGTTGGCATCGGAGAGACACAGGTGGCTTTGGCCATTCAGCAAACCAGCCTGGCCATTCAACAGGCCACGTTGAACGCGCCGACTCTCCCGCCGCCTGCGGAGACCTATACGCCTTACCCGACCTATACGGCGCTTCCCGCAGGGGCCGATGTTGTTCTCCCCACTTCTACTACAGTTGATATCCGCGCGCGCATCAAGTCTTCCAATATCCTCATTTATGAAGATATTGTAGGATACCCGTCATTGATGCCGATAGTTGATGGTACGATCAACTCGATGAGTTTTTCGGGCGGCAAGATCATCAATGCCGCGGATGGCCTGGGGACCTTTAAGCAAAATGCCAATTCAGCAACCCCATGGGATTTGATGATCGTGGCATCGGAAGTGCGTTCGGGTTTCAGTGGCGAAATGTTCGAAGTGATGTATGACCATATCGACAACGGCGGCGCGGTTATTATTGAATTGTGGCATTTGGATAAGATCGCCAGCGGCAAGATCGCTCCAATTTTAAACAAATGCGGCGTACGTCTTTTCCGTGATTGGACGCGTGATAATGATTATGACCCGTTCGATTACTCGATCTTTTGGTTGGATCAATCCCATCCGCTGCTTTCCACACCGAATCCTGTCCAGGCGCCATCATACCCGTACCCGGAATGGTTCGGCGACGCCGGTGATTTGTTGGAACTGGGCTCCGGGGGAGATGCTGTGCTGGTGGGTGGCCTTCACGCCAATCGTAAATCGGATTATGGTGTGCTGGCGGTTTGCATGGGTGGGCGTATGGTCATTCAAACCTTCTCGTCTCATGATTATGAGTGGGATGTTGTCCAACCTTTGTGGATAAATTACATCACCTATACGCTGACCAAGCATTACGAGTATGCCCCATGAGGAACTTGGCGCAAAACTTCGGAATCCTTTTGATGCTCTAGGAACAAAAACAATCCCCCGCAGATTTTATTATTGCGGGGGATTTATTGACTGCCTATATTGAATTCGATCAACTTCCACATGTTGTGTGATGGGAAATAAATTAACCTGATGTATCCGGTGTCGCCAAAGGCGAACATGATCCCTTGCAGCCAGGTAAAAGGCGGCGCGCCGATGATGGTTCGGAGCGCGGCATTGAGGATGCCCCCGTGCGCTACAACAAGATATTCTCCCGCGCCACGGCGGATAATTTTTTCCATGCCCCTGGCCGCACGGCAATGGATTTCCCAATCGCTTTCACCGCTTCCGCAAAATGGCTCATATGGATTTCGAAAATCTGGTTTTGGGTAACGTTCCTCCGCCACCTTGTAGGGCAGCCCTGCAAGCGGCCCGTTGTTGAATTCCATCCAGCCGGGGTCACTTTCCACCGGGGTGTTCAGCGCCTGACCGATAATCCTGGCGGTTTCATGCGCCCGTATCAGCGTGCTGGAGATGATGCGGTCAAAATGAAAAGCGCGTGCCAGAAACTCTTCGGCACGGGTCTGGACCTGGGTGCGGCCTGCTTCGGTGAGCGGCGAATCGTAACGCCCCTCATGGACTTCCTCGTCGTCTGCGCGGGAATGCCCGTGGCGCAGAAGGGTAAGATGAATTTCGTTGCTCATTGCAAACCTGCTGTTGTGGGGTTACTGCAATCTTAATAATACTTTTCCGTCTTCCCAAAGTTCTTCGAGTTGATAATAGTCACGCTGGTCCGGGGAGAAGAGATGGATGATGACATCGCCATAATCCACGATCACCCAGCCGTCACGGGAGAAGCCCTGTTGTTTGCCTTTTTTCTTATGCTTGGAGCGAATGTCTTCGATGACGGCTTTGGCGAGAGCATCTATCATGCGGTCGCTGGTACCGGTGCAGATAATGAAATAGTCAGTAAACGATGCGATGTCTTTCAAGTCCAGCAGGACGATGTCTTCACCCTTTTTATCTTCCAGAGAGTTTACGATTTCACGAGCAAGTTCTAGTGCGTTCAGATTTCACCTCAGTTGGTTTTGTTGTTTAATGGTGCGGAAAATAATTTTGTGTAAACCGACCCGCTGGGGTGCAGGTCACTTTTGTATAAGTGGATGGAGTTTACTCTGGCAGAGCCGATATTGCCAAGCTGAATTGTATCCAATGTGGTGCGGATTTTTTGCAGACCGGCCTGGTCGATATTTTGGCGGACACGTCCCAACGTAAGATGAGGGGAGAAGGGATGTTCCTCCCTTTCGTAACCCAGACGGGTCGTGCCTGCTTCAAGGCTTTTTTGCAGCGAGGCGAGGTCTGCCGGGGCGTGGATGCCTGCCCATAGGACGCGTGGCCGCTTCGAGCTTGGGAAGGAGCCGATGCCGCCGATTTGCAGGTCAAACTGTGGATGTGAATCCGCTGTGTGGGTGAGGAGCTGTTTGAGGAAATCCATATGCGAGGCGGCAATATTCCCGATGAATTTTAAGGTCAGGTGAATGTTTTGTGTGGGAATCCAGCGGATGAGATCATCCCCCAGGCTTTGACGCAGGCGGGCGGTTTGTTTTTCGAGCGCGTTTTGAAGTTGATCGGGGAGTTCGATGGCGATGAAGGCGCGCAGTAGATTCATGCTTTGTCTTGCAATACTTTTTCCACAGCTTGTTTGAGGTCCTGGAAGCCGACGGGTTTGGTGAGGTAGAGCGATGCGCCCGCGTCGAGGCCGGTCTTGATATCGCCGGGCATGCTTTTGGCGGAGACGACGATGACGGGGATGGAGGCCAACTCGGGCTCGCGGCGCATGTAGCGCAGGACTTCAAGCCCGGAAATATCGGGCATCATGATGTCGAGGAGGATCAGGTCTGGTTTTTCCTGTGAGATCATGGGGATGGCGGGGGCACTGGAGAACATTTTGATGACTCGAAAGCCGTTGACGCGCATCATTTCGGCGAATAATTCGGCGGCATCGGGTTCGTCTTCGATAATCATTACTGTTTTTTGTGTAGAAGCCATGAGGTTTTCCTCTCCGCTAAAAATAGCATAAAGCAGATGAATTGGCAAGGGGCTGTTAATTTACAGAGTATCGCATAATTTAGTAAACAGAAAATTGAATTTTCCTCACAATTTTCGACAAAAAGTTTACTTAATTATGAGACAAGCGATAGTTATGGTTTCGTAAGAATTGATGCGGCGTTACAGTCTAGGGAGCATATTATTTATTGGAGGAACGATGACTCAGTTGGAAGAATTTCGCGCGGAGAAGGATGAGTTTTTTGGCGGCCACCCGCAAAGCCCGTTGACTCGCGAACAGAAGAAGGATTTTAAGGGGCTGGATTATTTTCCTGAAAATGCAGCCTTGCGTCTTGAGGTTAAGGTGGATGAGTTCGAGAATAAGGCAAGCTTTGAAATGCAAACTTCAACGGGGAGTGTACAGATGTATGAGAAGTTTGGAAAATTCCACTTTACGGTGGACGGACAGGAGGCGGAATTGACGATCTATCAGAGCCAGCATGGTTTCTTCCTGCCATTTGTCGATTCTTTGGCTGGGAAAGAGACGTATCCGGCGGGCAGGTATCTTGAGCCAGAGCCGTTACCGGGCGGGCGTTTTCTGGTGGATTTCAATATCGCGTATAACCCGTATTGCGCTTATAACGAGATGTGGTCGTGCCCAATTACCCCAGCAGAGAATCGCTTGAAGGTGGCGATCCGTGCGGGGGAGAAGTTGTTTCATTCGTAAATAAAAATGACGGGTTTGTAGCCCGTCATTTTTGCTCTTCTTTTGTATTTTCCAGGATTGCCAGCAGGGCCTCATACTCCTCGCAGCATTCGGGACACATATCGAGGTGTTCCTGAATAAGGGGGGTTATTTTGTCCGCATCCTTGGCCTGGACTTCGTTTTCCACAAATTCATCGAGACGCGCATACATTTCACTGCAGGAAAGCTCCTCTTCGCGAGCGTTTTCCAATACTTGCAGGAATTTAAGAACGACCTCGTCTTTGAGTTCCAGTTCGCCTTGTTTGGGCGTGAATGTGTTTTGAATGCGTTGAATAATATTTTTTATGTTCATACTACAACTTGTGACGATTAATATAATATTAATCTTACTTTTGCTCGAAGGCGGTTAATAGATCCTGGGGAGTGAGGTCTTCGAGGGCGAGGCGTCTTTTCAGGCGCAGGCGGGCGTCATGGAGGAGTTTGTAGAGCGCGTTGCGGTTGGTCTTCATACGTTTGGCGGCTTCTTCCATGGGGACATCTTGCAAACCGAGCAGGACGAGAGCTTCGCGTTGTTTGGCGGTGAGTTCCTCTTCCAATATGCGGCGGACGCGGACGAGCATGTCCGCGCGTTCTGCTGAGGTTTCGGGAGAGGCTTGGGGGTCAGCGAGCAGGCCGGGGGGAGGGGGAGCGTCTTCGTTTTCTGTTAATTCATCGAGAGAGGCATCCCGCCAGCGTTTGCGGCGCAGTTCGGTGAGGGCGATCCGAATGGCGATTTTGTGAACCCAGGTGGTGAAGAGACTGCGGCCTTCGAAGGTGTCGAGTTGGTCGAGCACGCGCAGGAGAGTCTCCTGAGTGACTTCCTCCACGAGAGGTTGAAAGAGCGGATCATCGGCGGAAAGCCAGCGGGAGAGTGCATACGGCAGGCCTTTCTGGATGACTTCGCGCAGGTCGTTTAACGCCTCGGCGTGATTTGTGCCTGTATCTCGCAAGTCTGCCAGCCAGGTTTCGTTGGTGCGTCCGCTCCGCTTTGCTTCGGGATGGTATATCGTCATGATGGCTGATTATAAAAGAGAATCAATGGAGAAAGTAAATTCTTATAAAATGTTGAGACTTGATGATAAAGCGAGTGAAATGGGGTGGCTCTCTTCGTTAATGACATTTGGGCCTGGATGTTTGTGAGCGTATCCTGTGTGAAGTGAATGGTCGCGTTTTATCTGCGTTCTTGTGGATTTGATTTTTTGCAAAATGCGTTCAGACAGCAGTTCTGACCATTCTCCTTTTTGATACAATCAATTCACAACAATCTTATATCCTTAGCAGAGTGAAAAGGAGCAAGATATTATGTCCAACAAACCAAACGAAGATTTTGTAAAAGAGGGCGCGCAAAACGTCACTGAGAAGGATGTTGAAAAAGTAGTCAACAAGTCTGAAGAGATTAAAAGAAGATTCAACGCCAAAGGTCCGTTGGCGCGGTTTGTAGAGGATGGTCAACTGTTTATTGCGATTGTCAAAGATTACTGGTCTGGGGCATATCGTCAAATTCCCTATGGAGCGATTGCTTCGATGGTCTTCGCGTTGCTCTATGTGTTCAATCCCTTCGACCTGATGCCCGATATGCTGCCTGTCATTGGTCAGGTGGACGATGTCGCGATTATAAGCGCCTGCTTGATCCTGGTCGAGCAGGATTTGCACAAATATAAGGATTGGAAGCAAGGTCAGGGTTGAAAAGTAAGAATCCACGTTATTAACTCAACTTGCGCTGCCCACTCCCAAAGGATTGGTTCCCTGGTTAGAATATTTAACGCAAAGGCGCAAAGAGGATCAAAGCTTCGAGGCCTGGCGTCTTGGCGTTAAAATTTTCGGCAAGAAATTCGTCTGTGCGTAAGGTGAGTTAATAAAAAGAAACTCACCCGAAAGATTGACTTCAAGGTGAGTAATGCTTGTGGGCGCACAGGGACTCGAACCCCGGACCTCTACTGTGTGATAGTAGCGCTCTAACCAACTGAGCCATGCGCCCGATACCATCGTACCCGAATGGGTAAGCGACCGAGATTATAGTATAGGCTTTCGGCTTTGGCAAGTATTAAGGCGGCGGCAAATAATCGAAGGGATTGACTTTTGCGCCTGCCATCAATTCAAAATGCAAATGCGGGCCGGAGGAACGGCCTGTGGAACCAACCGCGCCGATGACTTCTCCCTGCCCAACGCTTTGTCCACAGCCGACGTTCAAGGCGCTCAAGTGGGCGTATAGGGATTGGAAGCCATTGCCGTGATCGACCATAATCATGTAGCCGTAGCCGTAATCGTTCCAGCCTGCGTACACAATCACGCCCGCATCCGCCGCGTACACACCTTCGCCTTCATTGCCGGCGAGGTCAATTCCATTGTGGTTGGTCTCCGGGGAATAACCGAAGCCTGAAAGATAATGCTTATTGGTGGGATAGACGTAATAGCCATAACCCACAGCGCCACCACTGACCGGGTCACAGGCGCCCGCTCCCAGTACGCGAGCCGAGGCGGGGTTTTCGCGAGTCACACCGAGCGGGGCGCTCCAGCTTACGAATTCCCTTTTTCCGCCGGGGATGATCAGCCAGGTTCCCACTTCTATATTTGCGTTCTCGTAATCGGCGAATGCTTTGGGGTCAAGATTGTTGCCGGGGTACTCGATAATATCGGCGGCGGTCACGCCATAGAATTCGGCCCACGAACCGAACGAAAGCCCGCCCAACCATTCCCAATAAACACCATCCACAGGCAGGATGTTCAGTTCCTGCCCGGGTTGTAACGAATGCGGATCATCCAGCAAAATTTCGTAGTTGCCCCACAAAATCGTTTGCGGGTCCAGCCCAAATTTTTCGGCGATGCCAAAGACAGTATCGCCTTCCTGCACGGTATAAATGGTAATTTCCTGGCGTGGACGATTGGGAATGTTTGTATGGATTTGTGCGGAACGAGAGATGCCGTCGATGATGGGAAGATCCAGCGCCGGTGCGGAGACAGAATCCACGCTGGCGGTCGCCACGGGACCTGAAGCCTGCCCGGTGGTTTTCGACGATGAACCTTCCAACTGACGATAAAACCCTTGTACAAGCGCAATCACGATTCCAATCGCGAGTATCGAAAATAGATTTGTTCCAATTCGTAAAAGCGGTTCACCCAACCCCATCTCCACAAGGCTGCTCATCCAACGAGCCAGAAAATTGCGTTGCCTTGGGTTGGTTTCTGTGGCTATTCCCTGTTCCTTTCTCCCGCCTTTGTCAGCGGGTTCTGGAACATCTTCCTTGAAGTTATTTTGCATATCAGTCATCATATCATGGGCAAAAAATCGAAGTCAAGCGGGGCGCGGAAATACTTATCCTGCCTTAAGCCGCTGTTTGTCCATTTCGCAGGAAAAACAGCCGAACAAACGAAATTCCGAATAGGCAGATTACACCGCCAGCCAGGATGGCAGTTTGCACATTCCAGGTTTGCGCGAGCCAGCCGATTACGATGCTCCCAAAAGGGGCCACGCCTTGCAAAGCCCAAAAGTAAATGCTGAACACCCGTCCGCGCAAATCGTTTGGCACCTGCATCTGGATCATGGTATTCATGGTCACCAACTGCGTCACGGTTCCCCAGCCGACGAAAGCCAGCAGCACCAATGCAATATTCAAATTGAGTGTAATCCCAAGCGCGATGACCGGGAAAACAAAGGCAATTTGTCCCCACAACAGCATTTTGCTTTTATTAGCCGAACTGAGCCACGCCACCATAAAAGCTGCCAGCACCGCCCCAACACCCTGTGCCGTGTATAAGTTACTTGTTCGTGTGGCGATCATGGGTTCTGTATCCAGGACGGTTTTTAAAACATCACGGGCAAGCGCGGGGATTTGTTGAAGCAGGGGGATGCCGAAGAATCCCAACAACGCGGACATTAAGATCGCAGACAGCACCACAGCATTATGCCTAATGTAGATGAGACCTTCCTTGAACTCGCTCCTCATGCCCTGGGATGGATTCGCTTCATTCTCGACCTTGAATCTGGTCCGTGCAAAGAACAGACCCACGATCACGAAGATGAAACTGATCCCATTTACCAAAAAGACACTGCCCTCGCTTCCCGTGGCAGAGATCAACCACGCTGCGCTCAGCGGACCAAGCACACGCCCGAGGTTGAAGGCGGTGGTTTGCAGGGCGATGGCGCTGGGTAGGGCTTCACGTCCGGCCAGTTCAATTAACATGGCCTGGCGCGCGGTCACTTCCACGGCAACGGCTGACCCGTAGAAAAATGCCAAGGTGACGATGTGCCAGATTTGGATTCGACCAGTGTATGCAAGGTATGCCAGCCCAAATGCCTGAATGGACATGATGGCTTGAAACAAGATTACCGTCTTGCGTTTGTCCCAGCGTTCCACCAGCACACCCGCAGGAAGCGCGAATAACAGGGTGGGCAATGTGCTCGAGAATCCGATCAGGCCCAGGTCGAGCGGGCGGCCAGAGATGCGGTAGGCCAGATAGGGCAGGGCAGTAGCCTGCATCCACGTGCCGATGACGGAGACGAATTGGCCAACCAGGAAGAGAACGTAATCACGTGAGGCGAGAGCAGGAAAATGACTGATCAGCCATTGTTTGAGTGAGCGCATTTTTATATTTTCAATGGGATGTGCTAAAAGTTCTTAGATTTGTAATCCGAACGCTTCATATCCTGGCTTCGATTGCAGAATCGAGGTGCGGAGCATTGCACTCTGCTATACACTTGGTTGGCATCTCAATAATGGAGACTGGCTTTCGAAATTGCCTTGTAGCGCACGCTCATGCCATAAGGATGTAATTGCTCTTGCTCCTCCAGCGAAAACTTCACTTCGTATGGAGTTATGTCCACATGGACTGGAGACAGTATGCCTGGAATTTTACCAAGAAGCATATCCCTGCCTTCTGAGAGCCCCCCAAGGTGGATTGGTGACGAGCACATTGGATCAAGAAACACCTTTCTGTCTCTTCGAATGTAAAAGTTCAAACTTTCGTGCGATAGCGATGGAGGCCATGAACGGGGTTCAAAAATATGCTTAAACTCGTCCATGTCAGGATTTTTCTTCCATCTTTCAATCCATGCTGCGGTTGTCAGTGCTTCTGGGTCGATAAGACTATTCCTGTGAGGATCATCGACTAACTGGTGAATGTGCCATTGACGGATATCCTTCAGTGTTGGTCTGATAGTTTCAAAATGCCATAAACGCCCTCCCACGCGATGCGCTGGAATATCAAGTTGGGGTGATGCCTCACATTCTTTCCTTGCTATTTCAACCAAGACAGGCATATCACCAATCCCCTTCTGATCAACAAAAATCTGCCAATTTGGTCGAAATCCGACCGCTTTTACCCGGCGGGTTGCCAATAAGATATCGTCAAATGCCCCTTCCCGACAGACAAACCAATCATGATGCTCTCGCAAACCGTGCAAAGTGAAAGCAACTGTGTGTATCCCGATCTTGGACATTTTCTCGAATACTTTTGCATAATCTTCCCTCCTTGCCAGTCCAAAGCCATTGGTAACCAACCAACCGCCATGCTCCACCGCGATACTTTCATCATACACTTCGGGGAAAGCGGAATAAGCTGTTGGTTCATGATAAATTGTCAATGGTCCCCAATCTTTCCTGAGTGCTCGAAGTTCATCGAGCGTAAAGAAATCGCCGTGTGGAAAATGTCCATTGGCGCTGCAATGGCGACAGATGTTAGTACATCCGGCTGCTTCGACATAAACAATCATCGGTGCCGATTACATTAATTATGCAGGCACGACGCATTCGGGGCGGTCATTGCCGGGTTTGTTGACCAATGTTGAAACAACGTACGCGGACATTTTGTCAGCTGGGAAAGGCTTGATGAGCGGAAGCAGGTTATCGGGAGTCTGAGGCGCGGCGTCCAGCCATTGGGCGTAATCCTTTTGATTCAGGATCACCGGCATGCGGTTGTGCAGAGTCGCCATTAATTCATTTGGCTCGGTGGTGATGATGGTGCAGGTGCGCAGGGTTCCGCCATCGGGCGAGTTCCATTCGTCCCACAGGCCCGCGAAGACGAAGGGTTTGCGGTCTTTCATATGAATGAAGTACGGGATTTTTGTTTTCTCGCCGCGCTGCGCTCTCCATTCATAGAATCCATCGGCGGGGATGAGGCAGCGTTTGTATTTGAATCCGCCGCGAAAGGACGGTTTTTCTGCGATGGTTTCACCGCGCGCATTGATGAGTTTATTTGCGATGGTCGGGTCTTTGGACCAGGATGGGATCAGCCCCCATGAAAAGAAATCTGCTTTGTTTTTTGCGTCGTTCGGGATGGCAAGCACAGGTTGAGATGGTGCAATGTTGAAGCGGGGCGCGAATTGGTCTGGAAAAGTAAAATCACCAAAGGCGTCCTGTAATTCGGCTGGGTCAAC
>JACPVB010000067.1 GCA_016191985.1 Chloroflexota bacterium | reverse complement strand
CTGTCATCCCTCATCGGTCTTTTGAATTCAAAAATCGTGACACTATCCTTTGGTTTTCCTTCAACAACAGCTATAGGTCTATCGTAGAAGAAAAGGAGATCGGGTCTCTGATCATAATCGGCATCAACAACCTTGATGTCTTTTAATGGTAAATCAGAAGAAAGATAGCGATGAAAGGACAGTTTTTCGTCAATAATCCAAAGATTTTGTTGTTCATACCCTACATCATCAGAAGTGCTTCGGATTGGAAAAATTAATTTATGGATAGCCACTTCTTTAGCATGTCGCCCATCCTCACCCATACCCATATATCGTTCAAGGAGGTCTAACGTTTTTCGCCTGTAAACCACATACTCTGCAAGTTTGTCTTTGCTAATATCGTTTAGTTGTTCTAGAAATTCATCGTATTTTTGATTTATTTCGTAACTACTAAGCCATTTGCTTAGTACTACAACGAGACTTTGATGATAAAAGGATTCTGATGTCAACTAACCAGAAAATCGCATAATAAATGGATGAACTCAATTATCGAAACAGTCTCAGAAATTACATTAACCATAAAAGATGTCCAAGAATTAGAAACAGAATTAGCTCAATACAGTCAGATTTACCAGGACCTATTTGGCCGCCGCGAACAGAAAGAACAATATGCGCTCTACCTGCAAGGACTGATGGCCGATTTACCTAACAAATCAGTCGAAACGATGATGCTTAACTTCAATGGCGATGACCCACAAGCAATCCGCAATATGCAGCACTTCATAGGTCAAGGGAGTTGGAAAGACCGGGCGATTCTATCTCGCCATTGGCAAGAAGTGAGCAAAGACCTGGCCGATGAAAATGGGGTAGCCATTGTTGATAGCAGCGGCTTTCCCAAACAAGGACAAGAGTCGGTGGGGGTAAAACGGCAATGGTGTGGTCAATTAGGCAAAAGAGCCAACTGTCAGGTAGGTGTTTTTCTGAGCTATGCTAGTCAAAAGGGATACACACTCTTAGATAGCCGGCTGTACTTACCCCAAGAATGGGTCGAAGACAAGGCGTATGAGGAACGACGCGCTAAATGTGGCATTCCCCAAGATATTACCTTTAAGACCCAGCAAACGTTGGCTTTGGAGATGCTCCAAGCGTTGCACCAGGATGGTCATTTGCCCTTCCGTTGGCTAACCTGTGATGAAGCATTTGGTCGAGATACGGTTTTCCTTGACCAGGCCGGGAAGATTGTTTGCTACTTTGCTGAAGTTCCCAAAGACACGCACCTATGGTTGGTACGACCCAAAACCGCTGTCCCCGAACCGAAGTCTAAGCAGGGTCGGAAACCCAAACTGCTGCAACTTGTGGAAGGGGAGATGAAGGCTCAAACTGTGACCGAAATAGCGGCAGGGCTGCCCGTTACCAGTTGGTCACGTCACACCATCAAGGAGGGTCGCAAAGGGCCTATTGTGGCTGACTTCGCGGTGCTGCGCGTGGTCGCTGTACGCAACCAACTGCCTGGGCCAGATGTCTGGTTGATTCTGCGACGCGACATTACCGACGGTGAACTTAAGTTTTTCCTCAGCAATGCCCCGCTGGATACACCTCTGGCCACTTTTGTCTGGCTCAGCGGCATGCGCTGGCCCGTGGAAACTTGCTTTGAGCATAGCAAACAGGAAATTGGTCTGGGTGACTACCAGGTGCGCTCTTGGACGGGTTGGCATCATCATATGACCCTGTGCATCCTGGCTCATTTCTTTTTAGTGCGGATGCAACTGCGGCTTAAAGATAAAGCACCCAAGCTGACGTTACCGCAAGCTATTCTGTTGTTAAAGACCGTTTTGGCTCAACCCAAAACGGATGTAGCTAAAGCCATTGAAATTGTCAATTATTATCATCGTTGCCATGAGGCTGCTTATCGCTCTCATCGTAAACGTCGTTTGGCTAAATTCCATAAAACCGAAATCCCGTTGTAGTATTAGGGCTAATATGCTGATGGAATTCATATCAAAATCAAATGTAAAATCAATCTATCAAGGCGAAAATAAGCAACCATGCTAAGACTGGAAAAGCTAGACCGCGAGCAACTCGACAAGCTCGACAAAGAAACGCTCCTTGACCTGTTGCTTGCGGCATTGGCGCGGATAGATGACCTGGAAGGGTTGGTGGCTGAGCAGGCTGTCCTCATCCAGCAATTACAAGACCAGGTGGCCAAGAACAGCAGCAATAGCAGTAAACCACCCAGCAGCGATGGTCTCAAAAAGCCCAAGAGCCGTAGCTTGCGCCAGAAAGGGCAACACCCTCTAGGTGGGCAGCCTGGTCACCAAGGCAACACGCTCAAAATGGTGGCCGAACCAGATCATGTAGTACTCCACGACGTGGGGCATTGCCCGCACTGTCAGTGTGACTTGGCGGCGATAGCGGCGGTAGGGTATGAAAGACGGCAGGTATTTGACATACCGCCCATCCGTCTGGAAGTCACCGAGCATCAAGTCGCGGTCAAGCCGTGTCCGGCTTGTGGTCAAGGAGTGAAAGGGGAGTTTCCGCCAGGGGTGACCCAAGCAACCCAATACGGCCCTCGTCTGAAAGTGCAAGCCAGTTATCTGAATATCTATCACTTCATTCCCCTGGCGCGGTTGGACGAATTGTTGACCGATTTGTACGGACAATCACCGACCGAAGCGGTGCTTATCCAGACCAACGACCTGTTAGCCGCCCACGTCAAACCGAGTTTAGCCGTTAGCAAACAACAACTGGTTAGCGCCCCGGTGGCTCATTTTGACGAAAGTGGGTTGCGGGTTGAGAATAAGTTGCAGTGGCTACATGTGGTCAGCACACCAGAACTGACCCATTACCACGTTCATGCCAAAAGAGGTCAAGAAGGGATGACCGCTGGGGGCATTTTGCCTGAGTTTAGGGGGAAGGCCGTCCACGACCATTTTGCCTCCTATCTGCAATTCGACAACAGCCAGCATTGTTTTTGTAACGTCCATCATCTGCGTGAATTGCAATTCGTCGCCGAGCAATATCAACAGTCTTGGGCCAGCGACATGACCCACCTGCTGCTGTCCATCAAGGCAGAGGTAGCCGCCACGCCTGCCCCAGCCATGAGCCTACCGGCAGACCGGCTGGCTCACTACGAAGCTGAGTACGACAAACTCATGGCTGAAGGGAGAGCGGCCAACCCGCCACCCACTAACCCGCCACCTAAAAAACGTGGTCGCCGCAAGCAGACGCCACCCCAAAACCTGCTTGACCGGTTGCGCAAGCATAAGTCTGGGGTTTTGGCTTTTATGTATGACTTTGCCGTTCCTTTTGATAACAACCTGGCGGAACGGGACGTCAGAATGGTAAAGGTCAAGCAGAAAGTATCCGGCGCTTTCCGGACCAAGAACGGGGCAGATACCTTTTGTGCGCTGCGTTCTTACATCTCCACTGCGCGTAAACAAGGGCAAAATGTAATGGATGCCCTGTATGATGCCTTTCTTGGCAATCCTTTTATCCCCTA
Source organism: Chloroflexota bacterium (assembly GCA_016191985.1). Lineage (GTDB taxonomy): Bacteria > Chloroflexota > Anaerolineae > Anaerolineales > Villigracilaceae > Villigracilis. The sequence goes on along the minus strand of JACPVB010000067.1, from coordinate 2,373 downwards.
TCCGAGAGAGGCTTAGCCTATATTTCGCACATTAAAAACCGAATAGAGAGATAAAAGTGGCGAAGATGCCTTTTTTGCGGCAAAGTTCATGGCGCAATCCCACTTCACCAAAGGCACCTTCTCATGAATTTTGCCACGAAAACAAAACGCATACGAATTTTGGTCTGGTTCATCTGGTTTATTGCTTTGTTGGTTTATAGCAGTCCGCCGACGGTTAGCGTGGGTAACGACAGTAACCAGCCGCTGCTCATGGCTATGGTCAGCTATGACCCACAGAATGGGCCGCTCTTTCCCTGGCCGCCACGTTATCGCTGGAAACAGCAAGCCTTACGCCGGTATCAGGCCTGGCGGCGGGCATACCGACGAGCCAAATGGGCGGCGGGCTGGGCGCGTCTGGCGCTGGGCGGCGTCCTGACACTGGCGCAGCTGGTGGAGTGGCTGACAAGCCGCCAACAACATTATCAGGTGGGGGCTTTGCCCGTCCTGTATGCCTTATTGGAAACACTCCAGGTCAGGCAGGTCATCAATCGCCATTGTCCGACAAAAGGGGATGTGGACCATGGCACGGTAGCTATCATCCTCGTTCTGAACCGATTGATGTTTCCCTTGCCCCTCTATCAAGTGGCCGATTGGGTGGGGCGAACCGTGTTAGGCAGCATCCTGGGTGTCCCCGCCGCCAAATTTAACGACGACCGGCTGGCTCGCACTTTGGATGCCCTCTACCCTCATTTGGAAACAATCTGGCTGGAAGTAGTCGAGGTAGCCTTGCGCAAGGCCGATGTGGATCTTTCGGTCATCTTCTATGACCTAACCGCCTTCATCACGCACGGCCGTTATGCCCACAGTGAGCAAGTAGAGTTCGGCTTTGCCCACAATACCCCGATGAACAAGCGCAAGTTCAAATTGGCGCTCAATGTGACGGCTGATGGTCATATCCCCTGGCTGTATCACTTCTTACCTGGACGGACGGCCGACCAGGCGACGGTCGCCGACAATATGAACCATCTGGCCGCCTGGCTCAAGCAGCGGGGCTACCGCCTATCCGATACCTTGGTCATTGGTGACCGGGCGATGCTTGATGATGAGTTGGCCTGGGCTTACGACCAACATAACCTGCGCTATCTGGGGGGGCTGCGCTGCCTGAAGACGGAGCATAAAGCGCTGGTTACGAACTGGACAACGGCTCAATTGGAGGCGTTTCCTTTGGAAGAGGGCGATGCCCCCCAATACTGGGGACGCGGCTGCCGGGTCGCTTTCCAGCAGGGTGACACCGTGTTCTTCCATAAAGGATTAGTTATTTTGTCTGGCCCCATGCGCGCCCCACTGCGGCAAGCACGGCAGGCACAATTGACAGCATTGACCGACCAATTAACGCAACTTCGGGACAAGTTGGGACAACCCTACCATCGCACACTCAAAGCGGTCCAAAAGAAGGCCAATGGCCTTTGTCGGCTCTCTAAAGTTGGCGATTTAATGACAGTCGCCGTCTATGAAACCGTCGAAGGTGTCCTCAACCTGCATTGGCAGGTGAATCAGGAAGCCCTTTATCAGGCGGAAAAGAAGGACGGCCGTTACTTGTTAGTGACCAACGACTGGTCTTTGAGCCATCAGGAGATGCTCTCCCTTTATCGAGCCAAGGATGGTGTGGAGAAACGTTTTACCATCTGTAAAAGTGACTTGAAGGTTTCTCCGGTCTATCTGCATCAAGATAAGCGCATCGCCTCGATGTTGTGCCTCAATATGGTCGCCTTGCTGGCCTACAGCCTGCTGGAACGGCAAGTGCGGCAGGCCGGGGTGGCGCTCACCACCCGGCAAATCATCAAACGCCTGGAGACGCTCACGGTGATTGAGACCCATTGTCACGACGGCTCCTCTCTGCGCCGGTTAACACCCGTTGAGCCAGAAATCGCCCGTCTTTTGCAACTGGTGGCGCAGGTATTAGACGACTTGATTGCCTCGCCTATCATCAGCAAAATGCCTTTGCTGCCTCCCGGTGTGGATTTCACGCTATCGCCAATGTCAGCGCCAGCGACGCTCACTTGTTGAGACGCTTGCTGACCCAGGCCGTATTGCGTCTCCTGGGTCACCTTAGGCAGGTGAGGCCGTAGCAGGAGCTTCTTGTTGGCTGCCAATCCTGGTTGCCTGGCTGTCACGCTGATTATCTTGCTCTAGCCAATCAGGTTGGTGCGTTTTTTTGTCTCTCTATTCGATTGGAAAGGTGCGAAATATAGGCTAAGGGTGCAAGGGTATCGCATCGTGCCGGTTGATTTCACAGCCTACCGGCGTAGCGCTGTCGAGAAACTAAAAGCCAAGGCGTATGTGGCGGACACAAATCGGGCGGTACCGGCCGTACCCATTGGGTTGGTGGCCTCT
>JACPVB010000088.1 GCA_016191985.1 Chloroflexota bacterium | reverse complement strand
GCGGCGGCAGTGCCCGCGGCGGTGATAATCCCTGCTCCGCCAAGTTTTAGAAAATCTCTTCTTGATAGTTTTTTATTCATGTTCACCTCTAATGATAAGAATGAGAAGTGACAGTCACCTCGCAGGTGACTGTCACTTGTATTGCTAAACCCAACCAAATAATCTGGCGATGCTTGCGGTTAGGAACGTGACCAAAAACGCCAGACCCAAGGTAATCACCACGCTAACGGTGGCCCACTTCCACGATTTGGTTTCTTTGTAAATGGTCATGATCGTCGTGGCACATGGATTATGAAGCAGCGCGAACAGCATCAGGTTGATGGCGGTGAGCATCGTCCAGCCGTTGCCGTTGACGAGCAGGTCAAAAATACCTGCGCTTGTGCCTGGGCCATTGACCATCATGCCTGCGCCCATGTAAACCATCATCATGGTCGGGACAACGATCTCGTTGGCGGGAATGGCGATGATATAGGCCAGCAGAATCACACCATCAAGACCGAGCAGTAAGCCGAAGGGATTGAGCCAGTCCGCAATGGCGCGCGCAAGGTTTGCGTCACCGAAAGGGATGTTTGCCAAAATCCAGATAATCGCGCCTGCGGGAGCGGCAGTCTGCATGGCGCGCCAAAGGACAAAGATGGTGCGGTCAATGATGGAGGTGTAAAGAATGCGCCCGAAGTTTGGCTTGCGGTAGGGCGGAAGTTCCAGCGTGAACGCGGATGCCTCGCCTTTGAGGACGGTACGCGATAACAGCCACGACATCAAAAACGTAAACGCGACGCCGATCAAGACTACGCCGACGACTGTTCCCGCGGCGACGAAGGAGGTCAATGCCGCAGGGAAGGCGGATGCCACGAAAACAGTGGCAAGCATAATTAAAGTCGGGAAGCGTCCATTGCATGGGACGAAATTGTTGGTCAGGATGGCGATCAATCTCTCGCGCGGAGAGTCGATCACGCGAGTCGCGATCACGCCTGCCGCGTTGCATCCGAATCCCATTGCCATGGTCAACGACTGTTTGCCATGTGCGCCAGTTTTCTTGAACATCCAATCAAGGTTGAAGGCCACGCGTGGGAGGTAGCCGAGGTCTTCGAGGAAGGTGAAGGCGGGGAAGAAGATCGCCATCGGCGGGAGCATGACGCTGATGACCCATGCCAGCCCGAGATAAACGCCATCCCAAATGAAGCCTGTCAACCACCAAGGCAAGCCAATTTGATTGAAGAGATTTCTCCCAAGGTCGCCGAGGCCGAATAGCACAACCGCGATTGCATTGGATGCCACGTTTGCGCCAGAGACTGTCAGCCAGATGATGATGCCCAGCAAAAGGAGCATAATCGGCAGACCCGTCCATGGCGAAGTGACGAGGCGGTCTATTTTTTGGTCGAAATCATATTTTTTATTTGAGGCGGTTTTGACGGCGCGTTGCGCCACTTTCTCCGCTTCACTGTAAATGGATTTGACGATCTCATCGCGAAAACCCGTGGATAAATTGTTGCGGAGCGATTCCGCTTTTGCGATGATGTCGTGGGGAGTGATGGTTGTGTTTGACATAAAACCTTTATTCCTAACGGTGGTCGAGTAGTTCCGAACGAAGTGAGGAACGTACCGAGACCACACATTAAATTTCATATTTGCCTTCAATTGCTGGTCTCGGTACGCCCCTCAAAAAGCATTCGGGGCTACCGACCAGCGGCGTAGGGCGGGAATTACTGCCTTCCCTCCACCGACATTTTCCTGCTGAACTGCACATCAATTTGCTGCTGACGCGAGACGATTCCGCTGAGTTCGCCGCTGATGATGGCTTTCTGTACACGGGCATCGCCATCGAGTAAACGAATGGCCAGCCAGCGCGCGTTGGGAATGCCGGGGGCCATACTTTCGATCATCGGCACAAGTTCGTTGACCGCCTTCTGAAATTCGGGCGTACCTTCCACGCGCATGGGCTTGACCACGATATTGCCTTCGATCACCTCTGAAATTGTGGAGAGCAACGTTGCAACGCCTTCCCCCGAGCGGGCAGTGATCGGAACGACAGGCACACCGAGATCGCGGCTTAAAGAACGTGTGTCCACTTCCATTCCTTTGCGGTGTGCCTCATCCATTAAGTTGACAGCCACCACAACCTTGTCTGTAATTTCCATGACTTGCATCACCAAATTCAAATTGCGTTCAAGCGCGGTGGCATCGGTCACAACGATGGTGCAGTTGGGCTGGCCGAACAGAATAAAATCGCGCGCCACTTCCTCATCCTGGCTTGCGGATAAAAGCGAATACGTCCCTGGCAGATCCACCAGTTTGTATTTCACGTTGTTGAATTGATATCCGCCTTCCGCACGCGTGACCGTTTTGCCAGGCCAGTTGCCCGTGTGTTGTTTGAGTCCAGTCAATGCGTTGAACAGCGTGGACTTGCCCGTATTCGGGTTCCCAGCCAGCGCCACCACGCGGTCAAAATCACCGACCTTGATTCCCATCTGCTCCAGTTGCGTGAACGCGGGGCAGGTTTCACAATGCTCGGTGGGTAGGTTTATTTTTGTGTTTGTCATGTTTCTCTCTTTACCACGAAGGACACAAAGGTCACGAAGGATTTGTGTGAGGGCTTAAAAACTTTGTGTACTTCGTGCCCTTTGTGGTTAAACTGGTTTGACCCAGATCTGCGAGGCCTGGTCGTTTCGCAATGCAATCGAGGTTCCGCGCACGCGATAGGCTCTTGGCTCGCCGAAGAAATTTCCAAGCTCAGGATAAATCGTCGTGCCGGGTGTCAGGCCCAGGTCCAGAAAGCGGCGGCGCGTAAATCCCTGCACTGAGTCATCCAGCATCACGATCTGCGCGCGTTGATCCTGCGCCAGTTCTGCCAACGGCATCGCCTCACGCTTCAGCATTTCACTCTCGGGCAGTGCCGTCACATACACATTCGACGCCACCGCGGGCGCGAGTTTATATTCGCTTTCTCCGTCGCTCAAAACATAACGGTTTTGATTCTTTTCGATGATGCGGATGTCTTGTCCCAGGCGGAGTCCTGCCGCCAGGATTTGTTCATACGCGATGACAGGTTCATCCTCAAGATGAACGATTCGCGCGGGACCCTCAGCCTGCCACGCCGTAATGGGCATTCCCTCCGCCCGATTCATCTTCCCCTCACGCGAAGGGATGGGGTCTCCGTGCGGGTCGCGGGTTGGATAACCAAGTGCGGCATCCAGTTCATTGAGTTGTGCTTCGGTCAACGAGTGCTCGCGCTTCTGCGCTTCATCATGGATTTTGTTTAACGGCATCCGCGCCTCGTCCGCGAGATACCTTTCCCACAATCGGTGCGCGCGGAGGACATGCAAAGCCCAACGCTCGCCACTTGCCGTAAGATGTAATTCCGTGCCGCGAGATTCGAGCAAGCCCTGTTCTTCCATATTTTCAATCAAGCGGGTCACTTCAGCGCGTGGAATGTTCAACGTTCCGCTCAATGACTCCGGAGAAGCGTGCCTGCCCTGATTTTCACGGTCGAGCAAATGCTTGAGTGCATCCTCCACCTGCTCGCGTTCCTTCGCCGCGCGGTAGGATTTGTAAATCGAGAGCAATCCCACGCGCGGAAGGAAAATCATGATCAATATTGCAGCCAATGCGACGATGTAATGCATACTATTTTCTTCTCCACTTTCTACTTTCCACTTGTCTACTATCTACTTAATTTCGGCAAAAATCTTCCTGTCCGTTTCATATATTCACGATATTCATCGCCAAATTTTTCAATGAGATTTGCCTCCTCTTTCGGCGTGCGGATCGCCATCCCAATGAATGCCAGGATGCCCAACAAGGCAATGAACCAGTTATCTGCCATCATGCCGAATGAGACGATGAAGGATGACCCGGCGGTGTAAAGTGGGTGCCGCACCCAGCGATAAGGCCCTTTTGTGGAAAGTTTATGTTCCTTCCGTGTGGCGCTGACGGGTGTGATTCCACTACCGATACTGCTGAACAACCAGTAGATTCCAAACGTGCAAAGGATTCCAATCCCCACTCCAAGCCAGCGCACCCATTCGGGAAGTCCAATCTTTGCCCACGCCATCCACTGCGGATTGATGAGGTACACAAGCGGACTCAGCCACAAGATCAACCCGCCAATGCGGATGAGCATCATCGTAGGCGTGCCATCCGCTTTGCGGGAGAGCTTCTCGCCTGTGTCACGGTCTGCCTTGCGGCGGAAATAAGATGAAATGCCGATTCCTGTAAAAAGGATCACAGCGGCTAAAATGCGGAAAAAGTTTTCGTTCATGGTTTGCCTCTATTTCTAATGT
>JACPVB010000071.1 GCA_016191985.1 Chloroflexota bacterium | reverse complement strand
CTTTCCCTGACGATTCCAATACAAGCCACGCAATGCGCGGACGATGACTGATTTGTGATCGAGAGTTAATGCGCGATCCAATTCCACGCTTCCACTCCGACCGAGTTGCTGCTCTGCTTCGCCAAGCCAGGCCCACGCCTCGGCATTTTCCCCGTCAAGTTCAATGGCATTCTCGAACGCCGCAACAGACAAGTCCCATTCCCCCACGAGGCCGAGAGCGCGGCCAATCGTCAGCATTTGCTCGGATGCGTCCGACTGGGTGGCAGATAAATTCAAGGCGGTGGTCAATGTCTGCACCGCGGAATCAGTTTCAGGGTCCAGGGAAGAGGCGAGCATTAATTCGGTAGAGGCTTGTTCGGGTTCAAGGAAAGTCAGCAGGAGTCCGAGTCTGTAATGAGAATAGGCGTCACTCATGTCAAGGCGAATTTTGTTTTGAAGCGCATCCCGTTCGGCGGACCAATTTTTTTGCCCGCGATGGGCATAAGCCAGCCCGGCGTATAACGAAGGCGAATCATAAACTTGCAGGCCGTTCTGATACGCCCGCAAAGCCGATGGGACATCGCCTGCATTGGAGTAGGAATTTCCCAACGCTACCCAACCTTGCTCAATCAACCTGGGCGCGCGATTTAAAAATATGATCGCGTTTGCATAATCTTCATCTGCGTATGCGGCAACCCCCGCCTTTTCCCAAAGGTCATTGCGCCAGGGGAGCAGGCGTGCGGCTTGTTGATAATTTTGAACAGCGCTGGCATAATTTTGCGCGGCAAATTCATCATCAGCGCGTTGGATGGAGGCATACCCGGTAATCAGAATAGGGATGGCGACGGCTGCCAAGATGACTATACCAATGTAAATAACTGAATACTTCTTATTGAACATCGTAATGGTAATTATACGTTGCGCGCGCCATATTTTTTTGAACTGGCAGTATAATCGTGGAAGCATGAGCGCTTTCACCAGTTTAATCCTTACACAACTTACCGTTCCTCCCGGGGACTTGATTTATTACATCGTGTTGGTGTTCGCAGTGGCGAGCGCGCTTCAATCGGCTTTTAACCATTGGCGCGCGAGTGAATTTCCACAGGCAAAACGGGCATTCATGGGGCTTGGCATTTTACTTGGCGCGCAAATTTTTATGTTTTTTTTAAGCGGCCTTGGCTGGCAGCAAATTCTGGAGCCAAGGACGATCCTGCCGCCCATGGACCGCGCTTTCATCATGTTCGGGATCATCTGGATCACATGGCTGTATGCCTTCCCGGAACCCAACCGTGCGGCGGATGCAACCGCCACGTTATTGAGTTTGTTCGTGTTAACTGCCCTGGGGTTGAGCCTGCTCACCTGGCAGGCACAGATCGTTAATCCACAGTTTGCATCTTTAAGTTACAACCAGACCATCGACGATTGGTTCTGGCAGATCGGCTCGCTGGTGTTGACATTGATCGGTATGGCGATTCTGTTCATCCGCAGGCCAGACGGCATGTGGTACGGGCTTGCCATGCTTTTTCTTGGTTTTATGGGGCACGTGGGACATTTGCTTTTTCGGGTCGAGGGAAACTATTCAGGGATTGTGCGCCTTGCTTACATGGCGGCCTATCCCATTTTGTTGACCTTACCCCAGCGCTTCGCGCTGCCCAGCCAGATAGCAACACCTATGAGGTCTGCAACACTTAAGCAGGATACGATAAACCCAGAACGCAGGCGATACAGCACCGACCCGAAAACTTTTCATGCCATGCTGGCGCTGGCGGCTGAGTCAAACCCCACGAAGGTCAGTCAGGCGGTCACCCGCGCGATTGCACAGACGATGCTCTCCGACCTGTGCTTCATGATCTACCTGACGGACAATAATAATCAAATGGTCATTGCCGGGGGATATGACTTGATCCGCGAAGACAGCCTCGAAGGCGGTTCGCTTAACAAAGGTTCGATCCCCATGCTGGCGAATTCCCTCCAGCGCGGGCGTCCCTTGCGAATGCCCGCCAGCAGTACCTCTGCCGATATCAAAGGTCTTGGCGATATTCTCGGCCTGACCAACCCCGGCCATCTGCTGAGCGTTCCGATTCTCACACCGGAGAAGGAATCATTGGGCGGCCTTCTGCTGCTCTCCCCATATTCCGACCGCACGTGGACAGCGGAAGACCAGGCGTTCCTGTCCAACATTGCCATGTCGCTGGTTCCCATTATTAAACGAAACCAAAAGTTAAATAAACTGGAAGCCCAGGCAGACCAGGCGCGTACGCAAACCATTCAACTGGAACGCCAGATCCAGGAACTTACCCAGCAGTTGGAAGCGGCCCGCGCGGAGATTCAAAAAAGCGGTTCGGTAGAGATGTCGTCCCTGCTGGTGGCGCAGGAAGAATCACAACACATCATCGAACAATTACAAATTGAAAATGCCGAATTGCGGACGGGGAAAAACCTGCAATCTTCGAGTTCAGCTTCGCAGCTTGAGAATGAATTGAAAACCACGCTGCAGGAACTGGCGCATTTACAAAACCAGCTTGCCGAAGCCAATATGAAGGCGCATGAAATGGAAAAGGGACGTGTGGTCGCCAAGAGCACGGAACAGGCCGAGGTGATCGCGTCCATTTCACAGGAATTGCGCCAGCCTTTATCGTCCATCGTTGGGTACACGGATCTGCTGCTCGGCGAGTCGGTTGGCATCCTTGGTGCGCTGCAAAGAAAATTTGTGGAACGCATCAAGTCTTCCACGGAACGCATCCGCAGTTTGACGGATGACATGATCCAGATCACCACGCTGGAAACCGAATTGAACGATCTCAAGCCCGAGTCGGTGGACTTGAATTCGATCATCGACAATGCCATGTCTTACACGAGCACACAGGTGCGCGAGAAAAATATTTCGATGCACCTTGATTTGCCAAAGACCCTTTCTCCCATTCACGCGGACCGCGAGGCATTGCAGCAGATTTTGATCCACTTGCTGCAAAATGCCGGGGCGGCGACTCCGTTTGAGGGGACGGTCAGGCTCAAGGTCCAGACCCGAAGCGAGAACGGGTTGGATTACATCCTCATTCAAGTTGCCGATAGCGGCGGCGGAATCGCATCCCAGGATTTGCCGCGAGTCTTCACACGGTTGTATCGGGCCGATAATGTTTTGATTCAAGGCGTCGGCGATACGGGTGTGGGGCTTTCCATTGCAAAGACATTAACCGAGGCGCAGCACGGAAGAATTTGGGTGGAAAGCGAACAAGGCGTTGGGGCCACCTTTAGCGTGCTCCTGCCCATCGCCGGGGTAAACAATTCCGACAAACACACTGAAGCCAAAGGAAAGAAATAATGCAGAGTTTGCGCGGTTTTGGAAACGCGCTTGTGGTCGCGCTGCTCTCCATCGGATTGATGGTTGGGGCGCTTTCGATCTCGCTTGTGGAATTTGTGCCTGAAGCGGCTCCCACTGCGACCAATATCCTGCTCCCGTCCCCCGCACCTGTGACCGCCACTGCAACATTTCCACCCACATCCACGCCCCTGCCGGGTTTGGAATCTCCTACATTTACAATAACCGCAACGTTTACAAATGCAGCCGCTCAAGGTTCCTGCCCGTACCCGCCGGGCTGGGGACAGATTGTTGTCCAGCCTAGTGATACATTGGAAACGCTTGCCGCGCGCTATCGTGTGAACAGGGATGAGTTAAAACGCGGGAACTGCCTGATAAGCGAAGCTCTGGTTGCTGGCACAGTATTGCGCGTTCCGCCTGTCCCTACCAGCACTGTGGCTGGATGCGCGCAGGGCGCATCCGGGTGGGTGAAGACTTATGTTGTAAAACCAGGTGATACCTTCTATGCCATTGCTACAAATTATTACACTACGGCGGGTTTGATGAAGAGTGTGAATTGCCGAAGCAGTGACCTTATTTATGCAGGTGAAATCCTTTGGGTGCCAAATGTAGCCACACGCACACCCTACCCCACGCCGCTGCCCGGCAGCACGGTGACGCCCTATCCCACCGAGCCGTTAACAGAAACAGCGCTGCCTTTTACGGCCACCATCATCCCAAGCGACACGCCTGTGCCGCCCACAGAGACCCCGGTTCCATCCCCGACCCCTGTGCCAACGCTTACCCCAAGCCCAACGGCTTTTCCATAAAAACCAGGCTCGAAAATCTCACTGGAATTCACAAGCATAGATGAAATCATTTAAGTATCATTCGCTGGCGGCAGTCATCGCCGTTTTATTAACAGCCTGCGGAACAGCCCCCGCTCCTCAACAGGCATCCCTGCCCTTCATTCTGATCACGTCCGCGCCGAATTCCACCCCAACGCCGACACCCTTCCAACCTTCGCTTTACACCCCGACCCTGCCACCACTTTCAGTGGACATAAACTCGTCCGCCGCCCTGCTTCTCCTTCCATCCGAAACACCATCCCCTACGCCAACGCCTCCACCCGAACCGACAGCCACAGCGGGTTTCAACCAGCTCTTTCCCACCCAGGCCGCTCCCCCGCCTGCCCAGGACCCCCAAATTAACCCAACCGCTCTACCGCCGCTGACCGACAACGAAACGATCAACTTCCTGCTCATCGGTTCGGACAAACGACCAGGTTCTTCCTATCGCACAGATACATTGGTGATCGCCATTGTCTGGCCCAAAGAAGGACAGGTCTCGCTCATCTCGATTCCCCGCGACCTGTGGATTTACATCCCAACGGTTGGGATGCAGCGCATCAACACCGCCTATCAAAGCGGAGAGATTACCGATTACCTCGGCGGCGGACCTGGTCTTTTAAAAGATACCATCGCCTACAACCTCGGCATCCGCATCGACCATACTGCCATGGTTGAATTCGACGGCTTTCGCCGCATCGTGGATACGCTTGGCGGCATCGAAGTGCCCGTGGCCTGCGCCTACACCGACTGGCGGTTGATAGACCCATCCTACGACCCCAACAACGAAAACAATTGGTGGCTGTATACGGTTGGCCCTGGTCAAGTTCACATGGATGGCGACCTGGCCCTGTGGTATGCCCGCTCGCGTTCCAAATCCAATGACTTTGACAGAGGCCGCCGCCAGCAGGAAGTGCTGCGCACCATCTTTCAGAAAGCCCTGCAAACCGACACCTTCAGCAAAATTCCACAGCTTTACAACGACTTCTCCAGTACCGTCCTCACCGACCTCGGCCTTACCGACATGCTCCGCATGGCTCCCTACGCGGTCAACTTTACCAACGCAAATATTCGCGGCTACTTCATCCGCCCGCCCCTTGTCAGCTCGTGGACCACGCCCGGCGGCGCATCCGTCCTTCTGCCCAGCGAAGCGGAATTGCAACAGATGCTCGTCGAAGCCACCACCCTGTCACCATATGCTGTTGTCCGTGAAACCATCACAGTGGAAGTTCAAAACGGCGCAAGTTTTAACACGCTGGAAACCCTTGCGGCTTCGCGGCTTAATTACGCGGGCTATCAAACTATCATCGGGACTGCTGACCGCCGCGACTATACCTCCTCGGTACTTGTGGATTTCACCCCCGGGCAGGATTCTACTCAACAGCAGGCGATCATCTCCAGCCTCGGCCTGTTTTCCGCAAATATCCTTTCCCTACCCGACGCAAACAGCGCAGTGCAATATCGCATCATCCTCGGTTCAGACTATGAGCCATGCTTCCAACCGCAGGAACTCTCTCACTAAATTTTTAAAAATCCCCAGTTGACAAGCACTCCCAGATTCGCTAAACTATACGAAAAGACTATGCGCTATTTCGCAAGGATAGATTATGGCAAAAACTGATACTGCACACATTAATTCAAAGACACTGCTCCCCGCCGCCATCAATGGCTGGGAAATGTTCCTGTACGACCAGGGGCGCTCCACCAACACCGTCAAAGCATTCCTCTCAGATGTGCGCCTCCTCAATCAATTCGCCGCCCCAGACCAGGCCATTGGCGCAATCACCACAGACGATCTCAACCGCTTCTTCACATGGATGGAAAAAGAACGCGGCATCCCATGCAGCCCCAAAACCCTATCGCGGCGCATCACCTCCGTCAAATCATTCTTCCGCTGGATGCATCAGTATGGTGCACTTGTCATCGACCCCGCTGAAAAAGTTCTGCAACGCTCCGCCATCAGTCCGCTTCCGCAGGTGTTGACGGAAAGTGAGTACGAAGCCGTCCTGCTCGCCGCAGACCGTCATCGCCGCGAACAGAAACCAGATGCCCGCCACTACACGCTCGTCTATCTTTTGCTCACCACAGCCATCAAGAAAAGCGAATGCCTGGGCATTCACATCAACCACATCGATCTCGATGCCAGGAACGGCCCCCATCTTTTCGTCCGCTACGCCAGCCCTGCCAATCGTTATAAGGAACGCAAAATAAACCTGGCCGAAGACTGGATCGACGCCTACAAGGAATATCTCGTTCAATACCAACCCGTGGATCAGGTCTTCGCGTGGTCACCGCGCAGGCTGGAATACCTGCTCGAAGATATCGGCGAAGAAGCCGGCCTCACCAAACATTTGTCTTTTGATATGTGCCGCTGGACGTGCGCCCTGCGTGATTATCAATCCGGTGAAGAAGCGGATAAGGTCCGCCAAAAACTCGGCGTCTCAAAAATTCAATGGCGTGAATTGTTCATCAAACTCAGGCAATTGAACGGCGAAATAAAATAGAAAAAATCCCCGCGATGGCGGGGATTTTTTCTATTCTGAAATTTTCTCGGGCGGGCGTAAAACCGAAAGATAAATGATCTTCCTAGTGGAATCGGTCAAACGGTAAGGATGGGCGGAGCGATACCCCGGCACCCAAATGATCTCATCCCCAGCGCACAGCAAGGGCCAGCGTTCACGCGCTCGATGAGGGACCTTCTCATTCACAAAAAAATCGGACAACTTTTGCGAATGACCATTCATGCCCAGCGGTGCGAAATGGTCTCCCTGACGACGAGGCCGCAACTCAAGCGAATTTGGCAAACGTTCCGCATCCAACCAGACCTGAAACTGATCGTCGTTTCGTTCAGCCTGTTCCCTCGCTAAGGCAGGCAGGTGCCAGCGCTCGCAGCTCATCCTCCATCCCCCGGCAAGAGGGACCTGCTCCGGCGGTGTAAGGCGGACGGGATTCTCATTCATCAACTGGGGCCACAGGTCAAAAGGCAATTCCGCATCGAGTGTGCCAATATAAATATTGTCCGTTTCACGAAACATGCGCAAGCCCGCCTTCAAATCCACACGCGAGGAAGGCGCGCCGTTACGGATAAGATTCGTGGCGCGTTCCAGCACGGAAAAGGTCACATCCACGCCGGGGCGTAGAATCTGCATGGCGTGTTTGATCAAGTTTCGTTGGAGTCCGAGCGAGCACTTTGAAAGCAGGGAAAAGTCGAAGGTAATGCTTTCCTTGTCCGCCGTCACCACAGTTTCCCTCCACGTATTCTCCAAGGTTTCCATCACAAAGGTGTAATCGCCTTTTAAAGATTGGGACATGCGCAAAATGGCTTCGCGGAATTTGGGGTTATACGTTTCAAGGTTGGGGATCAGGAGATGGCGGATGCGGTTGCGTTGAAAATTCAGCGAATCGTTGCTCGAATCATAATGCGGGCGCAAACCGTTAATGGCGCAGTACACAACGGTCTCTTCGCGCCAAAGATCCAGCAGCGGGCGGATGATGGGAATCTCCGCGTCGAAGACCGGGATGATGGAACGATAGGACATGCCCTTCAAACCCGTTATACCGCTGCCGCGCAAAAAGTGCATCAGTACGGTTTCCACCTGGTCATCTGCCGTGTGACCAACCGCGACCGCCTGGGCATTGTATCGGCGCGCAAGGTTGAACATAAAGCGATAGCGCAGGTTGCGGGCTGCCTCTTCAATGGACAGTTTTTTCTCCTCCGCATGGGCGCGGACATCGGCGCCGTCCACAAAGCATGAAAGCATTAAACGATTGGCGGTCTTTTCCACCATACGGGCATCCGCCCCGGATTCGGGACGAAGCTGGTGATCGAAATAAGCGACGATGACCGGGTAACCCGCCCGCCGCAGAGTTTCCATGAGGCACAGGCTGTCCGGTCCGCCGGAGACACCGGCCACGATGGGGCGGTCTTTTACCAGGCCACATTCATTCTTCAAGATGTCGTCGATATTTTCTGGTGATGCCATATTTTGTCGCTATCCCTTAAATTACAAATTACGCAATGTCATGCTGAGCGACACCTTCACTGCACCGAACGCACATCGTCCCCGAAGTGAAACGAGTGGAAGTGCGGTGTGTCCTTCGGGAGGGTGACATGTGCAAAAGTATTAAAGTGCGTAAGGTGAGTTAGTAAATTATGCGGTGCTCCATATTTTCAAGCAAGCTGGTACAGTTCAACCAACACCCCGCCCGTTGACTCCGGATGAATGAAGGCGTATTTTTTTCCATCTGCGGCGGTACGCGGTTCTTCATTGATAAGCCGAATATTTTTGGCTTTCATTTGAGACATCATTCCAACAATATCATCCACTTCAAGGCAAAGGTGATGCATGCCGGGGCCGCGCTTGGCAAGGTATTTGGCAATGCCCGAGTCGTCTGTGGTTGGCATAACCAGTTCAACCTCGGCGCCGGCGATGGGCAGGAAAGCTACCTGGGATTTTTCAGCAGGGACATCGCGCAGTTCGTGCAATTGAATTCCAAGCGCGTCCCGCCAAAATGCAAGGGACTTATCCATGTCATCCACTACAACGGCAACGTGATTGATGGCTGTGATTTTGGGCATGTTGATTCTCCGTTAAGTTTGAATTACTCAGGACTTACGCAGAATGGTATTTTCGTCCGCTAATCTTCACGAATTTTCGCTAATCTTTTAAAAATTCGCACAGATTGGCGTAGATTAGTGGATTCTGTTGGAGTTTTGCAAAAGTCCTATTACTTTGATTTTACTCCAGTATCTCAATAGCAATAGGCAGGGCCAGCCTTGCCCACTCGGCATACATTTCAGCGGAGGGATGCAGTCCATCCCCGGCGAGCAGGGAAGGGTTCGCAACGGCTTCACGGGAGACGGGAGTCACATCCACATAATGGACGCCCGCCTTTTGAGACTCATCCAAATTGACAGCGTTGAACGCATCAATTTCAGCGGAAATCTGTCCACGGTCCCGGCCTGTGGCGAAGGGTGTAACTCCCCAATCGGGAATCGAAAGAACGATCACGTGATCAGGTTTGCCATCCGCATACTCGATGGATTTTTCCAGCAAAAATTTAAATTCTTCGCGGTATTCATGGATGTCGTATCCGCGATATTGGTTGTTGACTCCGATCAACAAAGATACGAGATCATAAGTCCCCTGCGGGCTGGCGGCTTGAATCCCCTGCCAGAGTTCGCTCGTCGTCCAGCCGGTGCGGGCGATGATGGTGACTTCCACCCCCGTCTCGCTCTCCCCAGAACGGGGGGAGGATTCAATCAATCTGGCAAGTTGATTGGGCCAGCGTTCCTCTTCAGGGACGCTTTCGCCGATGGTATAGGAATCGCCGAGGGCAAGGTAACGGGTCTCTTTCATGGGAAGAATATTCTCCTGTGGGGGTTGGGGAATCGGCGCACATGCAGCCAGTATCAATAAAAAGACGGAAAGCAGGATATGCTTCATGTCAAAATTATAACGGAAGCTTTGCAAGCAAGTACAATGTTGTGAAAACTGGTGAACTTACAACAAGGATCTCTTCATGTCATTCATAACTTTATGGCGTGTATCGGGACTCATCATCCTTGGCCTGATGACCATGCTTTGGCTCCTCAGCCTCGCTCTCAAAAATTCCAGCATCGTGGATATTTTCTGGGGGATGGGATTTGTCATCACGTTTTGGATTGGAACACTTCTTGTCCCCGCCGAAACGAGCGGACGCATCTTCCTACTCGGCAGCCTGGTCACCGTCTGGGGACTCAGACTCAGCCTTCACATTTTCCTCCGCAACCATGGTCAACCCGAAGATTTCCGCTACGCAAAATGGCGGGAGGAAGCGGGCCCTTCGTGGGGGTGGCAAAGTTTTTTCAAAGTCTTCCTTTTGCAAGGCGTTCTCCTGTGGATCATCGCCGCACCTTTGCTGGCTGCACAGGTCAACGCCCCTGACCCTATGAAATGCAAATGCACCGATTACACGGCTGCCGCACTCTGGCTGGTTGGCTTCATCTTTGAGGCAGGCGGAGACTGGCAATTGAAACGCTTTAAAGAAAATCCCACCAATAAAGGAAATTTGCTCACCACAGGCTTGTGGAGTCTCACCCGTCACCCCAATTACTTTGGCGACGTCGCGCAATGGTGGGGCTTCTATCTCATCGCCCTCGCCAGCGGCGCATGGTGGACGGTGTTCAGTCCAATCCTCATGACCATCCTGCTGATGAAAGTTTCTGGAGTGAGCATGATCGAAAAAACGCTGAAAGACACAAAACCCGGCTATGCGGAATACATCGCGCGCACCAGTTCATTCTTTCCGTGGTTCCCAAAAAAGTAACTCGCCTTACGCAGAATGGCTTTGTGACCCCGTAGGGGTCAAAGGATTATAGATTTTGAAGTGCAATTCATTTAACCCCGAAGGGGTGTCATAACTCACAAAATCCATATCATCCCTTCGGGATTTGGTTTCCTTTACACAATTTTCTATAATCCTGTCACCCCTACGGGGTTTTGAATTGCGTGAGGGGAGAAAGTAATACATTTGTTGCTGTTTTTATAAGCTCAAGCCACCAGGAACGGCGCGGGAGCAAAATAAAAAGTAAGTCACTCCCACATTGTATTTTCATCACCAGTCTGAACAAAACCAAATATAATCGGACAAAATTTATTCGTAGATTTTAGCACGCAGGAGCAGAGCGGATGCCAGGATTGAGCGTTCAATTACTGGGGGGATTTAATTTGACATACAACGACCAGGAAATCAAAGCGCTGCGTGCCGAGCGCCTGATTCTTCTTCTCTCCTATTTGTTCCTTAATTCAGAAAAACCGATTCCCCGCAAGCAACTTGCCTTCACCTTCTGGGCGGATACCACCGAAGAGCAGGCGCGCACAAATTTACGCAACCTCTTTCATCACTTAAGAAAAGCATTCCCTGAAATTGATACGTTTCTTGAAATCGAAGGACAGACGGTTCAATGGAAGTCAGACGCTGCCATCGAATTGGATGTGGCGGAATTCAAATCCGCGCTGGCGAAGGCGAAAAATGCAAAAGATGATTCAACACGTATTGCACATTTCAAAGAGGCGATCAACATCTATCGCGGCGAACTCCTGCCTGGCTATTATGAAGATTGGGTCTTGTCGCACCGCGAGGAAGTCCATCAATCTTATTTAACTTCGCTCAGTCAACTGGCGAAATTACTCGAAAACTCACGTCAGTATGAAGAAGCCATCGAGGTTACGAATCGGCTCATCCGCAGTGAATCGCTGAATGAGTCAGCCTATCAACTTGCGATGCGATTGCACGCGCTCAACGATGACCGCGCAGGCGCGTTGCAGGCCTATCATGCCTGCGTCACGGTCATGCGCCGCGAGTTGGATATGGAACCGTCGGAGGAGATAAAAACGTTATACGAGCAGTTGGTTCGCTCGGCGGAAACTCCGTCCGCGATGCGGGAGCAGGAAAAAGCAACAGCGGAGATCAAGCTGGTTGGGCGCAAGCAGGAATGGGGTCAATTAAAAGAGGCGTGGAACTTCATCCAAAAAAATCAGGCGCGCATGATTCTTCTGCGCGGTGAGTCAGGCATTGGCAAAACTCGTCTCGCCGAAGAACTCACTACCTGGGTGCAGCGTCAGGGATTTTTCACCGCGTTCGCGCGCGCCTATCCTGCCGAGGGCGAGCTTGCGTATGGCGCGGTCACGCTTTGGCTGCGCTCACTCTCATTAAATCATTTACAAGAAGTTTGGAAAATTGAGGTCGCGCGTTTGCTGCCTGAGTTGCAAAATAAAAAACTTCCCGCGCCTGGCGCGCTTAGCGAGGCGTGGCAGCAGCAACGTTTTCACGAAGGGCTGGCGCGCGCCGCGCTTGGCTCGCAGCCTTTGCTTTTGATTCTCGATGACATTCAATGGGCGGATCGCAAAACGCTTGAATGGCTGCGCTTTCTTTTTCGTTTCGATTCGCAGGCGCGGTTCATGTTGCTTGCCACCGCGCGCAACGAAGACCTTGCAAATGACAATGCCTTGCATGACTTGATCGATTCACTGCGGCAGGATGAGCAATACGCTGAAATTCCGTTGCAAAGATTTTTAGAAAATGAAACTTTTTTACTGGCCGAGCAAATTTCACAAAACAAAATCTCGCGCGATACTGCCGCGATGATTCAACAGCAAACGGAAGGATTGCCGCTCTTCATCGTGGAGTTGACTCGTTCGGGCTTGCATGTGGATAACGCTTCGCGCGCCTCTTTGCCTGACCGATTGCTGGTTGCCCTCAAAGAGCGTTTATCCACGCTGACAGATTTATCGCGCAACGCCGCCGAAGCCGCCGCCGTGACCGAACGTGATTTCTCCGCCGCACTGCTCGCACAAGTTGCGGATTTGAACGAAGCCGATCTACTCGCATCCCTGGACGAACTCTGGCAGAGACATATCCTGCGCGAAAGCGAACGCGGACGTTATGATTTCAGTCACGATAAATTGCGCGAGTATATTTACAACTCGTTGAGTCCCGCGCGGAGACAATCCCTGCATAAACGTGTTGCCGAGGCATTGACCGAACTCGAACCCGATGACTTTTGGGGACGCGCAAATCATCTGGAAAAAAGTGGCGCGCTGCGCGAAGCCTCCGAGGCCTATTTCCACGCTGCGAAACGAGAAGCCGAGCAAGCCTCCTACCCCGCCGCGTATAAAGGGTTTTCCAATGTGCTCGCCTTGTTGGAAGAAACAGCCGTGGAAAAACGCGCCGAAACCCTGACAGAACTGGCAAGAGTGAGCGACATCACAGGCGATACGGAGACCGAATTGCGCTCTATCACCGAGGCGTTGCAATTGACCGCGCACAGGAACGACCTGCTTCGACTCAATGTGTTGACGGTTGCAGGCGATATTGCCTACAAAAAGGCACAAATCGAAGAATCGCGCACGTGGTTCGAAATGGCGTTGGAACTTGCGCGCAAAGGGGATGACTCCGCGCGGCTCATCTCCCTGCTAGCGAAAATGGGCGATATGGAAATTCGCGCGGGCAGAGGGCATCCTGCAAAATCGCATTATGAAGAGGCGCTGGCTCTTGCGCGCAGGGAGAAGAATCATGAACTCGAAGCGGAGACACTGATGGGGCTCGGATTCATTCTGCCTTCTGTTGGCGATCCGTTGAGCGAGGCGCGGAAGTTGATCGAAGAATCGGTCAAATTACGCCGCTTGATGGGAGACCGTCTCGGTGAAGCGCGCGGGCTGGATGCATTGATTGGTGTGCTGCACGCCATGGGGCAGTATGAGGAAGGGCTGAATATTTCTCACGAAGCGCTGGCGAAAAATCAGGCGGTCAACTATCGCCGTGGGGCAACCAATGTCGCCTCGATGCAGGGATTGTTTTATTATGAACTGGGTCAATTAGAAAAGGCGAAGGCGCTGTTCGAGCAGGTTCGCGTGGAATACGCCGCCATTGACGAACAGGACGGCTACGGTTTGCAGACGAGCAGTCTGGGGCTGGTGGCAACTGCGGAGGAAAAATGGGAGGACGCCGAACGGTACATCCTCGAAGCGCTTGCCGTTTCAGAAGCCAACGGGACGGAAATATTCACCGCCTTCTACAACCAGGATTTAGGCACGCTGTACGCGCTTCAGAATCGCTGGGAGAAGGCGCGCCCGCATCTTGAAAAAGCGTTTGCCATCAACCTGGAAAATAACGACAACCTAGGCATCCTCTACGGCAAGACCTTGCTCGCGCGCGTCCATCTCGACGAAGGGAACCAAGTCCGCGCGAATGAACTGGCGGATGAGGTGCTGGCAAAGTTCCGTGTGGAAACGTTCGAGGAGGGGGGAATCCTTCGCTGGCTGTGGCAATTCAAACGTCTGCTTGAGGCGCTTGATCGAGAGGCCGAAGCGGCTGAGGTGTTGACGAAAGCCAGAGAGTTGTTCCAGTCTGCGGCGGCGAACATCCAAAATGAGGAATTGCGGAAATCGTTCAGGGAGAATTTTCCGCATCATAGAGGGTTGCTGTAACT
>JACPVB010000037.1 GCA_016191985.1 Chloroflexota bacterium | reverse complement strand
TGGCGGCAAAGTGACAGGTTTCATCGGTGAATTCTTCGGCGCGGTGCAGGCCGTCAAAGTTGCCACGGCTGAAAAGAATGTCATCGGCTACTTTCACAAACTCAATGACCAGCGCCGCATCCTCACCATTCGTGAAAAACTTTTTGATGAAGTGCTCGGCTCGATCTATCGCAACACATCCACGCTAGGCACGGGCGTTATTCTCGTGCTCGTGGGTCAATCCATGCGCACGGGCAATTTTACCCTCGGCGATTTTTCGCTCTTCGTTTACCTCCTGCAAAGCATGGGCGACCTCACCACCTTCGGCGGCATGTTGGCGGCGCGCTACAAACAACTCGATGTCTCCGTTCAGCGCATGTATCACCTGATGGAAAACGCGCCGTTGAACGCGCTCGTTGAACACAGCCAGGTGGATTTGGAAGGCCCGCTGCCCGAAGTCACCTACCCGACGAAAACCGCCTCCGACTCACTCCGCAGCCTGTCCGCTGACCATTTGACATTTCACTACCCTGGGTCACAGAACGGCATCGCAGACATCAGTTTGAATATCGAGCGCGGCACGTTGACAGTGATCACAGGCAGAATAGGTTCAGGCAAAACAACCCTCTTGCGCGCCCTGCTCGGATTGCTTACACTGGAATCAGGCGAGATTCGTTGGAATGAAAACATTCTTAAATTGCCTGGAGATTTCCTCGTCCCACCGCGCTGCGCCTACACCGCGCAAGTGCCACGCCTATTCAGCAACACCCTGCGAAACAACATCCTGCTCGGACTCAATCGCAGTGACGATGACATTTATCGCGCCACCAAATTAGCCGTCATGGACCGTGACCTCGAACAACTTGAAGATAACCTGGAAACCATGGTCGGCGCGCGCGGAGTCAAACTCTCTGGCGGACAGATGCAACGCTCCGCCGCCGCGCGTATGTTCGTCCGTGAGCCTGAGCTGGTCGTCTTCGACGATCTCTCCAGCGCGCTGGATGTCGAAACAGAGAGTCAACTTTGGGAGCGAATATTCGAGAGAGATAACTCAACCTGCCTTGTCGTCTCCCACCGCCGTCCACTGCTGCGACGCGCCGACCACATCATTGTCCTCAAAGATGGCAAAATAGAGTCGGAAGGCGCGCTCGATGAACTCTTGGCAACAAGTCAAGAAATGCGTGAACTTTGGAAATTGGAAGAAAATTAGTTTGGAATCCAGAAGCTTGCTTCTGGAACTCGGACAGCAAGCTGTCCGACTCCAAACAAAGGAAACATCATGCCTCAACCCACCTCCTCCGACCTGATCCGCTCTGCACGCGAACGCTTCAATCTCGCCATCGCGAAGAAAGATTCAAAAACTATACGGACCTTGCTCGCACCCACGTATCATCTCATTACCGGCCGCAGCGACCAGTTCCACGGAGCCGACGAGGAAGAAATACGTTGGGCAAAGTTTTTCCATAATGACCCAACTGCCATCTATCGCCGAACTCCGCGCGAGGTCACTGTCAACGAAGCATGGGGCATCGCGCAAGAGTTGGGAAATTGGGAAGGCAGTTATACTGCCGAAAGAACGTTGGTCAACGCATCGGGCGTATATTCCGCCAAGTGGCAGCGCACACAAAAAAGCGTATGGGTCTTGCAAGCCGAAATTTTCACAACCATTAACTTTGACGAAGCCTGCATCCCGCCTGATCCGATTTAGTACCGCAAAGTTCACTTTGCGCCTATATTTGGAATTCGCAAGGTAAACCTTGCAGTACGACCAAGGAAAATCTCATGGACATCATCACAGGAAAAATCCTGAAATTAAACAACTGGCCCGATGGAAAAATCATCGGGATTGCAAAAAGCGTCTCGGAGCAGTTATCAGCCCAGGGCTTGGGCCGCGAGGCGGTTCTTCATCAACTGGATGCTGTTCGGGAAAACCCCGGCAATTTCCTCGCCGATTCATTATTCGCAGACCTCGCGCGCGAGTGCATTCGGATCACTCAAAAAGAGGAGTCGCATCCCGAAGATTTGCGCGAGTCGCCCCTGCCCTTCCCCATTTGGGGCGTCGACCAGATCGACGCGGAAGCCATCAAGCAAATGGAAAACTCCATGCGCCTGCCAGTTACCGTTACTGGCGCGTTGATGCCCGATGCTCACGTTGGCTATGGACTCCCCATTGGTGGCGTGCTTGCGACGGATAACGTCGTCATCCCCTATGCTGTCGGTGTGGACATCGCCTGCCGCATGAGACTCTCGATCTACGAAGTCTCACCGCATTTGCTTGGGCAAAAGAAAGGCATGTTCGAGGACGCCCTGTGGGAGCAGACGGCCTTCGGCATGGGCGCAAAATGGACGGGCAATAAGAAAGCCCAACATGAAGTATTGGATGACGAGGCCTGGTACGCCACCCGCCAGCTTAAGACATTGAAAGACACCGCCATGAATCAACTCGGTACAAGCGGCACAGGCAATCACTTTGTGGAATGGGGTTCGTTTAGATTGCATGAGCCTATGTTCGGTTTGAAACCTGGAGAATATCTGGCGCTGCTTTCGCACAGCGGCTCACGCGGAGTCGGCGCGAAAATTGCAGACCGCTTCAGCAAACTCGCCATGGAAAAACACCCCGACCTCGATAGAAGCGTGCGGCATCTTGCCTGGCTCTCGCTTGATTCAGAAGATGGTCAGGAGTACTGGCTCTCGATGGAGCTGGCTGGCAGATTTGCATCGGCAAATCATTACATCATCCACAAACGTGTGGCTGCGGCGGTTGGCTTGAAGGAGGCAGCGGTTGTCGAAAATCACCATAACTTCGCATGGCACGAGACTCTCCCCGATGGGCGCAATGTGGTTGTCCACCGCAAGGGAGCTACGCCGGCCGGCGTTGGCGTGCTCGGAGTCATCCCCGGCTCGATGGGAGATGCAGGTTACGTGGTGAGTGGACGGGGCGTGAGCGAGTCGCTCAAATCCGCTTCACATGGAGCGGGGCGTTTGATGAGCCGCAAAGCCGCCATCAATTCCATCAGCAGGTCGGCGCGCGATGAATATCTTAAAGAACGCGGCGTCACCCTGCTCGGCGGCGGCATCGATGAATCACCGCAGGCTTACAAGCCCATTGAAGAGGTCATCGCCGCCCAGCATGACCTGGTGGATGTGCTCGGCAAATTCACCCCTCGCATTGTCCGCATGGCGGATGAGCCGGGCGATATTTAGCAAAAGGTCACGGAAAAGCAAGGAACTTCCGTGACCTTTTCGTTATAATGAAATCATCAAATCCGAGAGAGGTCCGTATGCTGCCAAATGACGCAAATTTTCAGGAATTACTTTTGAATTTTTCGCAGGAAACCAATCCAACGGAACGCAAGAAATTGGAAGATGTGATCTGGCGGACGTACGGCACCGAGCACACCGTGTTGGTGCTCGATATGTTCGGGTTCTCCCTGCTCACACGGAAATACGGAATTGTCCATTACCTGTCCATGATCCGCCGCATGCAATTGACTGTGGAACCAATCATCGCGGATCATGGTGGGAAATTGATCAAATTTGAGGCGGACAACTGTTTTGCCTTATTACCCGACCCGCTTGCGGCGGTGCGCGCTGCGACGACAATTCAACATGCACTGGCCGCCACCAATTTGCTGACAGCGGACGAGTTGGATATCCACGTTTCAATCGGCATTGATTATGGAAAAATCCTCATCGTTAATAACAGGGATATCTTCGGCGATGCGGTCAACCGAGCCTGCAAACTGGGCGAAGATATTGGCGCTGCCGGCGAGGTGCTGGTGACAAAGGACGCCATGGACCTCATTCCCCAAAAAGCGGAAATTCAAGGCAAACCCATTGAGGTGAGCATCGGCGGATTGAGCATCCCTTCTTTCATAATATTACGTAGGATAGACGTAGAGGAGGAACAGCAGTAAAAAAATGGACGAAGCGGCGCTTCGTCCATTTTTTTACACTCATCGGCAAACCGATGGAATCCAGAGTTATATCTTTTCCAAAATCTCGATTGCGTTCTTAATTCGTTGTAGACATTTTTCCCTGCCAATGATTTCCATTGACTCAAACAATGGCGGGCTGACTTTTTGCCCTGTAGTGGCGACGCGCAAAATTCCAAAGACCTGATTGACGTTCAAGCCGCTTTCTTCGACATAGGCTCTCAACGGCGGCTCGCATCGTTCGTGACTGATATCTGGTTGCGCTGCGAGAATCTGATACGCCCTTCGAGCGACTTCCGCCGATTGCTTCGCGTCCAATCCTTTCGCTACCAAGTCTTCGGGGTTGGGTGTCACATCGTCCTTGAAGAAGAAAGCGCCGAAGGAAATACAATCGTCCAGCGTGGTGAGGCGTTCGCGAATCAGTGGAATAATTTTTAGCAGGATTTCGTCATTGACGTTGAGTCCCTCACGGGTGAAGTAAGGCTTGAGGCGGGCTGCCAGGTCTTCGGTCGAAAAGAGGCGGATGTGCGTCGCGTTGAAATGATCCAGTTTTTGAAAATTGATCGCGGCGGGCGAAGCGGTCAACCCATCGATACTAAATCTCTCGACCATTTGATTCACTGTCATCACATCGTCCTCAGCAACCCCCCATCCCATGAGAGCGCTCCAATTTAAAACGCCTTCGGGAGTGAAGCCAAGTTCTTGCATATCTTTGATAAAAATGGAATAGCCGTCCTTCATCGCCTGGGCGGTTTCGCGTTTGCTCATTTTGCCTTTGCCGCTTGGTTTGAGAAAAACAGAGAGATGCACCCAGATTGGCTCATCCCAGCCAAATGCGCGGACAATGTTTACATGCAGCGGGAACGTGCCCAACCATTCAGAGCCGCGCAGAACGTGCGTGATTTGCATTTCATGGTCATCCACAATTGCGGCGAGGTGATAGGTCGGCAGGCCATCGGATTTCAGCAGAACATAATCATTGAGTTGTTTGTTTTCAGTGGTGATGTCACCGCGCAAATGATCGTGTGCGACAGTGATACCTTCCTGCGGCATTTTGAATCGAACTGTATAGGTTTCACCGCTCGCCATTCTTTTTGAGGCCTCATCGGGAGAAAGCATACGACACGTGCCATCGTAATGCGGATTCTCCTTGCGTTTCATTTGTTCCTGCCTCGTTTTTTCCAATTTTTCCGCGGTGCAGAAGCAGGGATAAGCAGATCCATTATCCATTAATAGGCCAGCGTGATGTTGGTATATTTCGCGGCGTTCGGTCTGGCGGTAGGGGCCGTATTTGCCGCTGACATCGGGGCCTTCATCATATTCAAGGCCAAGCCAGCGCAACCCATCCATAATCTCCTGTTCAGCTCCAGGGACCGTACGTTTTATATCGGTATCTTCGATGCGCAAAATAAATTGCCCGCCTGTTTTCTTTGCGAGCAAATAATCATACAGCGCAGTGCGCGCCGTGCCGAGGTGCATGTGCCCGGTTGGCGAGGGAGCGATACGGGTTCGTGCGGGTTTAATGGACAAGATGAGGGCTCCTTAAAAAGAGATGGTCTCGATACAGGCTTCGCTACCGCTCCGCCTTACTCGACCATCGGATTAGATTGATTCTAAAATTCCATTTGCTTGTGGCGCATGACGACGGATTCAACCAGCCCGATGCCAAGCATGAGCGCGGTCAGGCCGCTGCCGCCATAACTGACAAATGGGAGCGGCAAACCAGAGACAGGGAGCAGGTTGAGGTTCATCCCCATGTTGACAGCCGCCTGAAAGAAGATCAGAGTTGCCATGCCAATGGCAAGCATCGAGCCTGAGACATCGCGGGCTTTTTGCGCAGCACGGATGCACCTCCAGACAATGATCCCCAGGGTGAGGATGATCAACACGCCCCCCACCATGCCAAACTCCTCCGAACTTGCGGCAAAGATAAAGTCGGTATGGCGGACTTTTAGGAAACGCAGTTGGGTTTGAGAGCCGTGTCCATAGCCCTGCCCAAAAACGCCGCCGGAGCCGACCGCAATCAACGCCTGTTGAACATTGTAGCGATTACCGTAGGTATCGTTTGGATCAGGCACGACAAAGTTTACAATGCGCTCCTGTTGATATGCCTGCAAAAACGGGATGCGAATCCCCAGCACCGAGAGAGCCACCAGGCTGATGGCCGCAGCGGCGCCTGCCACCGTGGCAAAAGCCACGTGCTTTACCTGGATGCCATTGATCCACAGCATCACCGCAAGGATGACAGCGAGAACCATTACATTGCTTAAGTTGGGCTGGAGCAGAATCAATACAATAATCCCAGATGCCCAAAGAATGGCACCCAACACCCAGCGCAAATCGCGGGGCTGGTCTTGAGCGGATTCAAAGTAGCGCGCCAAAATAATGATGGCTACGATTTTGGCAAACTCGGTGGGTTGAAGGAAAAGCACGCCAACCTGAAACCAGCGCTGCGCGCCGAAAGCGGATTGCCCAAAGCCGGTCAATGTCACCAGGAAGACCATGATGCCCAAATAGATGGGGCGGTACAAGGCCAGCCAGTAGCGGTAATCTACAGAGCCAACCAAAAAGATAAGCACAACGCCAAGGATGGCGAAATACACCTGGCGCATGATAAGCGGCTGGAGCACTTCGTTTCCCGCAACAGCAGAACGGATCATCACTGTACCAAAGGACGACGCCAGCACGATTGCGCCTAATAAAAGAAAGTCAAAACTACGCCAGGAAAGTCCACGAGTCATAATTAAAAACACGGATGCAACCACCGATTCGCATCAGGTTGATCCGTGTTCTCCGAAGTTAATCAGATCAACCTGCACGGTGACGCGATACGTTCCGCAGGGGGATATCCGCCACGAGCCGCTGGGAGCGCCCATCGCGTTCCAACCCGATCTGCACCGCATCGGGGTCAATATCGATGTAATGCGAAATGGCTTTCAGCAAATCATCCTTCAAGGATTCCAATTGCGCGGGAGTGAGGTCTGTGCGGTCGTGCACCAGCACAAGCTGTAAACGTTCTTTCGCGCTGGTAGCGCTTTTTTTACGTGTGAAGAAGTTCATATCACTTCCTCCCCGCCAGTCGTTGAATGGCACCCCACAAACTATTTTGATGGTCAAGATCCATGAATGGCACATCCAAACCTTGCAGGCGTTTGGCAATATTTCGGAAAGCCAGGCCGGCGCGGCTTTTGCCGTCTGTGACGACTGGAGCGCCGCGATTTGAGCCGATGATGACAGACTCGTCCTCGGGCACGATGCCGATCAACTGGATGCCGAGCAAGTCCAACACATCCTCGGCGGAGAGCATGTCATTGTTTTTGACCAATGCTGGGTTTAACCGATTAATGATCAGATGCGGAGTCCCTTTCTCTTCCGCTTCCAGAATGCCAACCACTCGATCCGCATCGCGCACCGCGCTGACCTCGGGGTTGGTCACTACGAGGACGCGATCTGCCGCCGCGATGGCATTTCTAAAACCACGTTCGATGCCCGCAGGTGAGTCAATGATGACGAAATCAGCATCAGCTCTCAGGTCGTTACAGATGCGGACCATGTCCGACGGCGAAACCGCATTCTTGTCGCGAGTCTGCGCGGCGGGGATCAGGTACATCTCCGGGTAATGTTTGTCGCGGATCATGGCCTGTTTTAATTTGCAGCGCCCTTCGATCACATCCACGATGTCATACACGATCCGATTTTCAAGGCCCATGACCACGTCAAGATTACGCAAGCCAATATCGCCGTCGATACAGACGACTTTTTTGCCGTCCATTGCGAGGGCGTTGGCAAGGTTCGCAACGGCGGTGGTCTTACCCACGCCGCCTTTTCCAGAAGTTACAGTAATCACTTGAGCAGTCATATTAATTCCTAATCAATGAATTAGCCGGTGTGCCAGAGTTCGGCTTGTAAACGTCCTTCACTATTAATGCTGGCAATCTCGGGCCGGGGGTCCTTTTGTGGCTTGAGCGTTGCGGAAACTTCATCCGCGATTCGTAACTGGTTTGCGGAAAGATCGAGCGCACAAATAAACGCGGAACGGTTGCCTTTGGAGCCGGCATGGATCATGCCACGCACCCGTCCCCAAACAATGACACTGCCTTCGGCAACGATTTCTGCGCCAGGGTTTACATCGCCGACGATCACGATGTGCCCGGGAAATTCGATACGTGTGCCGGAACGAACGGTTTTATTGATGAAGAGTGCGGTGTCGTCTGTGATTGTATCAGCGAATTGCCGCTGTTCTTCCGGTCTCGGTTTTGAAATTCGGGTGGCCAGGCCAAGCAGTTGCGAAGTCTGCTCGGTTGTCGGGGAATCACTGACAACCGCCCACAGAACCACGTTGCGTTCCGAAAGATGATCGCGCAGGTCAACCAGGTCATTCACTTTTAATATTTGCGACCCGACATCCATTGCAAGGCGTGCACCCTGAAAAAAGGAGGGACGTTCATCTATTTGCGCGAGCAAAGCTGTACGCTGGTCTTCCCAGGGCGCATCTAAAAATGTCGCAAGAAGACCATCACGAATTCCTTTAATTTGGACGAGGGATGTAATTTGTTCCATGAAATGACCGCAAGCTAATTGATTGCATGGAATTATACCTGATGAAAACACCGGCACTATGGCGCCGTTGGCTGTTCTCCCTGCGCGGCAATATCGATGGCTTTGATCTCAAAATAGGAGCGGATGACGCGCTCCACCATTGGCCCCGCCACACTGGCGCCCTCCCCGCCGTTGTAGGCAAAAGCAAGCACAATGATTTCAGGGTCATCGTAGGGGGCATAAGCAATCGTCCACGAATGTGTGGGCCACGCGCCAAAGTTACAGCGGTCCGCAGCCCTGGCGACATCATCACAATATTCCGCAGTCCCTGTTTTGCCGGCCACAGCGATTGGAAAGTCACCGAAGAGATCGTTGAGCGTACCAAACAGCGTAGCGGTGACGGCCAGGCGGGTTCCCTCACGTACGGCTTGAATGGAAGAGGGCTGTACGATCTTTTTGTTTTCTTCATCGAGGCTGCAATACACATCGTCACAGGAGTAGCTTTCGATCAGCGGGTCAACGGTCACATCCCAGCGCGTATTTGGAGTGAAAGGTGAAATTTGATAACTGCCATCCGTTTCAAATTCGGTCACCGTGAAATCTGTTGGGTTAAACCACATCGGAACAACGTTGCCATCGCCATCGGTCACTTCACGGATGATTGTTGGCTGCATCATTTTGCCGTTGTTGGCAATCACCGAGCCGGACATCAAAACCTGCAAGGGAGTAACGAGTACGTACCCCTGTCCCACGCTGGCAATATACGTATCGCCGGTGGACCAGTTTTCGCCGGTGTTGATGCGTTTCCACTGCGGGTCAGGGATCAGGCCATCCTGCTCACCTTTCAATTCAATGCCTGTAGTTTCATCATATCCCAGCGCGCGGGCGTATTGCCGAAGGCGCTCGATACCCAGGCCAGGATTGATCTCATCCTCATAACCGCCGCCAAGTTTGTAAAAACACACATTACTTGAAAACGCAATACATTGCAGGAAATTTATGGGGCCAAACCCTTCCGGTCGTTTTTCAAAAATATGATCTACGAAAGGACGGGTATTATTTTCGGTGCAAACATCGTTGGGATTAAATCTTTCACAAAGCAGCAATTGACCAGGCGCTTGTACGATGTCATCCAAGTCAACCACGCCTTCGTTAATAGCGCCTGTTGCTGTCGATAATTTAAATACCGAGCCGGGAGGATATTCGGCGGAAATCGCGTTATTCAATAATGGCTTGCGCGGGTCCTGACTTAATTGTTCATAGTAATAAGAGGGGATAATCCGGGTGAAACGGTTATTCTCGTAACTTGGGTAGGATGTCATCGCTAGAATCTCACCCGTCTTTGGGTTCATGGCAATGATCACCCCGCTGGAAATGCGAATTCGATTGAAGTACGTATTCCAAAAGCGGATTTCTTCCAAAAGCGTCGCTTCCGCCGCAGCTTGCAGGCGGGTGTCAATCGTCAGGTAAACATTATGCCCGGGAACTGGTTGAAGGGGAGGCTCCAGGTTACGGATCTCCTGCCCGGCAACGTCTTTCTGCACAATACGCAAACCATTTCTACCGGCAAGAATATCCTGCAGCGAATCTTCCACGCCTGCATAACCGACCTTGTCGCGATTGGGGACAAAGCCCCGGGCTTTATATTCCTCCTCAAATAAAGCTGGGATCGGACCTAGAAAACCGATCAGATGGGCGGTCAATGAGCCTGTTGGATAATCACGGATCGGCTCCACTTCGACCTCCACACCTGGCCAGTCAACCGATTTCTCTTCCACGACCCGGGCAATTTCCTCTGAAACATTACACTTCACTTTTACCGGGCTGAACGGAGCCAGCGTATCCTGCAAGGCTACCAACTGAGCAATACTTGGGCCTGGCACACAAGCGGCAAACAACTTGGCTTCTTCCAACGCCTCTTCCGTGAGTAGGCCGCCAGGAACAGTCAGCAATATTGCATCACTCAAAGGATCGTCTGAAACAAAATCCCCAACGGGCACATCCACCAATTTAGAGAGTTCATGATATATGCGCTGAATATCCGAATCATCCTCTGGCAGTGTCGCTGGCGTAATGACAATATTGTATGAAGCCAGATTACGGGCCAGAATATATCCATTGCGGTCGTAGATGATCCCGCGCGGAGCAGGGATACTGACTGACTTGGTGTAATTTTCCACCGCTTGCAGTGACCAGGTGGAAACTTCAAATACCTGTAAATTGACAAGCCTGAAAAGCAGAGCGCCAAGCGCCAGGAATACGATGATATAGATCGTGGAAAGCCGCCACGCCTCAAAACGGACGGGGCGTGATGTTGCAGAACCGGAACTCATTCATGCTCCTCAAGAGGGTAAACCCAGCGTGCCAGGTCGCGCATCAGCGAATAGACGGGGATCGAGAACAGCATATTTAGCAGCAAACTTGGCAGGGTGATCAGCCCGATCACATCGGCAAATGCAAATGGAGTACCCAAAACACGCAGGACAACAAATGACAGTAAATGGATAAACAAGGTTCCTATGAATATAACACTAAACATGGCAAGCAGTGGGGCCTGCCAGACACGCTTTTGCAGGGTCTGCGCAACAAATATCACGGCCAGATAACCAATCGTCACAACCGGCCACGGCATACTGGAAATAAAACCGATCATTACACAGACCAGGGCCGCCCAATGCCAGGCGGATTTTACGCGCTCCTGCAGCGCCCAGGCGGCAAGCATGAGCAGAGGCAGGTCTGCGTAGCCTGAAATTAGTTTAACCTGACTGATAATTGCAGACTGCAAGATCACTGCCAGTCCAAGCAACGGGAATGCAATAATATTTCGCATGTCAAATGGAATTATGGGGAAGGCAAAGGCTCCAGCGGAGCAATATCCACCGGGCGGAAGTTGGTAATTACCAGGACAATCTCAAGGCGTGAAAAGTCCACCGCGGGTTGGATGGTGGCCTGTTGAAACAACTCGAATTCGAGACTGCGAATCGTAACCACCTGGCCTATGATCAAGTCGGACGGGAATCCGCCGCCCAGACCGGAGGTCAGGATAAGATCGCCTGATTCCACAGTGATATTTTGCGAGATCATGTCCAATGAAATGTCCCCGGTGACGGAGCCGAATGCAACAGCGCTGGTCTCCACATTCTGCAAATATACATTGACAGCGGAGGCCGGGTCCGTGATCAATTGCACACGCGCCGCATCCGCAATCACCGCATCGATGCGGCCAACCAAACCCTGGTTTGTCACAACCGGCATCCCGCGGCGAATATCATCATTCGAGCCGCGATTGATAATGATGTAATGCAAAAAGGGGCTTGGGTCGCGTCCGATCACCGCTGCGGCTTTATAAGTGCTTTCAGGATTTGAACGGGAGAAATCAACAAGAGCCGCGAGGATTTCAGTCTCGTTTACTCTTTGTTGTAGTTCAATGACCTGCGCCTGAAGCTGGGATACCTGCGATTCCAACTCGGCGTTGCGGGTACGCAAAGAGACAATATCGCGGGGCGCGGTTATAAAATCCTGCAAGCCGATAAAGCGGGAGGAAAACCAGGTTTGAACATCTATCAAAATGGAACTGAATTGCCGCGAAGCGGAACCAAAAAAACCGCCAAGCGACAGGGCAAGAATCCCCCCCACTACTAAAAATATAATTGTTGTTTGTAAAGAACGGGAATTCATTTTTTATAGCCTCTATTTTTCAAAAGAGGCAGTCAAATTTCCTAAATAGCGTGACGTGTGCTGCCACGTTCCAAGCCAACCAGATAACGCCCAAGAGAATCCAAATCTTCAAAAATCATCGCTGCGCCGCGCGCCACACAGGTAAGCGGATCTTCCGCCACCCAAACGCGGAGTTTCAACTCGTCGGTCAAGCGTTCTGCAAGCCCTTGTAACAAAGCGCCGCCGCCTGCAAGACAAATGCCGATGTCCATTAAGTCTGCAACAATTTCAGGAGGAATCTCATCCAGCGCATCACGCACGGTATCGATAATAACCTGAACCGAACCGGAAAGCGCTTCACGAATTTCAACAGAAGAAACTTCAACGGTCTCAGGCAGGCCGGTGACAAGGTTGCGTCCACGCACTTCCATTGTTTTTTCAGGCTGCAATGGATAGGCCGAACCGATCTGCCATTTAATTTGTTCCGCAATGCCCTGGCCGATCAACATATTATATTTATTACGGAGATACTGAACGATATCCTGATCCATTTCATCGCCGGCCACACGCAGGGAGCGGGACGCAACTACACCGCTCATGGACATGACAGCCACTTCGGTGGTGCCACCACCAATGTCGACCACCATCGAGCCGCGAATCTCTCCAATCGGCAGACCAGCTCCGAGCGCAGCAGCGATCGGTTCTTCGATCAACATGGCCTGACGCGCACCAGATGCCATCACCGCATCATACACGGCGCGTTTTTCAACTTCCGTTACACCCGTGGGAAGGCCAACGATCACGCGCGGACGCGGAAGAGGCACGATGCTTTGTTCATGTACTTTGCCGATAAAATATTCAAGCATGATTTGGGTGACATCGAATTCAGCGATGACACCATCACGAATTGGCCGCACCACCACCACGTTTCCGGGAGTGCGTCCAACCATTTCCTTGGCTTCCAGCCCAATTGCCAGGGGTTGTCTTAATTTTTTGTCTACGGTAACCCAAGACGGTTCATTGATGACAATGCCTTTATTGCGAACATGAACCAAAGTGTTCGCAGTGCCAAGGTCTATGGCAATGTCCAGAGAAAAAAGGCCTAGCAGCCAGTTAATAGGGTTGAAGGCCAAAATAGGCTCCTAAGTGAGATATTATGCCAAATCAACGTGCAGGCGGTATTATACCATGAGCATAAAGAATGGAATTTTACGGAGCACAATCCCCCATACAGGGTAAAATAGGCGGCAAATCTTATTCAAGTTTTCGGAGATGACCATGTCCAAATTTGCAATCGTTACAGACAGCACATCCTACCTTCCAACAGAATTCATCCAAAAACACAATATCACGATCGCGCCACTGGTTTTGATCTGGGGAGATGAGTCGTTCCTGGACGGTGTGGATATTCAGCCCGCTGAATTTTACAGCCGCTTGAAGACCGCCAAAGTGATGCCATCCACATCACAGGCTACGCCGGCAACCATGCAATCAACATTTCAAGGATTGGTGGATCAGGGTTTTGATGTTTTGGGAATTTTTATTTCATCCAAGTTATCCGGCACCATGCAGTCCGCCATTCAGGGCAGGGAATTGATGGGGAACGCAGGCGAAAAAGTCAATCTCGTGGACAGTCAATCCACTTCCATTGCGTTGGGGCTTCAAGTGCTTGCCACTGCGCGCGCAAAAGAAAACGGGGCAAGTTTAAAAGAATGTATAGAACTTGCCGAAAAAGCGCATGAACGAACTGGCATCTATTTTGCGGTAGACACCCTGGAATTTTTACATCGCGGCGGACGTATCGGCGGCGCACAGCGTTTCATTGGCTCGGCGCTGAATTTGAAACCGATCCTGGCACTCAAGGAAGGCAAGGTGGAAGGCGTGGAAAGGATCCGCACGAAAAGCAAGGCGCACGAACGGATGCTGGAATTGGTGTCGGAACAAGTGTACGGAAAATCAAACGTTCGCCTGGCAACGTTACATGCCAATGCTCCTGAAGATGCAAAATCGCTTCTTGACCGCGCTGCGAGCGTGATCAGTCCCGTTGAAACGATCCACTCTGAATTGAGTCCTGTTGTTGGCACCCACACCGGACCCGGTACAGTAGGAATGGCGTTTATGTTTGACTAAAGAACATCTCGCTCAAGGTTTTTCGGTAGTGGTGCTTTGTAAATGATGTAGCAGCGAGATAATATCTCGCTCAACGGCTGCCATCATGTATCCCGATCCATTATCGGTTTTTCAACTGCCCTTCAAATTGATTTGAAGGGCAGTTTTGTTTTTATGACATTTGTATCCATAAACGATGATAGTTGTCATATTTTGTACTCATATCGTAATATATTATTTACACAGGATGTCCAACTATATGTAAGTCATCCATCCATTTTTTCCAAAGGAGAGTTATCCAATGAAACGCAATATGTCTGATATTGACCGTGTCGCCCGTGTAGTGCTTGCCGCATTGTTCGCCTATTTGTATTTTGGCGGAATTATCACCGGCACACTTGGCATCGTCCTGGTCGTGCTTGGCGCAGTATTCCTTCTGACGGCGGTGATCGCATTCTGTCCGCTGTATGTGCCGTTCAAGTTCAGCACGTATAAGAAATAACATTGAAATGGAGCGGATGAGAAATCGTCCGCTCCGAAATATTAACCATGAACAAAACGGAATTTCAACAAAAAATAACAGCGACAGAAAAGCCCGTCATCATTGATTTTTGGGCGGCGTGGTGCATTCCGTGCATGAGGACAAAACCGATTCTCGACCAGCTCGCAAGAGAATACAGCGGGAAAATCGAGTTCATGCCCATCAACGCAGATGAGTCGCGCGAGGTGTTGGAACAATTCCGCGTGTTTGGAATCCCAACTGTCATCACCCTCCGCAATGGAAAGGAAGTTGGGCGTGTGACCGGCGTTCAAAGCGAATCGGGATACCGCGTCCTATTCGAATCATTGGCCAATGGACAGGCAGTGAAAGTGCCCATCACTCCGTTTGACAGAATGCTGCGGCTTGGCGCTGGCGCTCTTTTCGTCATGATTGGCATTTCAACCAGCAATTGGCTTGTCTTGGGGATTGGTGGCGTCCTTGCATTTTTGGGGATCTATGATCGTTGCCCAATTTGGAACGCGATCACGGGAATGCTAAGGCGTAGTTAAATGTCTTTTGATGGCAAACAGGCTTCGGGTCCGCCCGGAGCCTGTTTTGCTTGTCATCGGCTATAATCGAAAATATGAGTCACAACATCCCCTTGGTTATTGGCATTGCCGGCGGATCAGGTTCCGGCAAGACAACGGTCGCCCAGGAAATCCTAAATCGCGTTGGCGCGGATAAGATTGCATACCTTCAACACGACTCCTACTACAAAGACCTGACCGGACTGCCGCCCATATTGCGCCGGGATGTCAACTTCGATCATCCATACTCCCTCGAAACTGAATTGCTGATAAAGCACGTTGAATCATTGCGGGACCTTCAGCCTGTTGAAGTCCCGATCTACGATTTCTCCACAGACAGCCGCACCGGCAAGACGTTCACCGTGGCGCCGCGCGGTGTCATCATCGTGGAGGGGGTGCTGATCTTTGTAGAACCCGAATTACGCAAGTTATTTGATGTAAAAATTTTTGTGGATGCCGATGCAGACGTCCGTTTCATTCGCCGGTTGCGTCGTGATATCTCCGAGCGTGGCCGCACAACTGAATCTGTCATCAAACAATATGAAGCGACCGTGCGCCCGATGCATTTGGAATTTGTGGAACCGTCCAAGCGCTACGCGGATGTAATCATCCCCGAAGGCGGGCATAACAAAGCCGCACTGGACATGGTCGTGGCAAGGATCGAAACATTATTGCAATAACATAGGGTGCGTCGCACCAGACGGGTAGATAACAACTGCAAATCAGCAGAATCTATACTGTCAGGCAATCCTATTAAGTAAGGTGCGACGCACTTATGCAAAATATAAAAAGGAGAGAGTAATGGCAAAACAATGGACCACCCCACCCGCAATGCAGATCGACCCGCAGAAAAAATATATCGCCCGCATGGAAACAGATAATGGGACCATGGTGATCGAACTGTTTGCAGACAAGACCCCGGTCACTGTGAATAGTTTCGTGTTCCTCGCGCGTGAAGGATTTTACGATGGAATCATTTTCCACCGTGTGATCGCAAACTTCATGGTGCAGGGCGGCGACCCCACCGGCACTGGCCGCGGCGGACCGGGCTACAAATTCCAGGATGAATTTCACCCCAGCCTCAAGCATGACAAGCGCGGAATCCTTTCCATGGCGAATGCGGGACCCGGCACCAACGGCTCGCAGTTTTTCATCACACATGGCCCCACGCCCCATTTGAACGGCAAGCACAGCGTCTTTGGACAGGTGATCGAAGGCGAGGATGTGTTAATGTCCATCCCGGAGCGCGACCCGAACAATGTGAATGCCCCGGTAGTGAAAATCATCCGTGTCACCATCGAAGAAAGCTAAGCGTTCGGCAGGTTCAAAGGTTCAAAAGGGGAAAGGCTCAAAGGTTGTAAAGGGAAAGGGCGTACGAAGAAAGCAGAAAGAAGAAAGTGCGCCCAAGTCCGAACGACAACCTTCGGGGCTTCCAACCTCCGAACCTGCGAACAGCGTCGCCACGAATGCCCTGCGCGTCCTTGCAATCCTGGTGGTCATCGGCATCACGGTCTACATTTACAGCATCCGTGAGCGGGTGGAGGATTTTGCCGCGTATGGCTACCCCGGCATTTTCCTGATCGCTTTGATGGCAAATG
>JACPVB010000106.1 GCA_016191985.1 Chloroflexota bacterium | reverse complement strand
GGGACGGGTGGTGTCTACATATTCGTAGAAGTCGGCTTCGGGGTCGGTCACATTGACGAGCTTGAGGATGTACATATCCTGAATGGCAACATGATCCTCCGCGCGGATGGACACGGTTCCTTTCGGCCCTTCAAATTCTATGCCTTCCATCGCGGCCTTGAGCGCATCACCGCTGACGTCGCCGTTAGTGGCCTTGATAGCCTCCACAACGAGGATGGCGGCATTCATGCCATCGGCATCGAACAGGTCGGGGTTCACGCCGTAGCGGGCCTTGTCCTGTTCCTTGAGGAAATCATTGGCTGTATTGTTCGGGGCGCTGTAGTGATACAAAATGCCAGCCGTCGTGCCAACAGCATTTGCGAAGAAGGTCGGCATGAGGGTGTTGTCGATGAAGGTTGCACCGAGCGCCATGCTCTCGGTGACGCCCTGATCCTTGGCGGCTTGCACCAGCGACACGAAACCGCCGCCAGCCCAGGTTACGATGTAGGCCTCTGCGCCAGAGTCAGCGATCTGTTCCATGTACGGGGTGAAGTCGGTGGTATCCAACGGGGCGAAGATATCGTCAGCGACGAACTCAGCGCCCTGGAGGGTGCAGGCATCGCGGAAGGCGGCAGCGGATCCCTGTCCGAACGCATAATCAGGCGCGATCTGGACAAAGGTCTTGTACTGTTGGGTGAGTGCGATACATTCGTTCATCGCATCCTGATAGTTGTTGCGGCTGACGCGGAAGGTATATTCGTTGAAGTTGACACCCGTGATGTCGTTCGCCGCGGCGGGAGCCACGATCAACGGGATCTTGCTTTCGAGAGCAATTCCCTGCAGGGTGGCGGTTGCGCCAGATGAGACGGTGCCGACGAGGATATTCACGCCATTCACATCGATCAATTCGCGGGCAACGGTGGCGGTGTTATCGGGTGTGCTTGCATCATCGCGGACGAAGACCTGAATTTCACAGTCATCGAGCATGAAGACGTTTTCCTGGGTTTGAGTGAAATCAAATTTCTCACCAGCGGAACCCGGAGCGCCTGTGGCATATTCCATGCCCAGCATGAAGGAGCGCAGGATGTGAGCGCCGTAGATGGCGAGCGCGCCAGAGGCATCGCTGATGAGACCGACTTTGATCGGCTCAGCGCAGGTCAAACCAGCGGGCGCTTCGGTTGCAACTTCGGTGGGAGCCTCGGTTGCGGGAGCTTCCGTCGCTGCTTCGGTGGCGGGGGCTTCCGTGGCAGCGGGGGCGCAGGCGGCCAAAATCAGGGACATGGTCACCAGCAGAAAAGCGAGTGTTCGTAAAACTTTCATTTTCTTTCTCTCCTTTGATTTGATAATTCGACAATCCAGCAAAAGGGTGAAACTATTTGTATTTTTATTCGTCACCTCCTATGCTGCAAAATCCGTGATCGCACGCGAGGCGGCTTCCGGGATCTCAATCGGGAAGAAATGCCCCGCGTCGGGGAAGATCATGACCGTGCTTCCCGCAATCTTTTCAGCCAACAGGGAAGCGTTTTCGGGTGGGACAGCTTTGTCGTGCGCGCCGAACAGGATCAGGGTCGGGACGTTGAGGCGCGTCAGTTTATTTTCAAAAGATGCAGCTTCGGGTAACAATCCAAGCCCAATTGCAAGTTGCGCCTGATAGGGCGCAGGCTCAATCGGATTCGCAACACGCCACTTGACCCATTCTTCGATCATCTCTGGATTTTTTTCAGACCAGCCCGGCGCAGTGCTAACGGCCAATCTATTTTTGAAACGGGTAAGCGCATCACTCATCACATCGGTGAGGACTTTCATCGCCTCAGGCGTGACGGGTACATGGTGCGGCCCACCAAAGTTGGTCGAACACAGAATCAGTTTTTCCACCTTCTGCGGAAAATCGAGCGCGATTGCCTGCGCTACAAATCCCCCCATCGAATGACCTGCAATGATGGCCTTCTCAATTCCAAGCGCATCCAGCAAGCCTGCCGTATCCGCCGCAAGCATTTGCGCGGTATACGGACCCGCAGGCTTATCGCTCTGCCCCACCCCGCGATTATCGAAGGTAATGACTTGAAAATTTTTCACCAAAAACGGAATCATCTTGTGCCACTGCCAAAGCGAATACCCAAGCCCCGAAATTAACACGAGCGGTTTTCCCGCGCCATGGATTTCGTAGAAAAGTTCGATTCCGTTTGATTGTGCCTTTGGCATTGGTTACTCCGTTTCAAGAAAGAGGAAAGATGAAAGAGCATCTGTTGGTCGAGTAGTTTCGAGCCGCTTTGCGGCGAGAAACGTATCGAAGCCAAGATTTTTTTCTTTACTCTGTGGTCTCGATACGCCCCTCACACCTGCCCTGGCGGGCGGTGCTAGGGAAGTGCATTCGGGGCTACTCGACCACCTTTATTATCAAATCACTTCTTTCCTCTTTCTTCTTTCATCACTTTACAAACTTCGCCTTCAACTCCGCCTTAATCACCTTCCCATACGGTGAATACGGCAGAGCGTCCACAAACTCAATTCGTTTCGGAATTTTGTATTTCGCCAAACGTCCCGAACAAAATTTCAACAATTCATCTGCGCTGACGGCTTGATTCGGTTTACAGGCCACGATCATCACACCCACCTCGCCCCATTTCTCATCGGGCTGACCAATGAGCGCGGCATCGGCCACGGCATCATGTTCACGGAATGCGGCTTCCACTTCAGCGGCATACACATTCTCGCCGCCGCTGATAATCATGTCTTTGAAACGCCCAGCGATGTAGAAATAGCCTTCTTCATCCATGCGCGCCATGTCACCGGTGTGGAACCAGCCATTTTTCAATGACTGCTTCGTGGCTTCCTCGTTATTCCAGTAACCCACACAAACATGATTACCTTTGATGATGAGTTCACCCGTCGAACCAACGGGCACATCGTTATCTTTTTCATCCACCAAACGCATCTCGCTGTGGAAGCTGGGTTTGCCCACCGAGCCAATTTTTCTCAATGCATCTTCATCGGTCATTGAGAAGCAATTCACGCCAACCTCGGTCAGGCCGTAGCCCTGACGCATGACGATGCCCTTCTTCTCGCTCCATGCTTTGATCAATGGAGGCGGGCACGGCGCGCCCCCGCTGATGAAAAAGCGCACGTGGC
The DNA here is from genome assembly GCA_016191985.1 of Chloroflexota bacterium. Lineage (GTDB taxonomy): Bacteria > Chloroflexota > Anaerolineae > Anaerolineales > Villigracilaceae > Villigracilis. The sequence goes on along the minus strand of JACPVB010000106.1, from coordinate 1,702 downwards.
TGAAATCTGCGTTCTCAAACTGCGGCGAGTTCATCCACACCTGAAACAAAGTCGGCACGCCAAGAATGACCGTGCATTTTTCCTCGACGATCAATTTCAGTGAAGCATCGGGGTCGAAGGTACGTCCGAGTAAAAGTTTTCCGCCGACGTGAAAAAGCGGCACGAGAAAAACGAACAACCCGCCCGAATGAAACATGGGCGTGAGGATCGGTGAAATATCTTTTTCGTTCAAGCCCCACGACACAACGGTGTTGATCGAATTCCACACCACCTGTCTGTGCGGGAGGACTGCGCCTTTGGGACGTCCCGTTGTGCCTGATGTGTACAGGATGCAAACGGCATCATCGCCTGAGATGACGGGCCGCTTCGGTTCTTCCGCCGAGGCTTGGTCTGCCAATTTTTCATACGCTTCCCCTGAATCATTCGCCCCTTCCAACGAAATGAGATGCTGCACTTTGATGGAGTCCTTCATCTCGTCATACACCGAGGCGAATTCAGTCCCGACGATCAGCACTTTGGGCTGGCAGTCATTGACGATGTAGGTCAACTCGCGCGAGGTGAGCCGCCAATTGAGCGGGGCAAGGATCGCGCCGAGTTTTGCCAAACCAAACAACAAATCCACATAGGCAACACTGTTGTGCGCCAGAATGGACACGCGATCACCCTTTTCCACGCCGTATTTCTCGCGCAAGAAATTCGCGGCGCGGTTGGCGCGTTGATTCAATTCCGCATAGGTGTAGTGGTCTCCGCTTGCGAGTTCGATCATTGCCTCGCGGTTTGGAGTAAGCAGCGCTCGTTTGGTCAGAATATCGGCAGAATTCATCATCTCTCGTAGGGACAGGGCTCGCCCCTGTCTCATGTTTGGAATGGAAAAAGGGCGACCGTGAAGGTCGCCCCTACGATTTATGTTCCTACAACAATTCCGCCATCTACGCGGAGGACTTCACCTGTAATGAAGGAGGCGTCATCTGAAGCGAGGAAGAGGTAGGCGTTGGCAATGTCTCGCGGCTCGCCCAAACGTCCGAGTGGCGTGTGAGACTTCATGCCATCCAAAACTTTTTCTGGCATGGAGGTCACCATTTCAGTGGCGGTGAAGCCAGGGGCCACAGCGTTGACACGGATATTGAACTTGCCGAGTTCGCGCGCCCAAACCTTGGTCATGCCGATCACGCCAAATTTTGTCGCCACGTAGTTTGTCTGTCCGAAGTTGGCATCGAGACCGACAACAGAGGAAGCGTTGAGAATGACACCGCCGCCTTGTTTAATCATCACGGGAGCAACAGCCTGAGCGCAATTGAATACGCCCTTCAAATTGACAGAGATGACGAGGTCAAAATCAGGCTCAGACATTTGTCCGACCAAATTTCCTTCCTTCACCTTGACCAGCTGTCCATCACGCAGAACGCCTGCGTTACTGACGATAACGTCAATGCGGCCGTATTTGGCAACGACATCATCCACCCATTTCTGAACATCTTCGCGGCTGGTTACGTTGACTTTGTAGAACGCGGCGCCTTCGCCGAGTTCCTTGAGCGTTTCCTGTCCAACGGCTTCGTTGACATCACAAATCACAACCTTGGCCCCTTCTTCAGCGAAACGCAAAGCGGTTGCCTTGCCAATTCCCGCCGCCCCACCTGTTACGAGTACAACCTTATCTTTCATGCGCATGGTGATATTCCTCTATGTTTTTGTAGTAGCGACT
>JACPVB010000105.1 GCA_016191985.1 Chloroflexota bacterium | reverse complement strand
TGCCCGAATTATTTTGTGGGAAAATAAGGAAATGAATCAACAAGACATCATCCAAAAAACAGTTGAATATATAAAGCAGGAATTCAGCGACGATTCCTCGGGGCATGATTGGTGGCACATCCACCGCGTGTGGAAGAATGCCATTTCCATTTGCGAGCATGACGCAGGGCGGGCGGACCGGTTCATCGTGGAACTTGCCGCTTTGCTTCACGATCTTGATGACTGGAAATTTAACGAAACAGGCGATGAAACCCCGCTTCGCGCCCGTGCCTGGCTTGAATCCTGCTCCGTAGACATTCCCACCGCTGACGCAGTCTGCGAGATCATCAAACACATCTCCTACAAAGGCGCAGGCGTGGAAAATAAAATGAAAAACATCGAAGGCTTCATTGTGCAGGACGCCGACCGGCTCGATGCCATCGGCGCTGTCGGTATTGGCCGCGCCTTCGCCTATGGCGGCTACAAAAACCGAATGCTGTACGACCCCGAGTCCCCGCCGCAAATGCACAACAGTTTTGAGGAATACAAAAACAGCAAAAGCGCCACCATCAACCACTTTTACGAAAAACTGCTTTTGTTGAAGGACCGGATGAATACAGAAACCGCCAAACGAGCCGCGGAACAACGGCACCAGGTTATGGTCGAGTTCCTCAGCCAGTTTATGGAAGAATGGGATGGCCGGGACATTGCGGAAGATACCAAGGAGCAATCATGAAAAAAATAAGAAACATACAAATGGGATTCGGTCTCATCCTCATCGTGGGATCGATCCTGGCGTGCAATGCAATCACACCGACAGACGTGCCCACCGAGGGACCCACCAGCGAGTCGACAGAGCCTCCCCTTCCCACCGAACCCCCGAGCGTAGACGATTCCCAATTCGGTTCCGCCGGCCTGGGTGACTCGCTTTATCCCAATTTTGGCAACGGCGGCTACGACACAAAAACCTACACCCTCGACATCACTGTCAAGGATGTTGCCACCAGTGACCTGGAAGCCGTCACCACCATCGAAGCTGTTGCCACACAGGACCTGAGTCGCTTCAACCTGGATTTTGCCGGGTTCCAAGTCACCAGCCTGACGGTCAATGATGAAGCGGCGGAGTTCGAGCGCAACGGCCAGGAGCTGACGGTCGTCCCATCCCAGCCGTTGGAAAATAGCGATGAATTCACCGTCGTTGTGGAATATCAAGGCATTCCCAGCAGCATGAGGTCCCAGGCGCTGCCCTTCCCCACCGGCTGGATCGTGTACGATAGCGGCATCTTCGTATTGAGCGAGCCGGATGGTTCCGCCAGCTTTTACCCGGTCAACGACCATCCGCTCGATAAGGCAATCTATACCATCATTGTGACGGTTCCCAAACCCTATGAAGTTGCCGCCAACGGTGTGCTCGAAGAAACGAAGGATAACGGCGACACAACCACCTATCACTTTCAAGTACGCGACCCCATGGCCAGCTACATGACGACCATCAACATCAATGACTTCGATTTGGAAACCATGGAATCGGAAAGCGGCGTGCCCATCCGAAATTATTATGCCGCCAGCCTGCCCGATGACATGAGCGAGCCATTCGCGCGGCAAGGCGAAATGATCGACTACTTTAGCGGGATCTTTGGGGAGTATCCCTTCGAGGTGTACGGCTCTCTCGTAATGGATGCGGAGTTCGGCGCTGCGCTCGAAAACCAGACCATGTCCATCTTTGGCATCGACATGGTGAACACCGCAGATATCGAAGGCACCGAGGCTGTGGTGGCGCATGAACTCGTTCATCAATGGTTCGGCGACAGCGTCAGTGTGGCGGATTGGAGCGACATCTGGCTCAACGAAGGGTTCGCCACCTACGGCGAGGGGCTGTGGGTTGAATATTTAGATGGAAGCACGGGGATGAAAAACTGGGCAGCCAGTGTGTATGAAGAAGTCAGCGCCAACTCCGAATATTATCCACCGCCCGGCAGCCCCGCTGCAAATAATCTTTTCAACGGCGGGGTTTACCTTCGCGGCGGGCTTACTCTCCACGCCCTGCGGCTTACCGTGGGGGATGAAGTTTTCTTTGAGATATTAAAGGTTTATTACGACAGCTACAAATTCGGCAACGCAGCCACCGAGGATTTTATTCAGGTGGCGGAGGAAGTCAGCGGCAGGGAACTGGGCGAACTCTTCGATGCCTGGCTGTACGACGAACAACTCCCGCCCCTCCCGAAACCCGGGTCCGAATAAACCACGAAGTGACAGTCATAAAATGCGACTGTCACTTTTTATATTCAAACACCAGCGCCCGCCCGGATTCATACACGAGCAAATACTCTCCCGAACTGCAGGCAGAACCTGCCAGGCTCCGCAGGGAAAGCGACAATTCGTTCCTGTCATCTTCATCAGGGATCATCACGACCAAATAATCGTAATCCACGCCGTTGCGGTTTGTCCATTCGCTTACACAATTCACATTCGCGCAATGCTGGAATTCAGCCAGTTGCTCATACCAGGGGAAAAATCCCTCGGCCAAAGTCCATTCCAACCCTTGCAGGGTTGTCGCGCTGTATTGGCCGGTCAAGGCGGGGAACCACTCCTGCAGCGGGTCAGACATGGAAAACTCGCGCCCCGTCGCCAGTAAAAAAGTTTTACCTTCCCCCGCGTCAGAATTGACCCACTCAACCATTTTCAATTCGCCTTCCTTCAAACTTGTGTTTATCAACTGAAAATCGGTGACGGCAGCGACAAGCACAAACCAGAACATCGCGCCAAAAACGAGCGCCTGACTACCGCGCCTCATTAATAGGACCTCGGCCTGTTCGCCCTCCGAGCGGCTGATCCACGCGGACAGTTTAAGAATCCCCACCGCCGCCAGCATGGACATGGATAACAAAGCAATGCCACTTCCTCCACGCGGGTCGATCAGATAGGCAAGGACGGCCCACGAGACCAGAAAATAATTTCGCTGTTTGAAAAAAATGTAAATTCCAATAAATGCGAGGAGGGTGGCTGGCAGGTAAAGATAGTCACCCAGGCCATCGAATTGAATAATTGACAAATAAGACCTGAGAGTCCGCTGGCTGGTTTGGCCCGCGGAGATAAAAGTTTGTAGACCGTGGCGCGAAAACACAAGTCCCCACCAGGGCGAGGTGAGCAGAACCACACCAAGCCCAACGAAAAAAGCGGAAATAAACCCGCGTTTGTTGAGGCCGTAAAAGAGGAAGATCAACGCGCCGCCCAATGCGGCATGTAACGCTGTCTGTGGGTGACTTAACACCGTCCCTGCGCCGAAGAGGACGGTGAGAACAAGAGGGTGCGTCGCACCAAACGGCTTGGGTCTTTCTGTTAAATGAGACAAATCTTCCCGGCTGGTTTTTCCCTGTTGAGTAAGGTGCGACGCACGAAATAGTTTTTTCGCCTGCCACAACATCAGCAATAAAAATAACATGCCGAAGGAGCGGGTGACTCCACCGCCCATCACCTGCCAGAGAAAGGAACGCGGCGCAAGCGCATACACCACAGTCGCAAGGGAGGCGGTGGTGCGAGAGTTGAGAGTCTCTTTGGCGAAGAGATAAAAGACAAGGATGGAGATGGTGTTGACAAAGGCCGGGAGGTAGAGAAATATCGTTAGATCAGAACCAGGCAAAAGCGCGGAAAGAAGCGCGGTTCCATAAAATCCAAAGGGCGGATAGGCGAAGGGAATCTCCGCGTGGTTGTAGGTTGTAAATTGCGGCAGGGCATATCCATTTGACATCAAATCATGAACCATGGTGTAGAACATGCCGCCGTCATTGAGCGGGAAGCCATTGGAGAGGACGGGATAAAAACGGAGGATGGCGCCGAAAAGCAGTGCGGTAAAAAGTAAAGGCGCTGGGAGGTCAAGTTTGCGGTTCATGGGCAAATTATAAGCCTTGACATCTCTTTGATTCCGCAGATAATTACAACCATCAAATATAAAAGGCTGTGATAGAGGAAAGTAGGCTGGCAGAAGCCGCCAGAGATGTGCAAGGCAAGCGGTGAAATTGCACTCGACCGAAATCAGTTGAAGTTCCCTCTCGAGCCGTTCGCGTGAACGTAGCGCAAGATTAATCTTGCGGTACCGGGTAGTGCGGACCGCAATTCCAGCGTTATAAGGAAAGCTGATGATTGTCAGCACAAAGAGAATCGCGAGCCTTAAATGGCGAGTGCGATTAACTTGGGTGGTACCGCGAGAACTCCCTCTCGTCCCATTTGTGGACGGGAGGTTTTTGTTTTGGACATTATGTCATTGCGAGGGCGTTAGCCCGACACATGCGCCGCGCGCAGTGCGGTGAGCAATCTCCCTTATCAAAAGGGGATTGCTTCGTCGTCGCGGAGTTCACATTGAGTGAAGCGAACGTGCTCCTCCTCGCAATGACATGAAACATTGGAGGCATGTATGCAAGAGAAATTGAAAGAGATCGAGAAGGCTGGGCTGGAATCTTTGACGGCGATCACGGATCAAACCGCTCTGGACGCCTGGCGCGTGGCAAACGTTGGGCGCAGTTCACCGCTGATGCAGATCTTTGCCGGCCTGGGAAAACTCTCAAAGGAAGAGAAACCAGTTGTCGGCGCGGAGGCGAACCGTGTGAAGGTGGCGTTCGAGTCCGCTTTTGCGGAACGTGCCGAGGCGATCAAGAATGCCGCGCTGGCGAAATCGCTCGAAGAAGAAAAATTGGATGTGACCCTGCCCGGCCGTTCCGTGAATATCGGCAGGCTGCACCCATCCACGCAGCAGTTGCGCCGCGTGCTGGATATTCTCGCCGAGATGGGTTTTCAGGTTTATACATCTCGTGAAGTGGAAACGGATGATATGAATTTCCAACTGCTCAACTTCCCGCCGCATCATCCTGCGCGTGATATGCAGGATACGTTTTTTGTGGAAGCCGGCGACCGCGGCGATAACCCAATTTTGATGCGGACGCATACGTCGCCCGGACAGATCCGCGCGATGCGGGAATACGCCGCAAGAGACCCGCAAAATCCGCCGCCGATCCGCATCGCTCTCCCCGGTATGTGCTTCCGTTACGAGCAGATTACCGCCCGCTCTGAGATTCAGTTCAACCAGGTGGAAGGGCTGGCCGTTGGAAAAAATATCACCTTTGCGGACTTGAAAGGCACGATTGCGGATTTCGTCCGCCGCATGTTTGGGGAAGGCGCAAGGTTGCGATTCCGCGCTTCGTACTTTCCATTCACAGAACCCTCCGCCGAAGTGGACGTGGAATGTTTCGTCTGCGGCGGCAAGGGCTGCCAGGTCTGCAAGAATTCGGGCTGGCTGGAAATCCTCGGCTGTGGCATGGTGCACCCGGTTGTTTTGCAAAACGGCGGCTACGACCCGAAAATCTATTCCGGCTTTGCCTGGGGCATGGGTCCCGAACGCCAGTTGATGCTGCGTAACAAGATCAACGACATCCGTTACTTCTGGGGTAACGATGTGAGATTTTTGGAGCAGTTCTAATGAAGAACCGATACCCGAGAATAGAGATTCGATACTCGAAAATGGAAAGTCGGAGTGGTTGGGATGAGCATTAGTGGCTTGGAAAAGCTGGATGTATGGTGTAAGGCGCGAGATTTTGCTGTACGAGTTCACAAGGAAATATTGCCTGTATTACCCGTGGAAGAAAAGTATGCACTCTCTCAACAAATTCGCCGCTCATCGCAAAGCATTCCCGCCAATATTGCCGAAGGACATGGGTGCTTTTACTTTCAAGAAAATGTGAGGTTTTGCTACATTGCGCGTGGCTCTCTTGAAGAAACACTAAGCCATATCGTTTATGCCTATAAGGTCAACTATCTTTCCGAAACGCTTTACAAGAATTTTGCAGTTGACGGTGAAAACCTAAATCGATTGATCAATGGTTACATTGGTTTTCTGAAGAAAAGCAAACAAGGCGCCAATGAACCCGGCTCAACTTATATAGTCCGTGACATAGCGTCAGATTACATCGTCGAAGATGATTCAATAGGGTCATCAGACTCGAATATCGAATAACGAATATCGCACTCCGAAGGAGTTACTCATGAAAATACCTCTATCCTGGTTAAAAGACTTCATTGATCTGGACGGCTTATCTGTTGAAGATATAGCCCGAAAATTAACATTGGCAGGCCTTGAAGTGGACGAGATTCTCTATGTCGGCTTGCCCATGCCTGATACTGCCGCTCAAGGGATGCATTCCAGCACGAAACATGAGTTCAAGACCAACGGCATCGCCTGGGACAAGGAAAAGATCGTCGTAGCGGAAATCCGCGAGGTGAAGGCTCATCCCAATGCGGACAAATTAACCCTGCTCGATCTGTTCGATGGAAAACAAGAACAGGTTGTTCTCACAGGCGCACCGAATATCTTCCACTTGAAAGGTGCAGGCAAACTTGAAAAGCCAATCAAAGTGGCGTATGCAAAAGAAGGCTCCACCCTGTACGACGGTCACGCCGATGGACAGGTGTTGATGACCCTCAAGCGCGCCAAAATTCGCGGTGTGGATTCGTACTCGATGGTCTGCTCCGAAAAGGAGCTTGGCATCACCGACGAAAGCGACGGCATCATCCTCCTCGATGACGATGCCCCGGTGGGTATGCCGCTTGCAGACTACATCGGAGACGCGGTGTTGGATATTTCCATTCTGCCGAACATGGCACGCAATGCAAATGTGATTGGCATTGCAAGGGAATTGGCTGCGTTGACTGGCAGAGACTTCCGAAGTCTTAAAGACTTCGGAAGTCTAAAAGTCAGTGGTCAATCCGTCAAAGAACTCGTCGAAATCGAAATCACGAACCCTGAGCTTAATCCGCGCTTCGTGGTGGGATTGATCCGCAATGTGGAGATCAAACCCAGCCCGTACCAAATCCAGCGCAGACTCAAACTGGCAGGCATACGCGCCATCAACAACATCGTGGATGCGACCAACTACGCCATGCTCGAACTTGGCGAGCCGCTGCACGCCTTTGATTATGATGTGCTGAAAGAACGTGCCCAAAAAGCCCGCGATGAGCGTGATCCCAAGAGCAAATCGAAGGGCGCACTCGAAGCGAAAATCAAGATCAGCACCCGCGCCGCAAAAGATGGCGAAAAACTCACCACGCTCGATGGAGTCGAGCGCAAGCTCACTTCCATGAATGTGCTGGTGTGTGATGAAAAAGGGTCGCTCTCTCTCGCAGGTGTGATGGGCGGTTCCGAATCCGAAGTGTACGATGCTTCAACAGAAGTGCTGGATGCAAAAGGTATCGAACCACAACCCGGTGAAATGCCGGTGGGCAAAATCACATCGCGCGGAAAAAGCACGGTCAACATTTTGCTCGAAGGCGCGGCGTGGAATTTCATCAACATCCGCCGCACGGCAAAGCAGCACAATCTTCCTTCTGAAGCGTCGTTCCGTTTTTCGCGCGGCGTACATCCCGCAATGGCCGAACACGGCGTCAGCCTCGGTTTGAAATACATGGCACAGTGGGCTGGCGGCCAGATCGCACCCGACCTCATGGATGCGTATCCGCTCAAGCCAAAAGATTCGGTAGTGGATGTCACTTCGCAGGATGTCAAACGCCTGCTTGGCATCGATCTCACGCTTGAACAAATTTCCGAGCTTCTTACCCGCCTTGAGTTTAAGTGCGAAGTAAAAAGTAATAAGTTACAAGTAACCGCCCCCGATCACCGCATGGACATTGATGAAGGCGTCATCGGTCTCGCGGATGTGCTTGAAGAAGTGGCGCGCAGTTATGGCTACGACAACATCCCCACCACCACCATGGCCGATGCGCTCCCGCCGCAGGTTGGCAACCCCGTCCACGAGTGGGAGGAGCATCTGCGCGACCTGCTCGTTGCCGTCGGCTTGCAGGAAGTCGTCACCTATCGCATGACCTCGCCCGAACGCGAAGCACGCCTGGTAGGGTCGGGTCTTGCATCCGACCATGTCCGCATCGCGAATCCCATCGCACCCGAGCGCAGTGTTTTACGCCGAAGTTTGCTTACATCGGTTCTCGAAATTGCGGAGAAGAATGCCCGCGCTGAATCCCTCGCGTTGTTTGAAGTCGGCTCCGTCTTCGAGCCCAATGGAAATGATTTGCCGAATGAGCCGCGCAAACTCGCCATCGTGATGACAGGCTCCCGCCTCGCCTCCGCCTGGGATGTGAAGGATTTTCCCGACTTTGACTTTTTCGATATGAAGGGACGCCTCGAACTCCTTTTGAGCGGGTTGCGCCTCACAGACATTTCCTACACTGC
>JACPVB010000101.1 GCA_016191985.1 Chloroflexota bacterium | reverse complement strand
TGTGGCAACTTCCGTGCAGGCGGGGCGCTTCCCGCTTGTGCTTGGCGGCGACCACAGCCTTTCGATAGGTTCCGTTCGCGGGGCGGCGCGCAACAAAAAAATCGGCGTCATTTGGGTCGATGCGCACGCCGATTTCAACACTGCCGAAACAACCCCATCGGGAAATATCCACGGCATGTCGCTTGCCATCCTGGCCGGGCTTGGCGATAAAAACCTGGTTCAATTATGGGATGAACCCGTCCCGGTCATCGACCCGAAAAAGATCGCTATCATTGGAGCACGCGACCTTGATTCGGGTGAGAAGGTCAATTTGCAAAACGCAGGCGCCATGGTTCTGGGCATGGAACAGATAGATCGCTACGGCATGGTCTCCATGGTTGAGAAAGCCATCGAACATGTCAGCCGCGATGTGGATGGAATTTTCCTTTCCCTTGATCTTGATGCGCTCGACCCACAGCACGCCCCCGGCGTTGGGACGCCCGTCCCTGCCGGCCTGACCCAGCGCGAAGCACATCTCGCCTGCGAATTGATCGCTGAAACTGGAAAACTAATCGGCATGGATCTGGTCGAAGTCAACCCGATCCTTGACGTGCAAAATCAAACCGCGTCCCTCGCCGTGGAGTTTGCCCTCTCCGCTTTGGGACGCCGCATCTGGAATGGACATTCATGAAACCAACACTGCCTGATTTGGAACGACTCGCCCGCGCAGCGGGAACCATTTTGCGAAATGGATACAACACCGAACACACGGTTCGTTACAAGGGGACAATTGATCTTGTTACCGAAACAGACCACGCCTCTGAATCATTTTTGATCGGCGAAATCCAATCTCAATTCCCAGACAGCCACATCCTCGCGGAGGAAAGCGGCGAGACTGCCGGGGAAAATGAAGGCACATGGTTCATCGATCCGCTGGACGGGACAGTGAATTACGCCCATCACATCCCCGTCTTTTGTGTTTCGATTGCATACGCAGTGAAAGGCATTCTCACTCTCGGCGCAGTCTACGACCCGCTGCGCGATGAAATGTTCACAGCTGAACACGGCAAAGGCGCATTTCTCAATGGCAAGAAAATCCAGGTTTCTGAAACTACCGAGCTTCAAAAAAGTTTGCTCGTGACCGGCTTTCCTTACGACACCTGGGAAACGAAGCTGGACAACTTCAAATATTTCGAACGCCTCGCCAAAAAGACTCAGGGAGTACGCCGCCTCGGTTCCGCCGCCTTGGACGGATGTTACGTAGCCGCCGGACGATTCGACGGCTTTTGGGAATTCGCCCTCCGCCCCTGGGACATTGCCGCCGCCGGACTGATCGCCGAGGAAGCCGGTGCTCGCGTCACCGCCGTGGATGGCCGGGCAGAATACATCTCCGCGCCGCAATCCATCCTCGCCGCGACACCGGGGATTTACGAAAAATTATTGGAACAGTTAAAAAATTAGGCTTTCAAGAATCAGCAGATCACGAAAACGCAGGAACGATTTTTGCAAATTAACAATTAAACCGAGCAATAATAAATGCGGGATTTTGTACCGCAACGTTCACGTTGCGCGTGTTTTGGCGGCAAGCCTGCCACTCGCAAGATACCCTTCGACAGGGTTTCGGCAGGCTCAACCTACCAGCTCAGGGCAAGAATCTTGCGGTATGGTATTGTGAGAATAATTTAGAAAAGCACAGCGGCGCGAATGATTGGGAACGTGATCCGTTGTCCGCGCGGAGTGAGGCGTTTTTTATCAAAATAATATGAAATTAATTCTGATCTACACTCTCATCGCCGGCGTGATTTCCGCCATCACAGCGCCCATACCGGGCACCTCCCTTTTGCTGACGGGGCTGGAAATCTACATGATCGTGCATCTCGCAAAAGTGCACGAATATAAATTGGGATTCAAAGAGATCGGGTATTCTGCCGTCACTTTCTACGGGCTTTCCACGGTATTGAAGGATGCCGCGCTCGAAATTCTCTACTTTGTGCCTGTCATCGGCTGGGGCGCGGAAGTGATCGTGGCGATGCTTTTTGTTTTCTTTTTGGGGATGCTGGCAAATTTATATTTTGGGAAACGGACAAACGCAAAATTTTAAGGGTTGTTAACCTGCCTTTCAAAGGCGGTTAACTATGGAAATTTATAATGCTCTCACTTGCCATGAGAGTTACCCAGGTACCGCACTACTTGAACATATTTCCGACGGGAAAGATCCCCGTGCCGGTTTGCATTGGGGATTTGCCATTGACTGATTACAGCGTTTCGCAGGAGACCCCGACGGAGGAGATCGCATTCCAATTGGAGAGCGAGCCGCTTGCGCCCGGGGTGATTTTGACCCGCAATGGAAATTTAACAGGGGTTGTTCCGCGTTACAAAATGTTTGAAAGACTCGGCCACCGCTATGGCGTGGAGTTGTTTTTGCGAAAGCCGATCAGCGAGATGGAGCTTGAATTGGGGACGGGGATATTTACTTTGAAAAGCCATTTGCCCATTAATGTGGCCGTAAAGCTCGCGCTCAGCCGCACACAAAAAAATATCTACGACCCCATTGTGGTGGAGTTTGAAGACGGTTCCCTGCGGCTGCTGGATATGTACGTGCTTTTGCTGACGCAGTCACAACTTTCAAATAATTTAAGCGGCATCGTCAGTTCCCTGAACAACATCGAGATGATCCTGACTGGTGAAAGAGCGGACCCCGTATCGACCCTGAACCTGATCGTTGAAAGCATGAACCTGGTGGTTCCCTTTCATCATTTGCGGATCATCCTTCAAAGTTCCGCGGAACGTGAAACGCTGAGTTCGCATGAACTGGTGTTGTATCACCGCGAGCTTTCTGAAATAAACAGAATTTATCACTCCGTTTTGCAGTTGAATCAGCCCATTGTGGTGGAGGATGTGCAGCGTGTGCCATCCTGGGTCAATACCGATTCGCTGGAGAAAACCCGTTCGTGGATGGGGATTCCGATTTTGAATCAAGACGGCGCCATGGGCCTGATCTCGCTTTCACGCCAGACCCTCTCCCCGTTTACAAATAATGAAAAGGAATTAGCCCAGGTATTTGCACGCTATATCGCCACCCTGTTCACCAATTTATCCCTGCGGCTGGAGAAGAATCGCATTCTCCAAAAAAAGTATCAGTCCTGAAAAGAATATTTCGAAATTTGTTTAACGGCCCGTGTTAACGGGGAATGCTGGGAAAGGGAACGTGGATTCACCGTCAAAACGGACAAAACTCGAAGACACGAAAAAAGCCGATTTGGCGGTGCGAATCCAGCCGTCTATGTGTTCGTTGTGTTGGGCTGCGTTTTTTTAATCTTTACCCTGCAATTTTCTTAATAATCTAAAACCCATTAATTGGCTGGAAGTGTGATGATGATCTAACACCTCTTTTACAAATTCAATTATATCGAAGTTGTTAACCTTGCCCACAAAGGAGCCGATAAGAATAGAAATGAAAAATGTACTTATGTAAAATATGGGCGCAATAATTAAGGCCAACCTTGCGAGCGCTGAATCTAAATCTACTTGTGGCTGACTCGAGTAAATAGTGGTTGAGATAAAGTGCAAAGTCAGCATGCTTAAAACTGTCCCGAACCATATCGTAAGAAACAACACTAAAAAAGTTGTAAATCTATGCCATAGTCTGATATATGTGCCTTGTGGTGTGGATGAAAATTTGCCCGACAAAATTGGACGAATACTGGCTCCGCCATCCCTGAGTAATGGGTTGTAACTCCATTTTTGTATGTAAAAATGAGTGCCGCTAAAGTAACCCCAAAGCGGTTTTTCCAAATTGTAAAGTGTGGGCACATCATCGGTCGCAAAATGCAATTTCTCAATACACTCTTGTTGAGACTGACGAACAAACAACTCGTAGTCAGGTTTTCTCCATGAATCTAAAATTACCCAAAAGACGCCTGCGAATAAATCTGCAATTTTCCACAACAAAGATTTGATAGTGGCAACGATATTGGTAGTAGGGGAATTCGTTACTGCTTGCGATTTCGGACGGTACATTTCACCGCCTGTAATCCAATATAAAAAACTTGCTAAAAGAGCCAATGGAAAGGTGACAAAAAGACTGTAGGTGTGAATCTTACTGTACATAAAGATGAAATAGTTAACTTCTATGAGTTTTCCGTGACCATTAAGATAATAATGCCCGTTTTCAATGCTACCATTGACTGCGTCACCGCCAATTGTGAGTGCAATGATCACAAATAGAAAAAAGTTAATCAATGCTATTAGAGCGACACCTCGACATAATTCATGGAATGTTTTCATTATTCTTTTTGCAAGTACGCAACCCAACCAGGTCCTCCGCGTCAACTTTACGTGGAATATCCTTAATGGAGTCTTATGCGTCAACTTTCGGTATATTCTGCCTGTGTGGGATAGTATGCGTCATTTCCCAAAGTTTTTCCAACTATACAACCGCTCAGAGAATTTCGCAATATCCGTCCTTCAAAGACGCGCCAATCCCCAATTCTCTAATTCTCCAATCTCTAATCTCCAGTCTCTAATCTCCAATTTCCCCAAACCCCACCCTTTCCTCTACGGCACAGGCGGAACTTTTAGCAAAACCCCCACCAAATACCCAGCCATCGCGCTGATGGTTCCGATCAGCATCATTTCAAAGCCGCTGCGCATGGGTCTGCCAATCGTCACCCGCGCCTTGT
>JACPVB010000100.1 GCA_016191985.1 Chloroflexota bacterium | reverse complement strand
CATCGCCACAAGGGTTGTCTCTAATCCCCTTCCAAATCTCCTCTCCTATCTCACCTTTACACAAAATTGGCTGTGGCCGCATCCTTTTTTCTACGATCAGGCCTGGAGTTTGGCGGTCGAAGAATGGTTCTATCTTCTTTTTCCCCTCAGCCTTTTTCTGTGCTTTCGTTTCACAAAATCATTCTCCACAGCCTTTCTACTCTCGGCGGGTATCTTTATTGTTCTACCAACCGCTCTCAGAATCTACTGGGCATTCATGGAAGACCCATACCGGGGCGAAAATGTCCGCAAAATCATGTTTTTCCGCCTGGACGCCATCATGTACGGCGTGCTTGCCGCGTGGTTTAAACGAAAATTTCCAATGGGCTGGCATAAAAACCGCCTTGTATTCTTCACTCTGGGTATGGGGTTTCAAACCGCTGTATGGTTACTTGCATCAAACTTGGATTTTAACAACAGTTTCTTCGCAAAGACTTTCTTTTTCTCTTTAATGCCATTAAGCTTTGTATTCCTATTACCCGTATGTAGTGCCTGGGAACACGAAGCCAAAGACGCATTCGGAATCTCCATCCGTCTGATGGCGTTGTGGTCTTATTCCCTTTATCTGTGCAATTTCCTACTTGTCCAGGTAATCACGAATATCATGGAAATGTTGGGGATAACTTCCCAACTTGCAAACCTGAGTTTCTACTTTTTATATCTTGTTCTCAGTTTGGTCATGTCCGCCATAGTTTATACCTTCCTTGAAAAGCCTGTAATGGATATTAGGGAACAGCTCCCCTCGCGTTGACATCTCATCGCGCCAGCGCGAGGAAGACATCCTCCAGAGTTGGCTCTCCTTTTTCGATTTTTTCAACCTGAACCTTCTTCCTGCTTAAGAGGCTTTGCAACGCCTCTTTCTTAACCTTTTGGCTGATGACTCGTAAATGATCACCTGCCAACCCGACGCGTTCGACTCCATCCATCTCGTGCAGAATTTCCAATCCCTGCTCAAGCGGATGGGCGAACACTTCCCATACATCCCCTGTAATCACCGAGCGTTTCAGATTCGTGGGCGTATCCATTGCCAGTAATTTTCCATCGCGCATCACACCGACTCGTTCACAATATTCGGCTTCGTCCATGTAATGGGTGGTGACGAAAACCGTCACGCCGCCTTCGGCAAGTTCGTAGATCAGATCCCAAAACGCGCGGCGGGCGGTGGGGTCGACGCCAGAGGTAGGCTCGTCGAGGAAAAGCAATTTCGGCTGGTGCACCAATGCAATGGCAAGTGAGAGTCGCTGCCGCCAGCCGGTGGATAGGTCCTTTGTCAGCGTATGCTCATGCCCGGTCAGGCCGACCAGCTCCAACGTCTGCGTGATGCGGGTTTTGTCTGTAATCCCGTATACGCCGCCGTAGAAGGTTAAATTTTCCAGCGTAGTTAAATCATCATAGATCGCAAACTTCTGCGACATGTATCCAACCCGCGCGCGGACTTCCTCGCTCTGCCGATGGACATCATATCCAAGCACCGTCGCTTCCCCTTCGCTGGGCGCGAGTAGACCGAGCAACATGCGGATGGTGGTGGTTTTGCCCGACCCGTTCGGGCCGAGATAGCCAACCACCTCGCCTTCGTTCACTTCAAAGTTGATGTGATCCACCGCGACGAAATCACCGAAGCGCCGCGTGAGATTTTCAACGTAAATAACAGGCAGGGACATTTATGCTCTCTTTTCCAGCGATGATTTCAGGCGGGCCAGGTTTTCTTCCATCATGGATTTGACACGCCCTGCCATCACACCTTCAGCCAGTTTGAAAAATCCCGCAGGGTTGCCTTGGGCATTCAGGCTGACCTTTGTGCCTGTGCCTACGGTTTTAAAGATCATTATTAGGTTGACCTGCATCGGCCCTGCATTCACTTGAAAACCGCATTTGGTATCTGGCTCGAAAGCGATGACCTGCATCTCGCCTTCGATGCGGCGTCCCATCATTTCACCAACGCTCTTGAATTTTGTGCCAACACTTACCGCGCCGGGGGTGATCTGCTCCAGGCTGACAACGGCGGAATTCCATTTCGACATGTTATTGGGGTCGGCTACAAATGCAAAGACATCCTTTACGGGGCGGTCAATCAATACACCTAAATCGAGGTTAATCATGGGAATGCTCCTTTCAAGTTTTCAAGGGATGGGGCGCGCTTGCATATTCGTGGTCAGACAGGGCAATGAACACGTCTTCGAGCACGGGCGGCGCAGAGCGGAGTTCATCCACGTGCCCGCCTACGCTTTCTATATCGGATTTCAACCTGCCGAGTACGTCCTTTGCGCGGCCTTCCTGAACGCGGATATGAAGCCTGTCGCCGAAAGCCTGCACATCTTCCACGTATTCGTTCTGGTGCGCAATGTGACGAAGAATATCCAAAGGCGAGCCTCGTAATTCAAGGATGCGCCCGTTGAGACGTGAACGCAAATTTGTGGGCGTATCCTCGGCGATGATCCTGCCGCTCTTCATGAATCCCACGCGATGACAGCGCGAGGCTTCATCCATGTAGGGTGTGGAGATGATGACGGAGACGCCTTCGGGTTGCGAGTTATGAGTGGCAGGTGACGAGTTTAGGGCAGGTTGTGCAACCAGCTTGATGACAAGTTGCCAGAAGTCCTGTCGGGTTACAGGGTCGACGCCTGTGGTGGGTTCATCGAGCAGGAGCAGGCGCGGGCGGGTGACAAGCGCGGAAGCCAGCCCAAGTTTCTGTCTCATACCACCGGAGAGTTGGCCGGCGGGACGGTCTTTGAACTTGTCCAGCCCGACGAATTCGAGAATTTCCATCGAACGCGGCAGCCATTCGGTTGATGAAAGTCCGCGCACTTCGGCAAAAAAGCGGATGTTCTCCAGCACGGTCAGTTCTTCGTACATGGAAAACCGCTGCGACAAATACCCGATGGTGGAACGCGCCTGTTCGGTTTGCTTCAAGATGTTGTAGCCGCAAATTTCAACCTCACCGGCATCTGGCAAAAGCGCGCCCACAAGCAGGCGTATGGTCGTCGTCTTCCCCGCTCCATCGGAGCCGACGAGTCCGTAGATCTCGCCTTCCTTAACGTTTAGTGAAACACCTTCCACCGCGCGGGTATTGCCAAAATGTTTTTGTAAGCCAGTTGCCTGAACAAGATAATTCGTCATTTCAATTCTCGCTAAATGGTTTCGGGTGCAAAATTACGAACGCTTCGGTTCGTCCCAATTCTTCCAGTTGTGCGCGGCTGGGACGCCTGGGCAGGCCATGCGCTTTTTCCATAATCAACCCAACCATGCGTGGATGCCGCTGGAGTCGCACTTCCAAAAAATCGGCAAACTTCGACAGGTCCGTTACAACTTCGGCGGTGCATTGAAAGCGCCTCGAACCCACGCGGACTTCGACCTGCGGCAACGACTGGATGTTTCGCACCCAATCCGCTTTGACTCCGCGCGCCGCACCGACGTAGTAATCCTCGCCGATCCGTTCATATTGAAGAGGAGTCACCCGCTTCAACCCGGACCTTCGGCCTGTGGTGGTCAAAAGGAGGATGATCCTGCCGATGAGCGGTCCCAGCCCGATGGCGTACAGCACACGATGAATCTTTTGAATGTTCTTCATCTTTGACCAATCAAATGAAACTGGATTCATGGCACACTCCTTTCATCGGGTGTGGTCTCGATACGACCACCGCTATTCACGACGCACTATTCACTAACAAAAACCACATCCGCGGGCATGCCGATCTTCAACATGCCTTCAGGGTCTTGCACGCTCAGCTTGACGGCAAAGACGGTGGAACTGCGTCCTTCCACAGTTTGGACGTTGCGTGGCGTGAATTCGGCCTGGTCGGCGATATGCACAACGGTGGCAGTGAAGGTGACGCCAGGGAATGAGTCCACGCTAACCTCGGCGGTTTGGCCGACCGAGATCAAACCATAACGGTCTTCGGGGATATAAACAGTGATGGTGAGTTTGGAGAGATCGGCCATGGTGAGCGCGATTCCACCGGGCTGGATGAATTCACCAGGCTCCACATTACGAGCCAGGATGACTCCATCCATCGGGGCGTTGACGACGAGTTTGGCAATCTGCGCATCAAGCAAACTGAGGTTTGCTTCTGCTTGCGAGAGTGCGGTCTTCGCCTGATCCAATGCCTTCGCGGCGGCGATCACGGATGGGGACGCTTCTCCCGTTTGCAAAGTCAGCAGGCGGGCATAGGCAGAATCGTAACGCTGCTGGGCAACGAGAACTCGTCCACGCGCATACTCGACATCCTCGACGGCTTCAGTATCGAGAAGGTCGTTGTAGGCTTCCTCCGCGTCGTCGAGTTCGGTGAGAGCGTCATCATAGTAATCCTGCGCAGCATCCAGCAATCCTCCGTTGTCAGCCGCATCAGTAGCCTGATCCTTGACCTGCTCTGCGATGACGAAAGCAGCGCGGGCTTCGGCAAGGCGTGTTTCTGCATCAATGTAGTCGGTAACATCGAGGCGAGTGACTACTTTTTCAAGATTCGTCAGCGCATCGTCAACGGCGGTTTGGGCAGCATCCAATTCGGTTTGAGCGGCGGCGATTTGCGCATCTTGTTCGATGTACCAGTTGGGTTGGTCGAATTCGCTGGGGGCGGAAGTTTGCCAATCTTTGGAGCGCTGCGTGGATTGGGCGGCAAGAGCGGCTTCGAGGGTTTGGTCATATTTGGACTGAGCGGATGCCAGGGCGGCGGTGGCAGAATCCGCTGCGGCGGAGGCAACGGCCCGTTGGGCAGTCAGCAGGCTTGGGTCCAGGTGAAGAAGCGGGTTATTCGTCGAAACAGATTGACCTTCGT
The DNA here is from genome assembly GCA_016191985.1 of Chloroflexota bacterium. Lineage (GTDB taxonomy): Bacteria > Chloroflexota > Anaerolineae > Anaerolineales > Villigracilaceae > Villigracilis. Next base: position 18,174 of record JACPVB010000100.1, on the reverse strand, counting down.
CAACGAGGACTTCGGTCACCCTACCGGCGAGTTCGGGCGCAATGTTGACTTGAGTCGCTTCGATCGTACCTGATGCGGTTAAGGCGCCGTTTTCATCGCCTGCGGCTTGTGTGATGATGAAGTACGCGCTCACGATCACGAGCAACGCAACAATGATGATTGCGGGAAGCGGGGGGCGTCTGTGGTTCATGGGGAATCTCCTTTAAAATTCTGGAATTAATCGAGTCGCTTGCGGAAGCGCAGGGCGGCGGCGGTCATGATACCGACCGCAAAAAGGGACATGGCCAACACATCGGTTTGGATCATGTCAAGGCTGACACCCTTGAGCAGAAGCGAGCGGATGATGACGAGGTAGTAACGCAGAGGCATGAGATAGGAAAGCCATCTCAGAAACGTGGGCATGGCTTCTAATGGAAAGAAAAAGCCTGAAAGGAAAATACTCGGCAGGAGGGTCATCCAAACCGTGAGCATGGCTTCCTGCTGGGTATTGGCGATGGTGGATGCAAACAAGCCGATGCCGAGACCAGTAGTGAGGAAGACAATGGAGAGGACGATGATCAAGCCGAGGTCGCCGCGGATGGGCATTCCAAACCACCAGTGACCAACGGCCAGCACCTCGATGGTATTAAAAAAGCCAAGGATGACATACGGCATCAACTTGCCGACGATCAATTCCCACGGGCGGATGGGGGTAACAATCAGTTGTTCAATAGTCCCACGCTCCCGCTCGCGGACAACGGATGTGGCAGTTAGAATGGCGGCAATCGCATATAGGATCATGCCGATCACGCCGGGTATCATGAAGTGCGCACTAATCAGGTCGGGGTTGTACCAAACCGTGGTGCGGACTTCGACGGGTGGCCGTACTCGAAGATTCGACCCTGTGCGTGCGAACCGCTCCGTCAGCAATTCGGTGGCATGTGCCTGGCTGATCAGTTGTGCAGCTGAAAGCGCGGTGGAGGCGCTGGTCGGGTCGGAGCCGTCGAGAATGAAGGCGACCCGGGCATTTCCAGCGCTCAGATTCTGAGCATAGTCCGGCGGGATGATGACCGCTGCGCGCGCATCGCCGGCAGAGATCAAGGCTTCGATATCCGCCTCAGAGTCGACCGTATACGCAATCCGAAAATAATCGGCGGCACGGTAGGAATCCAACAGGGCACGCGATTCGGGGCTGCGGCTCCGGTCCAACACAGCCAGCGGAATGTTGCGTACATCGTTGGTGGCCGAATACCCGAGCAGGAACAGCTGCATGATCGGGATGACCAGGATCATGATCAGCGTGCGCGTGTCGCGAAAAATTTGAATAAATTCCTTGCGGATGATGGACATTAAGCGTGAGTTCATGCGGTCTCCTTTATGATGCCGTGCATGTAAATATCAACATAGGCATCCACAATATTTTTTGGCATAACTTTACTGAGGACGGAATTGGCAATGATCATGTCTGTGATCATGTAGGAAAGAACCATGCCGATAAAGGAGCGCATCAGAACGGCGGGATGGGTGACGCGCAGATTCTTTCTTGTTTTCACAAACTGTTCAAAAACAGGCAGTATCTTGGGCGCAATTTCCTTGATAAGCGACGCCCCGTGAGTGCCGTTGAATTCCACGATCTCGATCAACATCAATTTGACATAGTATTGCTGGGAAGTTAACTCGGTAATGACCACATGCGCGGCATTGCTGAGGAATTCCTCCATCGTCTCCCCTTCCGCCGCAATAATCATGGGCAGGATTTTTCGATAGGGGTGCTTATCCACAATGATGGCTTCAAATAGCTCATCCTTGCTTTTGAAGTGGTTGTAAATACCACCCAATGCCAGTTCGGCGCGTTCCGCAATCTGGCGCATGGAGGTGGCATGGTAGCCCTGCTCCATGAACAGTTCAATGGCCGCGTCCTCGATTTGCAGGCGCGTGCGTTCGCCTTTGGTTTGTAGTACTTCGTCAGTCATGGGTTCTCCAGAAAATGAACGAACGTTCGTTTTTATTCTAAGCGAATGGGAGGTTTTTTGTCAAGATAAAAAAGTCACTTTAAATGCACGGGGTTTTGCCGGGCCACCGCCCCAGTCCCCTCCTTCGCATGGTTGACAAAGAAGTGCATCCGATTGAAAAAATTTACTTCACTGATGCCCGCATCCGCATCCAGGAAGAGCAAATTCAATTGCGGATACATTTCCTTCATCTTCTTCTCCGCGCCCTTGGCGATGACGTGATTGGCAATACAGCCAAACGGCTGCAAACACAGCACATTTGGAATTCCATCTTTTACAAAGGTGGCCACCTCGCCTGCCAGCAGCCAACCTTCACCGTATTGATGATTCAGGCTGAGGATCTCCTGCGCGTTCTTTGCAATATCCTCGATCCGGGTGTGATGATGAAAACGCCGATACTTCTTCAGTACATCGTGCACATCGTTCAAATAGCCGTGCAATATCTTCTTTCCCAACAAGGACAATAACCACAATACATCGCGCCGCGCCAGGTTGGTCTTCACTTTTTGATCAACATGGATGATCCCACCCGCGAAGAATTCCAAAAACGCGGGCATTACCACTTCCACGCCCTGGTCCATCAACCACTGCGCCGCGTGATTATTTGAAAATGCGTTGTACTTGACGTAAATCTCACCGACAATTCCAGTTTTGGGATAATGTTTCTCGTTCACGTCAATCGCGTTGAAATCTGCCACAGCATTTTCCAACGCGCGCAGCAAGGCTTTTTTCTCAGTTGGAATTTTTCCCTCCATAAATTCATTGAGATATCGATCCGCGACTCGCTGCGTCTCTCCTTTTACGGTCTCGCGGATCACAGTGGAGTAATACATATCCGAAAGTGCATCGGTAAAGGCCATGCTGATGATGGCCTTGTACATGAACGCCGTTGCATTGAATTCAAAACCCGGCTGTTCGTTCAAGGCGCGCAAATTTGTGGAAAGCGCCACCACGGGCACACTCCCAAACCCTGCCGCAATGAGCGCCTTCTTGATCAGGCCGACGTAACTCGACGCGCGGCATTGCCCGCCTGTTTGGGAGAATCCGATCGCGGTTTTTGAAAGATCATAATTCCCCGATTGCAGCGCCTTCACCAAATCGCCCACCGTAATGATGCCGGGGTAGCAAATTTCGTTATTGGTATATTTAAGTCCAACGTCCACCGATGCGCGGTCCGCGGGCGGAAGCCAGACAATATCGTAGCCAGCATCCATGAAGGGACGCACAATGGGCGGCGAACAGAACGGAGAAAAATCAGGCACAATCAAAATCCTGTTTCGATCTTCGCGTTGATAGATGCGCGTCGTCTTGCGTGCTTTATAAATTTTCCCCGTCGGTTTTGATTGCCGCATCGACTCAAGCATGGAGCGCAATCTTAACTTTGTCGAACCCACGCTTTCGATCTCATCGATGCGGATGACGGTTGGGCTTTTTCCATATTCACCCAAAATCGCGCTGACCTCATCAAGGATGAACGGATCGGGCCCACAGCCAAATGAATTCAACTGCACCACTTCCATATTGTCCTGCTTGCCCGCCCAGCGCGCCGCGTGAAAATAACGATTGAGATATTCCCATTGAGTCATCACATGGCGGTTATCCAAAGTCTGCCCTTCCTCAAGCGGGACAGAATCTTCGGTGATGACATCCAATCCAAAATTTATCAGGATATCTGGAATTTTATGGTTGATGAGCGGATCGATGTGATACGGACGTCCCATCAACAAAATGACGGGGCGACCCTCCTCCTTCGCATTTTCCAAAATCTCCGCCGCCACGCCTCGCACCTGACCTTTGAACTGCTTCTGTGATTCTTGAGCCTTGTCCAACGCCCGGACTGCAGCGCCATGCGGCACGCCCAGGCTTGCAAGATATTCGAGACAAGTCTTCCTCAGCAGTTTCTTATCCTTAAAGTTGACCGGGGGCATGTCCAGTTGGATTTTATATTTCCCTTCTGGATTAATCACATTCCGCACCACGTCCGCATAGCCCGATACAACGGGACAGTTAAAACTGTTCGCCGCATCGCTAAAGCCGCTCTCTTCATAGAAAACCATCGGGAAGAAGATTCGGTCCACCCCCATCTCGATCAGATTCATAATATGCCCGCTGACCAGTTTCCCCGGGAAGCACAAATTATCAGACATGATGTGCCCCGTCCCTTTTTGGAAGAGCGCGTTACTTGAAGGCGAGGAGAGCTGCACTTTGATTCCGCTTTCCACCAACAGCGTATTCCAAAAGGGAAAATTCTCAAACTGATTCAAAACCCTGGGAATACCGACGACCAGCCTGGGGGTTGAGTCGGGAACCGTTTTCCTGTCAAACAGCAGATCATATTTAATGGCAGGCAGGTTCACACCACGCCGTTCGGCTTTGCCTCCGTTCGAATAAATTTTTTCACAGCGATTGCCCGAATAAAAAATATTTCCATTCGGGAAGGTCATCTTCGTAACGGCGCATTTATTCTCGCAACCGTGACAATGGATGGTTTTCTTTGCATAATTCCCCACAACTTTTGTAGTAACAACTAAGCCCTGTGGGTTAGTCGATCCTACACTATGCCGACTAAAGTCGGCGCCACTCAATTGATCTCGCGCGGTCAACGCCGCGCCGTACGCGCCCATCAACTCGGCCATGTCGGGGCAAATCACCTCGCGCCCCAAAAGGTGTTCAAGCGCCTTTTGCACAGCAGGGTTGCGGAATGTGCCGCCCTGCACAACAATATGCTCGCCCAGCGAATCGATATCCGTAACTTTTAAAACTTTATGCAGTGCATTCTTGATGACCGAATACGCCAGTCCCGCGGAAATATCGTTGATCGAAGCGCCTTCACGCAGCGATTGCTTGACCTTTGAATTCATAAATACCGTACAACGTGTGCCGAGGTCACAGGGAGATTCGCCCCGGGTGGCTTCCTTTGCAAAATCCGCGGCGGTGTATCCCATATTGCGCGCAAAGGATTCAATGAACGAGCCGCAGCCCGAAGAACAGGCTTCGTTGATTTTTATATCCTGAATGAAGCCATCTTTGACAAAGATGGCTTTCATATCCTGCCCGCCGATATCCATGATGAAACTGACGTCTTTATCAAATGCCTTCGCCGCGCGGAAATGCGCCAGCGTTTCCACCATGCCTTCATCCAGGCCAAACGCCGCGCGGATCAAGTCCTCGCCATAGCCCGTGACCATACTGCGCGTGATGTGTGGAGTCTTTCCATGTTCCGCAAATCGTTGATGGACTTCGGCCAACCCTTGTTGAACAGCATGAATTGCATCCCCTTTGTTGTTGACGTAATACTCAAATGCCACCCTGCCCCGCTCATCGATCAACACGAGCTTGGTCGTGGTCGAACCTGAGTCAACGCCGAGGAATAAATTCTTTCCATCGAGCCGGGCAATATCCACTCGCTCGATTCTGTGACGCATCCGCGCAGCTTCCCAATTCCGATAATCCGCCTGGTCTTTGAACAGCGCAGGCAATCGGTTTTGATTGGCGGTTGCATGTCCCTGTTCACTGTTCAACTGCTCCATTAAAGATGTGAACGTGTATGCTCGTCTCGTGGATGATGTAGCGAGAGCCGCGCCAATCGCGGGGAGAAATTGCGCGTTGTCCACATCCAGCACATCGTCGGCTGTGAGGCGCAGGACTTCCATAAAAGATTTCTTCAACGCGGGCAAAAATGTGAGCGGTCCGCCGCAGAACAGGATCAACGGTTTGGGAGAATATCCGCGCGCCAGTGTCGTTAAAGTCTGCAACACCACCGCATGGAAAACCGAAGCGGAAATGTCCTCACGCGGAATATCGCGGCTTAATAAATTTTGCAAATCTGTTTTTGCAAACACCCCACAGCGTGAGGCCATCGGGTAAATTGTTGTGTGTCTGCTGGCAAGCGCATCCAGTTCGGAGATGGGAACATTCAACAGGCTGGACATTTCGTCGATAAACGCACCAGTTCCCCCTGCGCATGAACCGTTCATTCGAATATCCGGCATGGCGGCATCTTTGAAGAAGATCATCTTCGCATCTTCGCCGCCGATGTCGATGAGTGTTTTTACCTGGGGATAAAGCTGGCGTACCACTTCCGCGGAAGCGACCACTTCCTGAATAAAAGGCAGGTTGAATCTTTCGCATACCCCCATCCCCGCCGAGCCGGTCACCAAAACATCCACCTTCACATCGCCAAGTTTTTCTTTTGCATCAGAGAGCATCGTTTGCAACGTTTGTAACGTTTCAGCATTGTGACGACGATAAGAGGAAAAAAGCACATCCTTCTCCCCATTTAAAATCACCACCTTGGCAGTGGTCGAGCCAATGTCAATTCCAAGTCGAAGGTCAGGCATAAGCGCTCCTGGCAACAAAAATGAACGATTGTTCGTTTTTATCAATTTCATTTTACAATTTTCATCCCCTGATTGTCAACTTCAAGCTGTAACATTCGGGCATAACAAAAGTAACTTTTTCTTAGGTACAATCCACCCCATGCTTACAACTTTAGAAAAGAAAGTACGCGAGAATCTCAAGCACAACCTCACCGTTAACTTGTGGGACGGCAGTCTGTTTGGCGTGGCGCTTGGCTTCGCTTCGTTCAGCACCATCCTGCCGCTCTTCGTCGCCTCCATGACCGACTCCGCCACCCTCATCGGGCTTGTGCCTGCCATCCATTCGGCGGGATGGTTGTTCCCACAATTATTTACCGCGAGTCACGTCTCACGCCTGCGTCAATACAAACGCACCGTCATATTGATGACCATTCATGAGCGCGTTCCGTTTTTGGGATTTGCAGTCGTAGCTCTCCTATTGCCGTTCGTCGGCCTGAATACGGGTCTCATCCTCACCATGTTTTTGCTGACATGGCAGGGCCTGGGCGGTGGCTTCACTGCCAATGCTTGGACCTCCATGATCTCCAAGATCATTCCGCCTGAAACACGCGGCACATTTTTTGGATTGCAAGCTGGATTGGCGAATCTGTTCATCAGCATGTCTGCCATTGGAGCGGGATACCTGCTCGACTACCTCGCCTCTCCCTGGGACTTTGCAGCCTGCTTCTTCCTCGCAAGCATTTTCTTCGCCTTATCCTGGTTCGCCCTCGCACAGACGCGCGAACCGGAAGACATTGAAAAATTCATTCCCGAAGAAAAGACTCACTTCTGGGACGCCGCCGGGAAAGTGCTGCGCCGCGATAAAAATTTCAACTGGTTTCTCGTGGTGCGCGTGCTCTCCCAATTCGCTACCATGGGATTCTCGTTCTACATCATCTATGCCCTGCGCGAATTCAACATGACCGAAGTTGTGGCAGGCTATCTCACCGCCACCCTCACCATCTCGCAGACCATCGCCAACATCGGCATGGGTTGGGTCGGTGACAGGGTCGGGCATCGCATCATGCTTATCATCGGGGCGGTTGCCGCCTTTCTGAGCGCATTGCTGGCATGGGGCGCAACGTCCATCGGGTGGTTCTATCCCATCTTTATTTTGGCAGGCATGGCAAACGTCTCCCTCTGGACGATCAGCATGACCATGACCGTGGATTTCGGCAGCGAAGCGGAACGCCCCATCTACATCGGCCTCTCGCAGACCCTCACCGCCCCCGCCACCATCATCGCTCCCATCATCGGCGGCTGGATTGTGGACTCGGCTGGTTTTGCGCCCACATTTTCAATTTCTACTGTCTTATCCATTGCCATGGTTGGGATTTTGGTATTTTTGGTAAAAGACCCGAGGAAAACATAACTCATGTAAAATGAAAACTTCCGAGCTCTTGCAGGAACTCGGAAGTTTTTGGAATTTCATATCAATTTTAAATATATCGAAGTTGGTTTTCCATCTCCTCCGCAGTGACAGTATCGAGCAGGGCAAGAAGTCTTACGACCACATCCGAATCTTTTGAACGCCGCCTGGCAATAATGACACCGTAATGCCGAAGACCGTTTTCCAAAAACCTGAGGTGCTGCGACTCAAAATCCGAACGGTTATGTGTAACGATTGCACGATGCAGCGAAACAGCATATAACATCTGCTCATCGTCAGTTTTACTTTGCATATCCGCATCGCGGGAGGACAAAACATCGAAGCCGCGCGTACGCAGATTATTTACAATGCCCGCTGAAACATCCTCATCGAAATATAAGTGGATGTAAAGGGAAGCTGGTTCTTCACCGCCGTGTTCAGTCATCGGCCGGCACTCGATTTAACTCAATATATTTCTCGATCTCATCCCGGTGATCATCGTAATAGCCAAGAGCGTCAAAAATTTGCGCGAGGCGCAGGTGAGGTAATTTGTGCGCAATTTCCTCTGCCGCCTCGCCGAACTTCCATCTTTCGACAACAGCGCGAACGGGTGTGCGGGTATCTTTTATGATTGGCTCACCGCTCAATATGGCAGGCACACTCTCAATATAAGGATGGTCGGCAAGAGGCTGCGACTGAATCCTCTCCGCAGGCAGAAGTGCCTGTCGAAGATGTTTGAGTTCCACTTCGAGAGTCTCAAGTCGTCTGAATACATTTTGGAGGTCAGGCAAAAGTTGAGTCATGGTAAATTCCTTTTCACAGGAAAGATAAATCAAGTATAGCACAGCAGTTATCGAGGATTTCGTCAGGGTCAGAAATGAAGGGGGCGATGTAGTTTTGCGTAAAAATTATATTAGACCTCTTGCAAAAGTCATAAAAATCCCCGTTCGAGGCAGCGGGAGCACTTATCGGAGAGGTCCATTAGCTCCTTTGGATTTGTTTCGGAGGCAGGCAATAAAACAACTCACAGGGAGATAAACCAAAACAGAGCCAAACCCAGGTTCAATGACGAGGCACATTGTCCTATTTCCTGTATGACCTACATCACTGGTTATAATTTCATCGAATGCTATACTTCCAATTGTGAAATTTATCACCTAAAGGATTTAATATGACAAACGAAGATCCCAGAATTTTGGAATTGAGAAAGATGCGCGCCAAAGCCCTTGAAGGCGGCGGCGAAGAGCGGATCGCAAAACAAAAGGCCAAAGGCAAGATGACGGCGCGCGAACGGGTGGAAGCATTGCTTGACCCTGGCACGTTCAACGAGATCGAACCTTTCATCACACATCAGGGCGATGAGTTGGGCCTGCTGAAAGAAAAGTTTTACGGTGACGGAGTCATCACAGGTTATGGACAAATCAACGGGCGGACAGTTTATTTATATTCACAGGATTTTACAATTTACGGCGGCACGCTCAGCGAAATGCAAAGCCATAAAATTTGCCGTGTGATGGATTTGGCAGTCCGCAATGGTGTGCCGTTCATTTCGTTGATCGACTCGGGCGGCGCACGCATTCAGGAAGGCGTGCGCTCGATGGGTGGCTATGCCGAAATTTTCAGGCGCAACGCGCAATACTCCGGTGTAGTTCCGCAGATCAGCGTGATGCTTGGACCCTGCGCCGGCGGCGCGGCCTACTCCCCTGCCCTGACGGATTTGGTCATCATGGTGGAAAAACAATCGTTCATGTTTCTGACCGGCCCCGAAGTGATTAAAGCTGTGACAGGCGAAGTGATTGACGCCGAGTCATTGGGCGGCTCGGCGGTGCATAACTCTGTCAGCGGTGTGGCGCATTTGAGTGTGCAAAGTGAAATGGCGGCGCTTGAAATGGCGCGGCATTTCCTTTCATATCTGCCATCCAACAACGTGGAGAATCCGCCTTTCATTGCGCCCACGGACCTACCTGGCCGCATGGATGAAGAGTTAAACCAAATGATCCCGCTGGATGCCACCGAGCCATATGTCATGCATCAGGTGATAGAGAAAATCATCGACAAAGATTCCTTCCTTGAAATTCAAGCCGATTGGGCGCGCAATGCCATCGTAGGTCTTGCGCGCATTGGCGGGCACAGCGTCGGCATCGTCGGCCAGGAACCTGCCATTATGGCTGGCGTAATCGACATCGACGCCGCCGATAAAATGACGCGCTTCGTGCGCATGTGTGATTGCTTCAATATTCCGCTCGTCACCTTCGTTGATTCGCCAGGTTTTTTGCCTGGCATTGCACAGGAGCATGGCGGCATCATTCGTCACGGCGCAAAACTTTTGTATGCCTATTCCGAAGCGACCGTTCCAAAAATTTGCATCATCACACGCAAGGCCTATGGCGGCGCGTATGTGGTCATGTCCAGCAAGTATCTCGGAACGGATGTCACCTACGCGTGGCCTTCCGCTGAGATCGCGGTCCTCGGCGCGGAAGGCGCGGCGAATATTTTGTTCAAGAAACAAATTGAAATGTCTAAGAATCCACCCGCAGAGCGCAAAAAACTTGCCGATGAATATCGTGAGAAATTCAATAATCCATATTACGCCGCTTCCACTGGTTATGTGGACGACATCATCGAGCCGCGCGAATCGCGTCCGAAGATTATTGCATCGCTGTCTGCACTCCGTGACAAGTACGCGCCTGCGCCACCACGCAAGCATGGAAATATCCCCGTCTAATTTACGAATCACGCATCACTTATTACGCAATCCGTAATGCGTAAGGAACAAATGATGTCCGACTTATTACTCTCCCTCCAAATTACCGCCCTCGGCATGGGGCTTGTCTTTGGCGCGATTCTTTTGCTGTGGTTGACGATGGTCTTGCTGACTCTTTTTACAGCAGACGCTCCGCTCAGCGAAGGCGACGCCTCTGTCTCACCCGCGCCTGTTCCTGTTTCTGAAACAGGGTACAAGCTGCAAGCTGCTGCAATCGCGGTGGCAATCGCGCTTGCGGAGCAGGACCTCTCGTCTGCGCATCCGCTGCCTGAGCCGCCCACGGCCATTGTCTCTGCTTGGCAGTTGGGGATGCGGACGAGTCAAAGATCTGAAAAAGGAAATTTCAGAAGGCATTGAACCAGGAGCGCCGACTTTAGTCCGCCTGCCCTGATAATTGCGGACTGAAGTCCACAGTCCGAGGAATGTTATGAAATATAAAATCACAGTCAACAATAAAACGTACGAAGTTGAGATAGAAAATATCAACGCAAGACCCGTCATTGCACGCGTGGACGGTGAACGGTTTGAGATCATGCCCGAGAACGGGAATCAGGCTGAAACAAGAAAAGAAGCGGGCGCGAAAACTGAGAAAAAATCCTTTGACCCGAAACCTGTCACAGCCACTGCATTCTCTCCCAATCCCGCCATAAGCGGCAATGCTTTAACCGCTCCCCTGCCAGGAACCGTGGTGGACGTGTTCGTGAAACCCGGCGAAAGAGTGGAAGCGGGACAAGTGGTGCTGATCATTGAGGCCATGAAAATGAAGAACAGCATCCGCTCGGTATATAGCGGAACGGTCAGCGAAGTGCTCGTGAGCACCGGGCAAAGCGTGGCGCACAAGCAGGCCTTGGTGAAATTTGCAGATTTAGGCGAAGCCGCGTGGATGTAGCGATTTACGATTGACGATTTACGATTGACGATTTTACTCAGGACGTAATTCTGTATTCACCTGTCTACTTGTGTACTTGTTTACGTGTTTCCATAATGCGTAAAGGATTCTTATGGATTTGAAATTATTATTACCAGAATTGCTAAAAGGATTTTCTCATTTCACCATCGGCAACGCGGTGATGATTTTTGCCGCGTTGATTTTGATTTATCTGGCCGTGTTTAAAGAAATCGAACCCGTGCTGCTTCTGCCAATCGGGTTTGGATGTTTGCTGGCAAATATTCCACTGGCTGGCATGACTGCCGCCGAAGGCATGTCGAAGGTTTTGTACGATGCGGGGATCAAAACAGAATTATTCCCTTTGTTGATCTTCATCGGCGTGGGCGCAATGATCGATTTTTCTCCGCTGCTGGCACAGCCGCGCATGGTTCTGCTCGGCGCGGCAGGACAATTCGGAATCTTCGGCACGTTGATATTGGCAATTTTATTGGGCTTCCCATTGAACCAAGCCGCGTCCATTGGGGTGATCGGCGCAATTGACGGTCCAACTTCGATTTTCGTTGCAACCAAACTCGCGCCTGAATTGCTCGCTCCCATTGCGGTGGCCGCATATTCATACATGAGTTTAATTCCCATCATTCAGCCTCCGTTGATGAGATTGCTGACCACAAAAAAAGAGCGCACGATTCAGATGGAATATGCGCCCAAGCCAATTTCCAAAAGAACTTTGATCTTCTTCCCAGTGGTATTGACTCTGGTGGTCGGCTTGCTCGTCCCCGAAGCCACGCCGCTGATCTCCATGCTCATGCTGGGAAATTTGCTCAAAGTCTCCGGCGTGGTGGATAGATTAAGCAAAGCCGCGGAGAATGAGATCATCAATATTGCCACATTATTTTTAGGGCTGGCAATCGGCTCCACCATGAGCGCGGCAAGTTTCCTGAATCTCGACACAGGCAAGATCATGATTCTGGGGCTATTCGCTTTTGCGCTGGATACCGTGGCTGGCTTGTTATTTGGAAAATTGATGTGCGCCATCTCAGGCGGGAAGATCAATCCGCTGATCGGCGCGGCGGGGATTTCCGCCTTCCCGATGGCGGGGCGTCTGGCCGCCAAAACCGCCAACGACGAAGACCCGAATAATTTTATTTTGATGCACGCCATGGGCGCGAATACCGCGGGCCAATTGGGGAGCGTGATCGCGGGCGGAATTTTGCTTTCCATTGTGAGCAAAATGCTGGGGATTGGATAAATAAAATGGGCGGATGAAAATCATCCGCCCATCAGCTATTACTTAACTCCCCTTACGCGCGGACGAGCTTCTTGCCTAAATTTTAACGCCAAGGCGCCAGGATGCAAAGTTTTGTTTCTCTTTGCGCCTATGCGTCTTCGCGTTAAATGTTCCAAGTAGGGGACCGATCCTTTGGGGATGTATCGCACAATGTGGGTTATTTAACGATGTCTGTATTTGCTTTCGGAGTTTTCAACTTATTCAATATTTTCGTCACCAGCATCCCACCAGGCACTGCAAATACAAAAGTTAATACACCCGAAACGATCAATCCGGCCAACGCCCAAAGCCCGATCCAAATAAATGCATATGAAATCGGGTCCTCTTTAACCACGGTTCCGCTGGCATCTACGCAATGTAATTCATACGCAGTAGATGGTTGGCTGTTCCCAAATTCATCGGTAGTTGTTGTGGAATATGAATAACTTTCCGGAGTCGTCCCTTCCGGGCATAACCAACCGCCTGTGGTCTTAATGGCAAAATCGCTAAATGAGCTAATACTTCCCACAATAAAAAATACAGGCATCACGCAGCTAGCGATGATGAAAATCAACAAAAACCAGATCACACATCCGGAAATAGCAGTTGTTTTTGCATTATTCATTTTTCAGCTTCTCCTATACGATAATTTCAATCAATATCAGTAGATCACGATTCTGGAATCCATCAGCTCACTTGCCCTGTGGGTGCTGATGGGAATTTCGGGCAGCAAGCTGCCCGACTCCAGAGTTTTCGTGAAGTATTAAATATAGTGTTCGTGCGCCAAAAAAGGTATGACCAGTTTGTACCATGATCGTGGGGAAGGTGGTTTCGGTTATGAGCAAGATGCTGGGTATTGGTTAAAAGTGTCTTGGTACTATGGCAATAAGATTAGCTGTGTCCTCTTATGGTTTCCCTCATTTTGACTTATGCAATGTTATCCAGTATTTCCTTCCAAACAGATCCCAGACCCAGCCGGGTGATCCATTCTTCGATATACCCAAAATCAAGTTGATCTTTTTTCGCCCGAAGAATCGCCGCAATATCACGGGCATGTTTCGGCTGTCCGCTCAATCCCAAATACATAAGCTTGTAGAGAATCAAGTCCTCCGGTGAATGGACGTACACGTTCCCAATCGGCGGGCCATAGTCCACCATTACCCGGCGTTGAAATGCACTCTGTCGCAGCATATCTCCATCTCGCATCAAATACAAGTCCGCTTTGAGGCCGCTATACATGTGAATTGCGTTCAGTGGGATATCTGCGCGATCTTCCATCATCGTATCCAGAATAATATCGGCTGGAACGAGCATATTTCTTTTCTCAAGTTCTCTGGAAAATTTGCCAACAGCTTTCACAGGAAGGTTAATGACAATATCCAAGTCCTGGGTTGCCCGTGGTTCTCCCCACGCCCACTCTGCAATTGCGCCTCCGATCAGATAGTCAACGCCGGCGGATTCAAGAGCTTCAAGGATTAGTTGGAGAAATTCTGTGATGTTCAGTGGCTGATCGCTCATATTGTATACGCTCGTTCTAAGGCCATTCGATTGGCTTCCTGCGGAGTAAGGGAGGGATTTTCCTGGAGGATTCGGTAAGCCACCACATTCCGGGCTGTATCACTGATAGCAGAACCCTGTCGAAAACGGGCGGCACAAGACAATTGACGATATATATCAATTTGACGCTGGTCTACTTCAGCAGCGCTGGCTTTCACCATTTGCCTGAATTCGGAGGATAGGGAAGACTTTCCACACAGATAGTAGCCGGAGTGTTCCCGGTTCCGGCTGTATTCCAATTGGTAACCGGCAGCTTGAAATGCCCGCTTGACCAAGCGCATATCCCGGTAAAAGGTATCTTCCCAAGCAGATGTCCCAAAGCAGTTCCCACCCAGCCTATATTCAACTCTGGAAATTAGTTGAGCGCGAGTGAGGTAACGCTCATTCCAAAGGATTTGAAGGAGGGCGGCGCGGCGGGCAGTGGTGATATCACGCTGTATGGCATCGTGTAATATGACTTCAATGGCCTTACGAGATATTGTGATGCTTACCATGACATTATTATACCTGATTTGTAAATCAGTTTTGATAACGCACCACAAGGAATACCCCAAGAGGCTAGGGATTCTTTTTCACGATTCTTTGAAAATCGTTACACTATTTTTTCCGCGGGACTTGGATTCATACAGCGCTTTGTCGGCTGCTTCCAATACTTTTTGTCCATCCAGCCCATGCTGGGGATAGGATGCTATGCCAATGGAAAGCGTGGCTTGCAGTGTCTGCCCGTTAAAGCTTTTGTGAAGCATTTGGAAAGCCCGCCGCCATTGATTGGCGCGCTTCAAGGCGCCTTCAACGGTTGCGTTTGGCAAAAGGACTGCGAACTCCTCGCCCCCGTAACGGCAACTCACATCCCCCTGGCGTGTGTTGTGCATCAAAATGCTGGCAAGCGACTTTAGTACCATGTCCCCGGCTGGGTGGCCGTGGCGGTCATTGAGCGTCTTGAAATTGTCAACATCGATCATGGCGATGCAAAAATTGGTTCTATTCCGTTTGGCCTGGGCCACCTCGCGTTCCAGCGCCTCTTCAAGGATGCGGCGGTTGTACAACCCGGTCAACGGATCGCGGATGGCCTGCTCGCGCAATTGATCTTGCAGGGAGATGATCTCCTGCATTTGTTTTTGCAGGCGTTGGTTCGCATCCTGCAATTCCTTTTCCATTTGTTTTCGTTTTGTGATGTCCTGCTTAATGGCGATGTAATTCGTCATTTCCTTTTTTTCGTTGTAGACGGGCGCAATGGCCATCTCCTCCACATAAAGATGCCCATGCTTGTGGCGGTTGACAATTTCTCCCTGCCAGACGTGGCCGGAAAGGATGGTCTTCCAGAGCTTTTCATAATACAACCTATCCTGCACGCCCGATTTCAAAAAGGACAGGTTCTTCCCCAACGCCTCATCGAATGAATAGCCCGTGATTTCGGTAAAAGCTCGGTTGACCCAAATGCAGGTCCCGTCCAGGTCGGTGATTACCACGGCATTGACGGCGGCATTCAAGGCCGTGCTTTGCAGGTTGATCATCTCATTGCGTTGATTGATAAGCCGGGCAGCCTGGTTCCTGCTGGTTACGTCACGCGCCAGAATCACGCGCCCGGCAAACTGTCCGCGTGTATCGGTTAGGGGTGTAATGACCAGCTCCAGGTCGCGGGGTGAGGCGGTGTTGACGGTAATGGTCTCGCGAATGCTCCGAATATGATTGTATTTTTCGAGCAGTTCAGGTAAATCCTTCAACAATTCGGAAACGGGCTGGCCTGTGATCTGGGCATGTTTTATATTGAACCAATCCTGCCCAACACGGTTAATATCCACAACGCGGTTATCGGCATCCAGCACTAGAACCATTTCGGGAATCTTCTCGAAGATGATCTCACGAGCAATCGGCGCAAGGTCCAAAAACTTCAGGCCAAAAACACTAAAGCTGAACAACACTCCCGCAAAAACAAATGCAACGGGAGTAAAGTCCACCGGAATGTAGGGTTGCAGAAAAAGATATTTTCCAAACAGATAATATAAATTAACCAAAATCGGAATCAGCACACCCAACAAAAGCACAAAGCTCTGTCCGCGATAAATGCCGGGGTATCGAACAACCGCGCGCAAAATTACAAAAGAACCAAGCAGCAATAAAAAGTAATTCTGCGCCATCTGCACCCAATACCAAACACCGCCCTCGATGTTGATGGGGCCTATATCGGTCTCATAACTTATGGACGCGTAATGGAAATGACTGAAGGGGGAAAATAATAGAATCAGGGTAATGGCTGGGATGATGAACAATAAAAAAATGCCCCTCCTTGAAAACCAGCGCGCCTGTTGTGTGTAAACAAAAGAGAACATAAACCACAACGCCGGCATGGTGACGATGCCGATGTTTTCAAGCTTCAACCAGAATATCTTTAGCGGTATGGAGGTTGTAATAATTTCAAGCCCATACATCAGCGCGAAAAATCCAGCCGAAAGCATAAGCAGGGCAAAATAACCCTGCCCGCCTTGCGCGCGTTTTTTCCCGCTGCGCCAGGCCAGCCATAAGCTTATAAAAAAATTCAGGAATAAAATTCCCGAAACGACCCGATATATTTCCACAGCCTCATTATAAAGAAAAAAAGCAGATTGTGCGCTATAATTAAAGTTGTCTGACAACTATTCTCAGGAGAATACCATGACCACCATTGACCTGACTATTCATAAAGACCGCCGCGCACGCGCCATCCAACGCGCAAAAGAGCGCAATATCATCATCCCCACCTATGCCCAAATGAAAGACCCATCCAAAATTCCCGCAAAAGTTAAAGAGGAATTGAAGAGTATCGGACTCTGGGACATTCACCCCCGCAATCTTTTTCGAATCAACTGGCACAACCAACCCACCGCTTCCGGCGGGACTTTTAGTGGGGTCAATTTCCTCGAGCTTCCATCTTCGCTGACGGGGGTCAAAGCGCGCATCATTGCCATCGTTGGCAAGTGGTTCCCTACCGGCGCACACAAAGTCGGCGCGGCATTCAGTTGCCTCGTGCCGAGACTGATCACCGGTCAATTCGACCCAACCACGCAAAAAGCAGCCTGGCCGTCTACTGGAAATTATTGCCGCGGCGGCGCCTATGACTCGGCGTTGCTTGGCTGCGAATCCATCGCAATTTTGCCCGAAGGCATGTCGAAGGAACGCTTTGAATGGCTTTCCAAAGTAGCGGGCGAAACCATCAAAACCCCCGGTTCGGAATCAAACGTCAAAGAAATTTTTGACAAATGCAAGGAACTCGCGCAGTCCGGCCAGGACCTCATGATCTTCAATCAATTTGAAGAATTTGGGAATTATCTCTGGCACTTTGAAGTGACCGGCCACGCCATGGAGGAAGTCTTCAAACAAGTTGCTGGCAAAAATGGACGGTATCGCGGTATGGCATCCGCCACGGGTTCGGCGGGAACCATCGCAAGCGGCGATTACATGAAAAAATTATTCCCCGATAGCAAGATCGTTGCCAGTGAAGCCTTGCAATGTCCCACACTTTTGGAAAACGGATTCGGCGCGCACCGCATCGAAGGCATTGGTGACAAACACGTGCCGTGGGTGCACAACACCAAGAATACCGACGTGGTCACCGCCATCGACGACAATGCCGTGGTCAATATCTCACGTCTGTTCAACGAAGAGAATGGACGCGCCTGTCTTGCCGAAAAAGGCGTTCCTGAATCTCTAATCTCCAATCTTGACTTGCTCGGTTTTTCAGGCATCTCCAACGTTCTATCCTGTATCAAAGCCGCCAAATACTACGAGATGGACGAGAACGACATTATGCTCACCGTCCTGACCGACTCGATGGAACTGTATCGCTCGCGCCTGCATGAAATGCACCAGGAATTCGGTGAATACAGCGAGCGTGACGCCGCCGCCGATTTCGCCCGCTACTTGCACGGTCAATCCACCGACAATATGCTCGAGCTCCGTTACCCAGACCGACGCCGTGTGCACAATTTGAAATACTACACCT
>JACPVB010000099.1 GCA_016191985.1 Chloroflexota bacterium | reverse complement strand
CCTGCAATCGCCAGCGCGGGGACGACAAGCCAGTACCTGGCAAATAACATGGCAAATCCCAAGGCTGTGTTATAGAACGGTGTGTTCGCGCCAAGCCCGGCAAAGGCGGAACCATTATTGTTGCCTGCCGATGAGAAGGCATAGAGCGCTTCGCTAAAGCCGTGAGCGCCGGGGTTCCAGAGGGTAGCAAGCCCTGCCGGACTCACAACAGCAATCGCTGTACCAACTAGAACAACCATCACAGGGATCAGAATCATCAGCGAGGCCATCTTCATTTCATAGGCTTCGATCTTCTTGCCGAGATATTCAGGAGTGCGTCCCACCATGAGACCGGCAACAAATACGGCCACAATGACGAACGCCAGCATTCCATACAAACCTGAACCAACACCGCCGAAGATGATCTCACCCAACTGCATGGACCACATAGGAACCAGCCCACCGAGCGGCATATAGGAATCGTGCATCGAGTTGACTGAGCCGTTGGATGCAACCGTCGTGGCAGTAGCCCAGAGCGCAGAGTTGGCAATGCCGTTTCGGACTTCCTTGCCTTCCATGTTTCCGCCGGGGTTGATATTGGTCTGTGTCTGATCCACACCCATGGCGGTGAAAGCCGGGTTACCGCCTTGTTCCGCCCAAACTGCAACGCTCAACAAGACAACGAAGACAATCGTCATCACGGCCAGCAAGGCCCAGCCCTGGCGCGTATCCCCGACCATCTTGCCGAAGGTGTAACACAATGCGCCTGAGATCACGAGAATGGACAGCATCTCGAAGAAATTTGAGAGGGGTGTTGCATTCTCGAACGGATGGGATGAGTTGACATTGAAGAATCCACCACCATTCGTGCCAAGCTGTTTGATGGCAATTTGCGAAGCGGCAGGGCCAACGGCCAATACCTGCTCAGTGACTACATTTCCGTTCGCATCGGTGGTAGGCTGAAGCAAGGACACGGTTTGATAAGGGCTGAAAGTCTGCACCACGCCCTGTGAAACTAATACCAATGCGAGCACAAGCGACAAGGGCAGGAGGATATAAAGAGTCGTGCGAGTCAAATCCACCCAGAAGTTACCAATTGTTTTGGCAGTGTGACGGGCAATCCCACGGATAAAGGCAACCAGCACGGCCATGCCCATCGCGGCTGAGACGAAGTTCTGCACGGCCAACCCGAGCATCTGCGAAAGATAGCTCATGGTCACCTCGCCGCCGTAACCCTGCCAATTGGTGTTTGTGGCAAAACTGACTGCGGTATTCCACGACGAATCAGGAGTGACCGCGCCAAGTCCCTCGGGGTTGAGGGGCAGTGCAGCCTGGAAACGCTGTAAGCCATAAAGCGCCAGTAATCCTAGAAAGTTGAATACCATTGCGGCAATGGCGTACGTTTTCCAATTCATCTCCTCTTCGGGTTTGACGCCCGAGACGCGATAAATGAATCGTTCCACCGGACCCAGCACACGGTCCAGAAAGGTGCGCTCGCCCTGATAGACTTTTGCCATAAACGAACCCAGTGGTTTTGCCAACAACAGCAAAACTAAAATATAGAAAATAAGTTGAAACCAACTATAGAGATTCATCCGAACCACTCCGGTTTAAGTAAAGCCAATACAAGATAGACAAACAGGATCAAAACAATCACGCCCGTTACAACATAAAGTACGTTCATGATTTATCCTCCATCAACCGCTCACAAATGAGAATCAACCCATAGGTGAGAGCAAAGAACAGGATGGTTATTCCGAGATAAAATAAATCGCTCATATAAGCCTCCGATGGAGACAGTGTATTCAGTTGCAGGTCAAATTGGGGGCAAGAAGGGAGGAAAAAACGTCAAGAAAGTATAAAGAGATTGAGCTTCGTATATTTAGGTTTTAAAACAAAAGAGCTGCTTTAGGCGACTCGTTTCTTGTGCCCCCACGGAGATTCGAATAACATCCCCCCTGCGGGGACTGCGGTTTTAAAACAAAAGAGCCGCTTTAGGCGACTCATGTTTTTGGTGCCCCCACGGAGATTCGAATAACATCCCCCCTGCGGGGACTGCGGTTTTAAAACAAAAGAGCCGCTTTAGGCGACTCATGTTTTTGGTGCCCCCACGGAGATTCGAACTCCGGTTTTATCCTTGAAAGGGATGCGTCCTGGGCCTCTAGACGATGGGGGCTTGTCACCCTGAGCTACTCGAAGGGTTTAGAGCGGGCGAATTCTATCAGACCCTTTTAGGAGCGTCAAGCAGAATTCAGGACTAATTTTCAGGTTTCACGCGCTGGTTCAGCAGCGCCATAATATCCACCATCCTGCGGTTGACCAGTATCCCCGCGCTTTCCACGCGCAGGTTTGGGATCAGGATCGCCGTCAGCGTGGCATTGAAGATCGGAATAAATTCGCGCGAGCCTTCCGTGATCAAAGCCGTGAAATCAAAACGCCCCGGCAACTCCATGGTACCTTCCACCTCGAACATCTGCGTCGTAATACGGATGGGATATTCCACCACGCTGGTATATCCCCCGCGCACAAGCGCATGTGGACCCAGGTCCTCGCGCCGCGCCATGCAGACGGCGTGCATTTGTCGCTTCATCATGCGCACCAGTTCAAAATGATCCACAAGTTTTGTGGGCATGTGCAGGCGCGCCATACGCGCGTCATTGACCTCCACCGCAGAGTGTGTGGGATCGTTCAACATTCCCATGGCGCCCTGCGTGGTAACCATGATCTTGCCAACCACACGGTAGCCAGAAGTCAAAATATCAGCGGGAAGGAATCGATACGTTCGAGGCGAAGAGTCGAGTGACATGAAAAGAAACTATCCGCTTACGAATCCTGTATCGGACGGGGGGTACCGGTGCGGGGTCGGGGCAGAGGCGGAGTACGGCGCTGATTTTTCGTTGGCTTCCCGGCGTTCGGGTCGAGAATCATATTCAACCACTGGATCGCCTTCTCATCATATTCGCGCCGGCCGCACACATCACAGATCCAGGCCGGGAAGTGCGGAACCGTGATCAACTCCTCACCAAGCCAGGTGAAATACGTGATCTGACGCGGCTGCATAACGCCCGCGTGGCATTCGTTGCACAAATCAACATCCGGGGTTGCATGCTCAATATCGTTCATGGCAAATCCTTATTGTGAAGCGAATACTTCCGTATGTTCCAGTACTTCCCACATCGGCGGGGGCCAATAGATCAAGACCGCCTTGCCAACGATATTTTCCGTGGGCAGCATGCCCCAGTCCTTCGAGTCATTCGAGTTGTTGCGATTATCGCCCAAAACAAAAACATGGTCTTCCGCTACCATCCATTTCCCGGAGTATAAAGGGGCCTGGGCAATGTACGATTCGTTCAGCGGTTGTCCGTTCACAAATACCTGGTTATCCCGCACCTGCACCTGGTCGCCGGGCAGGCCGATCACACGTTTGATCAGTTCCTCCTCCGGGTTGACCGGGAAGTGAAACACAATAATATCGCCGCGATCCACATCGCTAAAGCGATAGCTCATCTTATTCACGAGCACAAACTCGCCGTCATCGAGTGTGGGCTGCATACTGAACCCGTCCACCCGCACACGCGCCGAAATCGCATTGATACCCACAAACAAAACCACGGCCAGAAAAAGAGTTTCAATAATATCGAGCACAAACCGCCCCCAATTTACTTTTTCCTGAACAACTTCACTTTTTTCTACATTGACATCCTGTTCCAACGTTTCCAAACGAGCCTCCAAACTTTCCACAAAATTATACTTCCATTTTTTCGAAGTTCACTGGCAACCAGCTCTTACCTCGCGCAAAACCTTCATTTTTGAGATGTCTCCGCCCGATGCCGAATCTGCCAAATGAGCCTTGACCACATCCCATTTATTCCTACACCAACAGAAGACGCCTCTTCCCCCGCCCTGAATGGACTCTGTTTCGATCAGCATTTGCCAATCTGATGGATCATCCCAGTTCGGCCAATAGTAGCACATTCCACCCCACCTGCCCAACTCGCGCAGAACCTGCAATGGACAGGGACCGATAGCCACCCCTCGTAAAAATTTCTACCTGGGCTTATGCCCCATCTCCCGCCAGTTGCGGACAAACTCAAACTGCTCCGGTGTTTCAGGCGAGGTGGAGAAAAATGTCTGCGGGCGGGTTTTGAAAAGACCATGCACGCGCTCGAGCGCCTGTTGCGGGCTGGAGCCATGCCGAATCAAATAGCAGGCAACAGCGACCCCCGTCCGCCCCACCCCGCCCCAGCAATGGACATATACACCCGCGCCCTTTTGGATGGCGTCATCAATCGTATCGAGGATGGCGGCCATCGTTTCGCGCGAGGGAATGCCGTGGTCACGAATAGCATAACGATAATACGAGGCATTAACATCGTAATTATGAGCCTGTTCCTTTAAGATGGATTCATAGGAAAGCAGCTCGTGCGATTGGGTAAGGTCAACGAAGGTGTTAATGCCTGCTTCGAGGAACGCATTCATGCGGCGGCGCATGGTCTCAAGATTGTGGCTGCCGGGGTATTCGCCGGCAAGGAAACGTTTTTCCTCGACCCAATAGGATTCGGAAATGGGAAGTTTAAGGATTATTTTTTGCATTTTAATTTATTCAGGAAAATTTACACACAGATTGCGGAGAATATTTACGCGCAATTCAATCAATTCGGGATATTGATAAAAGAATAGCACCTTCTTTTCGGCGATGGTATCCCCCGCTGGTGTGGGGCCAAAGACAAAAAATGTAAAGGCTTCGGCAATATCCTCCTCGGGGTTGGTGGCGGCGTAGCTGGTGACGAAACGGTCTTCATATTTATAGT
>JACPVB010000098.1 GCA_016191985.1 Chloroflexota bacterium | reverse complement strand
ATTTTGGATTGGTTCCGAAATCAAGTGGAAGAGTCTGGCGGCGGGAATTACCAGACCTTAATCAACCACGCCTTGCGCGAATATATACTGAATCAACAAGAGCCAATTGAAGTTATTCTTAGGCGGGTGGTTCGTGAAGAATTAACGGCAGTAAAGTAGATAAACATTTCAGGACAAGAGAAAACACTGGGATGGATGTCCCAGTGTTTTGGGTTTGGATGAAGAGCCTGCCAAATATCCCTCAAAGCGGCAAGCCCACAGTCGCACGTTTCCATTATGTGGGCGTGGGGTTGTAGCATACAATGTTTTTCGGATTGATATATCTTTACCAGTAGCCAAAAATTATTGATAGGAGGAGAGTTTCATGTCCCCTGTTACCCAAGGTCAAAAGGTTTTCTTCGCCGTCATCTGCGCTGCGGCATTGCTCGTCGCCGTATTGGGGTTATTCAACCCTGAATATCTCGCTTATATTTTCACCTGGCTGGTGCTTCCGCCCCTGCATGCGCGTTTTGTCGGCGCCGTTTATCTTTTTGGCGCGGTCTTCATGGCGGGCTGTCTCTTCGCCAAAAATCAAGCCGAAGTCCGTTGGGGGGTGCAAATGATCGGCATCTGGACGGGCATGCTCTTTATCATTTCCATTTTGAACCTAAGCGCGTTTGATTTAAACCTCCTGCCTGTACAGATCTGGTTTGCCTCCTATATCATTTATCCTATCCTCGCCATCTGGATGACTTTCCGCGACCCCGCCTCGATGAAGCCTGCGGCTCTTTCCGGTCCCGCGCTTGATCTGTGGGCAAAGAACTTTTTACTCGCTCAGGGTGTGATCGTCTCCCTGCTTGCCGTGGCATTATTTCTTGCGCCGGGGCTCATGTCTACGCTCTGGCCCTGGCAGGTGACTCCCACCCTCGCCCAAATGTACGCCGGACCGTTGCTCTCCTATGGCGTCGGCAGTTACATCTACTCTCAGCAGAGACAATGGCTTGGCGTCCGCTCCATCGTGCCAGGCATGTTCAGCTTTGTGCTTGTCACCGTCATCGTCTCGTTTATACACTTCAGCCTCTTCTCCCTCACCGAGCTTACAGACCTGCTCTGGTTCAGCTGGTTCATCGTCTCCTCCGCGCTGCTCGGTGTGATGACCCTGCGTTCGTTGAAAGCGGCGTAACCCTGCACCCGGATAACAAAACACAGGGATGGATGTCCCAGTGTTTTGATTTAATGACAAAATAAGCTTGTTGATTTTTCGGTTGTCACATGCGCGGAGTGTGATACGATGCGGCTATGAACGATAATGGTGATTTTGTCTGCGCTGGTGATTGGCCTGCCCGGTCTGCTGGGGATGCGCGTGCCTGAACTGCGGCGGGCTGGGTAGAGATTATTCTTCCACCACTTCAAAATCGTTTGTAATTTCGATGGCGTCTTTCAACGTGGCGTAGACCGAGCAATATTTTTCCTCGCTCAATTTAATGGCCTTCTCCACTTTCTCTGGGTCGATGCCATTGCCAATCACCTGAAAATGTAAATGGATTTTACGAAATCGCCAGGGCGGGTCATCGTCCTGGATACTTTCCGCTGTTACTTTCAGTTGACGCAAATCCTGCTTCTGTTTGTTCAGAATTTCAACCACGTCATGCGAAGCGCATCCGATCAACGACATCGAGAGCAGGTCTGAGGCGCTCACGCCCTTTGGCTTTTTCATGACGATTTGATATCCATCGTTGTCTTTGAGAATGAAATTCTCTGTGGGATTCCAATTGAGGTATACATTTTTCGTTGCCATGCTCAAAGTATAGCATGGGGTAGGGGCGCGGCGCCGCCGCGCCCTTACGCCTATATGGTACGATAGCAGCGGGAGGCTCGTATGCTACTCTTTATAATCGCTGCTTTGATCTTTGCCGCGCTCGAAGCGCTGGCGTTGCAAAAAAACTGGTTCAAGCTCGAAATCATCGCCAAGCCTGGGGTGATGACCGTTCTTTTCCTTTGGCTGTTCACCTCCGTCGGCATGGACGGCGCTTTGCTTTGGTTCGGGCTGGGGATTCTGCTCTCGCTTGCGGGCGACGTGCTTTTGATGATCTCGCTCGACCGTCTATTCCTTGCGGGGCTGGTTGCGT
This sequence comes from Chloroflexota bacterium, assembly GCA_016191985.1. Classification (GTDB taxonomy): domain Bacteria; phylum Chloroflexota; class Anaerolineae; order Anaerolineales; family Villigracilaceae; genus Villigracilis. The sequence goes on along the minus strand of JACPVB010000098.1, from coordinate 5,266 downwards.
TTTTGCTTGCACACATCGCCTACGTTATTGGATTCAACATCCCTGTCCCACAGATGAATTTCTTTGGGATTGTCTTTGCCATCATGATCGGCCTCGGCGGCGCGCGCATCATCCGCCGCATTCTGGATCATTTGCCTGCCACTGGACAAGGACGGATGCGCATCCCGATCATTATCTACAGCACGGTCATTTCCGTGATGCTGCTCTCGGCCATGATGAAATTGACCGATATTTCATGGAACGCAAGCGCCGCTTTGCTGGTCAGTATCGGCGCAATTCTGTTCTACATCTCGGATATTATCCTCGCCTGGCATAAATTTGTCGCCCCCATCCAGCACGGACGAATCTACAACATTGCCGCCTATCACCTTGCTCAGATTGCATTGATTGCGGGAGTGATTGTGCAGTTTTCTTAACTTTGGAGTCCATCAGCTTGCTGATGGATTTTTTCGGCAGCAAGACCCATCGGCAGCAAGCTGCCTGACTCCAGAGTCGCTTGCCTGTAAACAACCTGCAATATTCCGCGCACGGGATTCAGGTATCATCCTCCCATTCTCGAAACAAAGGATAACAAATGCAGCAGCCTCTTTTCTTTATCATCCTGATCGGCATCCTGGGCGGGATGGCTATTGGAGTGCAAAGCCCCATGGCGAGCACACTCAGTCAACGGCTGGGGATGATGGAAAGCATATTCATCGTCCATGCGGGAGGAGCGGTGGCAGTGTTGATTCCGCTCATCGTTTTTGGCAGCAGGCTCGGACAGTGGCGAAGCGTCCCCTGGTATACGCTGGGCGCGGGCGCATTTGGTCTCATTGTCATTTCTTCGATGAGTTATATGATTCCCCGCATTGGCATTGCTGGCGCATTGATCACTTTACTGGCTGGACAGTTACTCGTCGGCTCGCTGGTGGATCATTTCGGCTGGTTGGGAGTGACTCCGCGCGTTGTGGACCTTCCTCGCTTGATCGGCCTCGGCGTGGTCATGCTCGGCGTCTGGCTGACGGTGAAGTAAGGCCGACTTAAGTCGGCCCTACAATATACGCATGGATCAAATGCGCGTACCGATTTTGCAAACGGATGAAATGGTTTTGGATCGCGTCCGCTTCGGAGCCTTCGAGCACGAGATACTTGCCCTTCTCCACGCCTGCGCGCGCAATCTCGCGGCACACGGCTTCCGTGACCAGTTCTGCCAAAAGCACCTGACCTTGCACGGACGTGTCGAGGCGGTTGTTTTCATCCAGATAAATTTTTACCGAAGGCGCGCCCGTTGCAATGACGATGCTTGAGTTGACGCGGTCGAAATACACACGCTGGCGCGAATCGGTTCTGTCGTCAAAATGAATATCGTTGAACAAGGCGTTGCTGCTGCGCGTTGGCGGCGCCACCAGGGTTTCCTTTTTGGAATGCACCTGCACCATGGCCTCGGCCCGTAGTTTTCCAAGATAGGCCGTCACCATGCCTTCACTGCCCACCTGCCTGCCTTCCACACGGATGCGCGCTTCGCCAATCGTCGGGTCGCTTTTATGCGGCTTAATCACCACCTGCGGCGTGGACACGATCACTTCGGGGCTGTTCGAGATCACCGTCACGGTCGCGCCGACCCGCGCTTTTTCCATCACATCCACGCGCAGGACCAGATTAAGATGCTGGCCTGTTTGCACGTAGGCGCGTTCGGGAAAGAAACCAATTCCAGAGGGCGGCAGTTCGATTGTTTTTTGCGCGCCGTCGTCCCTTCTATCGCTCAGTTCGCTAAAAGCGATGGTGTTCAATTCATGCAAGGCATGTTGAATCTTTTGGCGCAGTTGTTTATCCAGCTTGGTTTGTTCGTCGTGCACGGCATGTTTGCGTTCCGCTTCGATCAGCGGTTCCAGTTTGCTTTCCACGGCCAGCTTCAATGCCTTCGCAAATGGATGCGTCCAGTTTATTCCATCGCGGGTCGCGGTCAACACAGGCTCGTCGTTCTTCAACAGGTCGTGCAAATAATCGCACTGCATCGAGCCGTAAAAATATGCGGCGTACGGATCATTCTCGAATTTGAGCATCGTCAGCGAAATGACCGTCGCCTTGCTGATGACCAGCAAACCGCCGTCGGCATAATCGCCTTCCTCACCGCGGGTGGAAAGTTGGATTCCAGATCGAAAAACATCGAGCTTCACACTGGCAGGGAAGCCTTGAATTTTGATCCGCTCGCTCAGGATTTTTTCGCCTCGCGGTGACTTGTAGCTGAGCACGTGTTCCTGACGAATTTTCCCGTCGGAGGCAATATCACGCAAAATGATCTTGCGCTTTGGGTTGCTCATGATCGGGCGCAGTTCAAAATGCCGTTGCAGGTAATTTCTAAAATTATCGAACTGCGGCACTTTCACATCATCCCGCGAGACGGTGATCTCAAGGATGGTCCCATTGCCTTCTGGAACATCATACTGCTGGCGCAGCGGAACGGTGGCCCGCACAGGCATATCAAGGTCAAAGGTCGGAATTCCCTTTTTGATCAACAAAGAACAGGAATAAAAATTCCCGCCCTTGAACGAACGCACATATCCATGCCCCAGCCCAAAGATGGCATCCTTGAGTCCACGCCCCCACATGCCGCGCACATGCTTGTCTTCTTTAATACCGCTTGTCGCTTCGCCGTACGTTCCCACCACCTTGTCCATGCGAATATCGGTCATGCCCTCGGCATGGTCCCGCACGCGGATGATGGAATTTTTATGTTTCCTCTGCACCTCAATGATGATCTCGCCGCCCACCGACCAGCCCGCCTGTTCGAGGCGTGAATAACTGTCATTGCAATTGGTAATGATCTCCACCAGCGCGCGCAGCACATCCTTGCGGATCGCCTGGTCTGCCTGTTGCAAAGCAACGCGGTCTGCATACTGTAACTTTCTACTACTCACAATAAAATCACCTTTCCTCATATCATTTTGCTCAAGCCGCCGTCCCCGGCGGCGGACAAAGCATCAGCTCTTAAGGACGATTAAATTCAACCTGCCTATCTCTTCCTTCCAACTTTCTTCACCGATGGCTTCAACAACTCGGCAAAATTCACCTCACAAAAATCCAGGAAGGTCACCAGGTCCATACGGCTGTGGATGCCCGCATAGCGTTTGAACAACTCCACATTTCTCTTCAACGTCTCCGCCGATGACTCCATCGTGGCAAAAAGCATATTCCGAAAATCAAACTCGCTGATCTTGGCCTTCCCATCCAGCCTTTTGTATTGCCGATACGCATCCGACCGCTCCAGCATGTGGAGCACCTTCCCCGCCTTCGCTTTTTCCTCTTTGGAAACGATGATGGCTACAGCAGGGACCTTCTCCGCTTTTTTGACAGGCTGCGCCGCTTGAAATTTTTGCGACTTAAGAACCTTCGTCTCTTTCTTAATCTGTGGTCTGGCAGCTGGTCCTTTGACAGTTTTCTTCGCCTCGGCAGGGACATGCGGAATCAAAGTCAACTGCTTTGGCTGTGGACTCTTTGTCACGCGCTTCGGCTTCACTTTTTTCTGCACAGGCGCTGCTTTTTGCAGAACAGGCGTCGGGAGTTTTTCCTTCTGCTTTGGCTTGGGTTTGACCTTCGGTGAAACCTTCTTCACCACTGCCACTGCCTTTTCAGGCAATTTCTTTTTTGCCTCAGCCTTCACAGTTGGTTTGATCGCCTTCTTTACAACGGCTTTTTTCTTCACCACCGTTGCAATGGGCTTCTTCACTTCCGCCTTTTTCTTCGTCTTCTTTGCTTTGGGAGGCTCCACCTTTTTGGGCTCTGGCGCAGGGACAAGTGCAACAGGCTTCTTGATCTTTTTTTCAGGCCGGGGCAAAGTAACTCCCAGCGCCTTTGCCACCTGTTTCACCGTCTGCCTGCCCTGCACCTTTACTGCAAAGCCATCCCCGATCTTGTCTTTCAAATCCCCTTTTTCTTTGGCTTCATTTAAGCTGGAGAGCACCAGCGCAGAGTCGGGCCAGTAAAAATAATTCTTCAGCGAAAAGCGGTGCGGAAACAGCCTGAAACAGGCCGAGACAATCTCTTCGACCCGCACGTAAGGCTCGTCTGTGTGCAATGCCTGCACCACAAAGACCACCAACTCGGCGGAGGAAATATTTGCATACACATCCTGAGTAAATTCAGGAAGCGCTTTTATAAGTGTTTTTGTTTCAGTCGGTGCGCTAAAAACCATGATTGCCATGCCTTTGATGGGGAAATGATGACCTATTTTATCGCTTGTTTTATAAATTCGCTCAAGCCGCCGTCCCCGGCGGCGTTTTGTGGGTACGCTTTATCAGGGCCGATATTGATAAACCGTCACATTGTATTTAGGGTTGGTGTACACCACCAAAAACTTCCCAGGGTCAGCCTCGAGAATGGGCAATATTTTCTCTTCGACAAATTTATCCAACTCAAAACTGCGCGGAGATTGTAGCAGCGGCGAGACGATGATGTAATCAATCCCCTGGTTGTTCAAATATTTTTCCAAGTCCTGTCCATCCTTTGGGTAGCCGATGGTCTTTCTTTGCACATGCACATAGGAGGGGACAGGTTCATTCACCATCACGATTACATTCATCGGCGCATTCTCCGCCACCCAGCTTGCCCCAATGGACAGATCCGTCATTTGGTTCATGACCGGGTTTCGCCAATCCTGAAGGTTACGCGCCAAAAGCGGCAGAGCAATCACGATCCCTAAACCTGTGAGGAGCATCGCGATGCGGCGAGCGTCTTGACGGGAAAATTTACCCGCCAGCCAGTTCATTCCCTGAATCAAGTAAAAATAAAGAAAAGGAAGAATCGGAATCAGAAAACGCGCCTTCACACTGCCAACTCGTGGATTCCAAAACGCAAGGATGCCCAGCACATAAATAATGACGTAAATGTGCATCCACTCAAGTTTGGGTTTCCATACGGCGAATCCCCATGCGATGAGAATCAAAATCAACACATTGAGGACGAAGGGCAGGAATCCCAAGCCGAACCTGCCCAGAAAAGAATCCAACCCTGAGCCGAAGATGGGAATCAGGGAGCTTGCCAAAACTTCATTGGAATAGCCCAGCACATTCGACCAGACCTGGCCGATCTTTTCGGAGACCGAATTCCCCAACACTTGCGCTTCATAACCAGAAGAAAACATTGACCCGCCGTTTCTGCCATTGAACCATGCCAGGAAAAGAAACCCCGCCACGAAAATGATAATGACCGTTCGCGCCTCTCGAAAGCGACGGGTCGTTAGCAAATAAAGGATCATTGCAATGACCAGGGAAATGCCGATGGTTCGGAT
>JACPVB010000083.1 GCA_016191985.1 Chloroflexota bacterium | reverse complement strand
GCTCACGTCTCACCGTGAGGCCCTCCAACCATGGCGCGATATCAATGTATGAAAGGGAAGGCTACGCATCCATTGACCTGTGGAAGGGATATTACAACGATGGCGAAGATGCCATGTTGATGGAGAAGGAATTATGACGGAGAAAAAACAGAAGCTGCAGGAATTTGAGGCGCTGCGTGGATTGTCCATCCTCCTGCTATTAGCCCTGCACAGCGAAGTTTTTGACGCAAGCGTGTTTGGCTTTGAAGTAGATCCGCTGGGCCAGGTTGTTGCTGCATCCCTGCTCGGTTCGTTTTTCTTTTTGGCGGGTTTCTTCGCGGAGTTTTCCCGTCAAAAGACGGGTGGGAACGCCATTTCCTTCATGAAGTCGAAAGTTATCCGTATCTTTCCACCATATTGGCTTGCGCTGGCTCTATTTATTTTTGTGATCAAATATACCCTTAAACGGTTTGACACCTTGATGTATGTGTTCAGCCTGCAATGGTTGTTATCCCCTGTTTATATTAAACCGCTGCTTACCATCTGGTATATCAGCGTTCTGATTGGGTATTATATTATTTTTGGCTTTCTATTATTTCGTGTCAAATCCACTCTCGGTTTGCTGGTTTGGTCCATTATCTTGTTTGCGGCCGCTTATGTGACGAACATGACAACTGGTTTGTTTGAACCGCGTTTTTTTCAATATTATTTTATTTTTCTAGCGGGAGTGTTTTTTAACCGTTTCGAGAAGGAACGGAACATCGTGTTGGGTATGAATTTCTTATATAAAGCCGCCATTGCCCTGGTTGTTTTAATCCTATTCTGGCTGGCGGCTTCTGCGGGTTATGATGTGAGGAATGGATTCTATATTCTGGCTGTGGACTTGTTCATTTTCGGCTGGGTGTTGATGTGGCTTTCCATCTTTCAGACGCGGGTAGGGGAGTGGAAAGCCTGGGCCTTCCTTTCGACCGCTTCCTTTTTTGCCTACCTGTATCATCGTCCCATCTGGTATGTTCTTGATCAGGCGTTGAGTTTGGAGGCAGGAAAGGCAAGGGTATTTTTCAACCTTATTCCGGGCGCCATTATTGCATTGATTGTTGGATATTTCCTTCAAATAGGTTATGACCGCTTGCTTGTCAGGTTACGTTTAAAAGGATAGAGTTTCATTCCACTTTATCGGGTTTATAATCAGCCAATATGTCTGAAATCCTCCTTCCGCCCATTTGGGTGAATACAATCCAATCTTTAAAAAAAATGACAGAAGACCTTGCCGCACAGACCCGTGTGGCAGTGGATACTGAATCCAACAGCCTGCACGCATTCCGTGAACAGGTTTGTTTACTTCAGTTTTCATCCCCCAAGGCTGATTATTTGGTGGATCCGCTGGCCTTGAAGGATTTGAGTTTGCTTTCCCCGCTCTTTGCAAACCCCAAAATAGAAAAAATTTTTCACGCCGCCGAATATGATTTGATTTGTTTGCGGCGCGATTTTGGATTTTCCTTTGTAAATCTTTTCGATACGATGCAGGCCGCACGGATTCTGGGCTACCCCGCTGTGGGACTCGACCGACTGCTTGGCGATAAGTTTGGCGTAAAAATGGATAAGCGCCATCAAAAGGCAAATTGGGCGGCGCGCCCGTTGACGCAGGAACAGATCTACTACGCACGGTTTGATACGCATTATCTCTTTGACTTGCGAGATGTACTGGAACAGGAATTGCGCGAAAAGGAAAGGCTGGAGTTTGCCGTGGAGGATTTTGCCCGCGCATGTTCCCTGGATGAGCAAAAGCAAAAAAGCAATGGCGCTTCATGGGAACGCTTCTCTGGGCGCAAGGATTTATCGCTGCGTGAGTTGACAGTGATCTCTCAACTGTGCAAATGGCGTGATAAGGAAGCCGAGAAGCTGAACCGTCCGCCGTACAAGGTGGTGATGGATGATGTCTTTGTGATGCTGGCAAAGAATCCGCCTGAAAAAAAGGTGGACCTTTCCGCGGCTGGTTTGAGTGAGAAACAGATCAAGCTTTGGGGCGACCAGGTTTTAGGGGCGATCAGGCATGGGCTGGAGTCCCCGCTTGTTGAACGGAGGCAGGCCGAACGTAAGGATGATGCGGTTCTTCGTCGCCTTGAAAAATTAAAAGCCTGGAGGAAAAAGGTCGGGCTGGAGATGAGGGTCGAGTCTGATGTGATTTTGCCCAAGCCGTATTTGGGGGTGTTGTCTGAAACTCCACCGAAGTCTTTGGCGGAGTTAAGGTACTTGATGAAGGATACCCCTTCGCGCGTGGAACGATTTGGCGAACAGATATTAAAGACTCTGGGAGTGAAACATGCGAATTAATTTTCATGGCGCGGCGCATACGGTGACGGGCAGCCAGCATTTGATCGAGGTGAACGGCTCAAAGCTGCTGCTGGATTGTGGGTTGTATCAGGGCCGTCGCGCGGATACCTATGCCCGCAATTTGAATTTTCACTATAGCCCTCGCGATGTGGATGCGGTCATCCTTTCACATGCTCACATCGATCATTCCGGTAATTTACCCAACCTTGTGAAGCAGGGTTATGAGGGGAATATTTTTGCCACCCATGCCACTGCGGACCTGGCGAGTTTGATGATTGCCGACTCGGGTCATATCCAGGAAGCGGACGCGAAGTTCGTCAATAAGAAGCGCGCACAACGCCATGAGCCGCCGATTGAGCCGTTATACACAAAAGAAGATGCTGAGAATGTTGCCAGTATGTTCGCGGGTATGGATTACGAAGAGGCATTTGAACCGATCCCCGGTGTGGTCGCGCGTTTTTACGATGCGGGACACATCATTGGCTCGGCGGGAATTTCGCTGGAGATCGAAGAGAAGGGAAAGAAAATCCGCTTGTGGTTTTCAGGTGATATTGGTAGATATAACCTGCCTTTGTTGCGCGACCCGGTTTTACCCAGCGCAGCAGATTACATGATTATGGAAAGTACGTATGGGGATAAGTCACATAGCAACCCTGAATTGGCTTTTACTGAATTTCGCGCTGTGGTCAAGCGGACCGTGGAACGCGGCGGTAAGTTGATCGTACCCGCCTTTGCGGTGGGGCGCACTCAGGAACTCGTCTATGACTTGAACCAGATGATGCATAATGGCGATGTGCCGCCCATCCCGGTTTATGTGGATAGTCCGCTGGCGGTGAATGCGACACAAATATTCAGGGATCATCTGGAATGCTTTGATGAAGAAACACGCCAGTTTGTATTGAAGGCGAGTCATCCGGCGCTTGATTTCAAGATGTTGACCTATGTCCGGTCTGTGGATGAATCCAAGGCCTTGAATGATCGTAAGGAACCGATGGTTATCATCGCTGCTTCAGGTATGGCGGAAACAGGCCGGATCGTGCATCATATCCGCAATAATATAGGCGATCCAAAGAACACGATTTGCATTGTCTCCTGGCAGGCGCCCGATACGCTGGGACGCAGGCTGGCTGACCGCGAGTCGCAGGTGCGCATCTTTGGTGAATTCTTTAAACGAAAATGCGACGTTGCCACCATCGGCGGTCTCTCCGGACATGCCGGGCAGGATTTACTGGTCAAATATGCGATCGGTGTAAAAGAAACTGTCAAACAAATCTATTTGGTGCATGGCGAAGAAAAACAAGCCATGACTTTGAAAATGATGTTACAGGAACAAAAAATGGATCAGATACATTATCCTGATCTGCACGAGAGCGTGGATATAAACTAAAAAGCGCCCACACTTCTACGTTTGCTTGTCGGCTCACTCCGCTCAGCGCGAATGATAATTTTTTCGGTTATAATTTCGCCCGCTTCAAAATTTGGGGAGGTGCCAGAGTGGTTGAATGGGACAGTCTCGAAAACTGTTGTAGGCTCCGGTCTACCGAGGGTTCGAATCCCTCCCTCCCCGCTGACGACCCTAAAGGTTTCCAAAACCTTTAGGGTCTTTCATTATCGGAAAGTGCTACAATGATTTAACGATCATTCTCATCCGGATATTGACATGGAAAACCGCTCAACTTTTTCCACAATACAGGAACAACAGGGGAAGGCGCTTCTCCTGTTCATGGTGGTCATCGGGTATCTTGTCACCTTTCTGACGGCTTCACGGGATGACGTACAGTTTTCCTCGTCGAGGTTGTTTGCGGGGATCGCCTTCGGGGTAATTTACCTGATCCTGGGTGTTTTCGATACGGAGATTTTATGGCGTTTCTCGATCAATACGAGGAACGCTTTATTTTTCTCGATCCAAATCGCATTGGTCTTTGGCATCGGCTGGACACTCGGCCCCGGTGGTCACTGGTTGATCGGCCTGCCGCTGGTCGGCATCGCAGTGGACAGGTTGCAACCGCGCTGGCGCTGGCTGGTTTACATCACTCTCATCGCAACCGTGATTTTACCCATCGGCCTGCGCTACTCCACTTGGGAGGTCGCGCTCACGAATGGCTTTATCATTTCCACGGCGATTTTCTTTGTGGCGGCCTTTTCGCAATTCCGTTTGAATGAACAGCGGGCGCGCGAGAAAGCCGAAGAACTTGCTCGTCAACTGGAAGCGGCCAATCATCAACTGGCGGAATATGCTTCACAAGCTGAGGAACTCGCAGCAACGCAGGAACGTAACCGCCTTGCCCGCGAAATTCACGACAACCTCGGTCATTACCTCACCATCGTCAACGTCCAACTCGAAGCCGCCCGCCTCATCCTCGATTCCGATCCTGCCCGCGCGCTGGTTGCATTGACCAAAGCTCAGGAGCTTGCGAAAAAAGGTTTGACCAGCGTTCGCGAATCTGTCTCGGCATTGCGTGTCTCGCCTGTGGAGAATCGTCCGCTCGAAGAAGCCATCGCAGAACTCGTGGACGAATCGCACGCGACGGGAATCACAACCGAATTTCATCTCATCGGCGATTCGCGTCTCGTCGAATCCAAGTCCGCGCTCGCCCTCTATCGCGCTGCGCAGGAGGGATTGACCAACGTCCGCAAGCATGCCAACGCATCTCACGTGCAAGTTGAATTGGATTTTTCCCAACCTGACAAAATCCGCCTCTCTGTCCGAGACGATGGGGCTGGTGCGGTGGACACAAGTAGTGGATTTGGCCTGATAGGAATCCGCGAACGCGTCCATTTGCTGGGTGGCGAGTGCAAAATCGAGACCCAAGTTGGACATGGGTTTTGTCTCCAAGTTATCCTGCCCGTGCCAAAGGAGGAGAGATCATGATTCATGTTCTTCTCGTGGATGATCAGACCCTATTTAGTGAGGGCTTGGAAACCCTTTTGTCTGTCCACAAGGATATTCAAGTGGTGGGACAGGCCTCCAATGGACAAGAAGCGATTGACCTCGCGCTGAAGCTTCGTCCGAATGTTATTTTGATGGATATGCAGATGCCCGTGCTGAACGGTGTTGGCGCGACGCGGCGTTTGAAAGCATCCCTCCCCGATTGTCGTGTGATCGCATTGACGACCTTCGACGATAAAGAGACCGTCTTCGATGCGTTGCGGGCAGGCGCGGTGGGATACCTGCTCAAGGATGTCGGCTCTGCGCAACTGGCCGAGTCGATTCGTGTGACAGCGCGCGGCGAGTCGATCCTTGATCCATCGGTGGCGGCGAAGGTGGTGGCCGAGTTCAGCCGAGCATCCGTTCCGATAGTGGCGATCAGTTCTGAGGTCCTGCTTGAACCGCTTTCGGAGCGTGAGATCGAAGTCCTGCGGCTGGTCACGGCGGGACTTTCGAATCGTGAAATTGCCGCAGAATTAATCATCAGCCCGGGCACAGCAAAAACGCACATCCATAACTTGTGCGGCAAGTTGGGAGCCCACAACCGCACCGAGGCGGCGATGCGGGCGCGGGAGTTGGGGTTAGTGTGATACAGGTTCGGCTTCGAGAGGCGACGGTCAACAGATCGTCGCCTTTTCGTTTATTTCCAGTCTACCGTTTCTCAACCCCCGCCTCTACCGTTTGGCAGATGACCCGAAACGGGGAAAGAAGTAAAGTAGGAACGTAAGTCCAAACCAAATTTTCACACAAAAGGAGAAAAAATCATGGACATGTGGCTCGCACTCTACTGGGGAAGCCCGATCGGCCTCGGCGTGTTCTTCATCGGCCTGGGCGTGCTCTTCATGGGCATCGCCAAGGTTCGCCAGACTGAGAAAAAGTAGGCAACCCGCTTCCATCCCCGGTTATCGGCGGCGGAAAGGAAATGCTGCCGATGACCGGGGGATTTTGACTTGGCATCATTTTTACGATTTTCGAAAGGAGAAAGAAATGACTGCAATTTTCCATGTTCGGCCTCAGGCGAAGGTCGCGGGACGGGTTGCCCTGCGATTTGCTTTGGGCATTGCCCTATCTGCGTTGAGTGGAGCGTTGTTGCTCCTGTCCTTCCCACCGTATGGACTATGGCCGCTGGCGTGGGTTGCGCTGATTCCCATGCTGTTTGCCCAATATCGTCTCTTTCCGCTCAAGTGGTCGAGACTGGCTGGCGCGATCTACATTTTGTTCTGGCTGGGACCCTACCTTGCCAGAAACTTCGGAACCCAGTTCGGCCCGTTCTTCACCTACCTTGGCGTGTTGATCGCCATCCTCAGTTTCTTTATGACCACCGAGCGGAAATTTATCGAAGCGACGAACTTCCGCTGGTTCGTGGTCTTTGGAACGTTTAACTGGGTGGGCATCGAGATGATCCGCGCCACGTTCATTCCGCTGATCGCGACAAGCGCCTTCATCGGCTACACCCAGTCCACGCAGGCGTGGGTGTTCCAGCCCGTTGCGATCTTCAGCGTGTACGGCTTTGACTTTGTGATGGTGTTGGTCAACTATGCGCTCGCGCAGGGACTGCTGGCCTGGTATGACAAAAAATATCAACCCACAGAAGTGCGCGTGGATGGACGCATGTCGAATCGCTGGCTGGCTGGCGCGGGCGTCGTCCTTGTCGCGTGGATCGGACTGAGCCTCGTCATGTTGAACCAGACTCCGAAGGGCGCGCCCATTGTCCGTGTGGCGGCGTTGCGGTCTGGTTTCCCACTGCCCCCGTTTCAGGATGAAGTGAACAACGACCAGGTCCGCTTCGATACGTTTGCCAGTCAGGCGCGTGAGGCCGCGGCGCAGGGCGCGCAGGTTCTCTTTACGTCGGAACTCATGTTCAACTTCGATCCGCAACAAAAATATACGGAAGAGTTCATGGCGATTGCGCGCGAGACGAACACTTATATTTTCCTCGGCTACGCAATAATTGATGAAGCAGCGGGGACGTTCCACAACGAGATCGTCATGCTTTCGCCTTCCGGTGAATTCTCGGCGGTCTATGCCAAGAACCATAACACGCCGGGCGAGCCGCTCTCACCGACCGCGGGCGTTTATCCTGTGTATGACACGCCGTTCGGAAAAATGGCATCTTCGATCTGCCATGATAACAACTACACCGATGTGGATCGCCAACTCGCGGCCAATGGCGCGCAGTTGATCGGTGCGGGCTTCCTGGAGTTTGCCGGCGGTGGTGAGCAGGCATGGCAAAACGTGACCTTCCGCGCGGTCGAGAATCACACTGCCATCGTCGCAACGGGCGCGGCATACTTCTCCGTCATCGTTGACCAAAATGGCCGCCAAGTCGCACTGGATACCGACTACCAAGGCAGTCCGCTGGTGATGGTTGCGGATCTGCCGATGGGCTCTGGTGCCACACCCTACACTTCCATCGGCGACGTGTTGGGGTGGGTCGCGCTGGCTGGGCTTGTGTTTTTCATCTTCTATTCTTCCATTATTGCCGGGCGCATGAAGAAGAATAGGCAGAGTTAACCTCATATGCACCAGACAGGTAGTATTTCAGAACCTGCCTGGTTTCTCGATAAAGGAAAAGAAAAAATGAAGAAATCAAATCTCATCTGGGGCGTCATCTGTCTGGTCATCGCGTCCGCGCTGGCTGTGGCAAATCTGACCCTGCCGCCTGAAAACCTGATGTTCCAAATCGGAGATAAAAACATGCCCTGGGTTCCCCCGGTTGTGCTGGCAATCCTCGGCGTGATCCTGCTCTCAAGTTCAAATCAAGGAGAAGAAAAAATGAAAGAAGAAACAAAAATTCAAACGAATATTGATCCTGAAAAAGCCGCCCTGAACAAGAATATGGAAACTGCTGCCTGGGGTTGCTTCCTCATCATGCTCGGCGGATTTATGTTTGTGCCAGATACCATTGTTAAAGGTGGCTGGTGGTCCATTGGCGTCGGCCTGATTATGCTGGGGTTAAACGTGGCCCGTTACTTGAACAAAATCCGAATGAGTGGGTTTACCACTTTCCTCGGCATTCTCGCGGTCATCGGTGGTGTGCTCGAACTTGGCGGTATGAAGGGTATTGATGGTGCAGTCTTCCTGATCGTGTTGGGAGGCTACCTGATTCTCAAGCCGTACTTTGACAAGCAGGGACTGTTCGGCAAGGCCGAACAACGTTAGCAGAGGTGGCACAAGGTGACCATCACTGACATATGGTGATGGTTATCTTGTTGGGAGTGCTTATGGAAACCAATGATGTCCTTCGGCAAAAAGATTGGTCCGAACAGGAATTGATCGAGACTGGCTTCAAATATTTTCAGCGCATCAAATATGTTGTGCTGGCGCGCGAACTCCCGCCGGAGGAGGCGCCTCTCAAGATGAAATATGGGAATGATATTCTCGTAGCGACGGCTGGGTACATGATCTGTTTTTCTGCGGGTTGGTGGAGGAAGGGAAATTTGTACGACTACCATCACTGGCCTGTCGCCCTCGATCATTTTGAAGATACCTATCTCCCGTGGGATGAGACAACCTGGAAGCCGACATGGGCTGAAAGGCATTTGCTTTCGGTGGGATGCAAGCCTTACTACAATGTTGGAGGTGTCTGGGCAAGGAAACTCGAACAACCACAGATGATCCAAAACCCCGAACAGGATACGCCTTTTGAAGTTCCTGCGGGTGCATGGCTGATATTGGGTGCGAAGGGATCTGAAAAAGGAGTCCCTTGGTGGAGCATGGATAAGGGCTTTAGGAACCGGTTTACTAGTAAATAATGCATAAGCCCCAAAGACTTCCAAAACCTTTGGGGCTAAATTTTTAGTGGTAAGATTCGCTCAATGAAACTAAACCTCGCCCTTGCACAGATTAGCACCAAACTTGGCGATGTGGAAGCGAATCTCGCCAAACACCTCGAGTACATCAAACAGGCAAAATCTGAAAAAGCCGATTTACTGATATTTCCCGAGCTTTCCCTTACTGGATATGTTTTACAGGATTTGGTCGCCTCCGCCGCGCATCAGCCAACGGAGGATGACCCCATCTTCAAACATCTCCTCAAAGCGTCTCACGATCTGGATCTGGTAGTTGGCTTCGTGGACGAAGACTCTCGTCACCGCTTTTACATTGCCTCTGCTTATCTTTCGGGTGGAAAGGTTATCCACGTTCATCATAAAGTTTATCTGCCAACTTATGGGCTTTTCGACGAAGGCCGTTTCTTCGCCTGGGGAGATGCAGTCCGCGCATTTGACACGCGCTTTGGGCGTGTGGGGATGCTCATTTGCGAAGACTTCTGGCACGCCTCGCCCCCGTACCTGCTCTGGCTGGATGGCGCAGACATTATGCTTTTCTCCTCCGCCTCGCCCGGGCGCGGACTGAACGACAAGGAGAAACTTGAATCCGCACGCTGGGTGGAGCGTGTGACGAAAGCCTATGCCAGCATGTTCACATCTTTTGTAGTGCACGCCAACCGCGTCGGCTACGAGGACGGGCTCCACTTTTGGGGCGGGGCCACCGCCTTCGACCCGAACGGCGAAGAACTGGCTCACGGTCCCTACAACGAAGAAGCCATCACCTACACCCAACTGGACTTGAATCAACTGCGCCGCACGCGCGCGCGCTTGCCCTTGCTGCGTGACGAACGGACTGCTCTCATAAGAAACGAATTGGACAGGATACTATCTCGTGGTTGACCTAAACCTCACCATCAACACCGACCTTGCGCGCGACATCCTCACGGGCTTTATCAAATCCGAGATTACGCGCGTGGGGATGACTCGCGCCATCATCAACCTCTCCGGCGGACTCGACTCGGCGCTATCCTGTGCGCTGGCGGTGGATGCCCTGGGCGCTGAAAATGTACTGGCATTACGGTTGCCCTATCGCACGTCCTCGCCCGATTCGTTGGAACATGCCCAATTGATGATCGACCAGTTCAAGGTTAAGAGTGAAACGATTGACATTACCGCAATGGTCGATCCGTTGATCGAACGCGATCCAAATATCTCCAAAGTCCGCAAAGGCAATATCATGGCGCGCGCGCGCATGATCGTGCTCTATGACCAATCGGAAGTCTTCAAGGCATTGCCTGTTGGCACAAGCAACAAGACGGAAATTTTGCTTGGGTATAGCACGATGTACGGCGACTCGGCCAGCGCGATCAACCCGATTGGCGATCTTTACAAAACACAGGTGCGCCAGCTTTCGCGTGCAATGGACATCCCCGCGCCGATCATTGACAAGGCTCCCTCCGCCGATTTGTGGGAAGGCCAGACCGATGAAAAGGAACTTGGCTTCACCTACGATAATGTGGACAAACTCCTCTACCTTCTGGTAGACCAGCGCTACAGTCCACAAGAGGCAATGGAAGCGGGCTTCGATGAAAAGTTCGTAAACGCCGTCACCGCGCGTATCCGCCGCAACCAATTCAAACGGATGCAGCCGCCGATTGCAAAAGTCAGCAATCGCACCGTCGGCTATGACTTTTTATATCTCCGCGATTGGGGCACGTAATAATCATTACGCGAGTGCGTCGCACCTCACTTAATTAGAATCAACTCCCGATTCGATTCTGCTTATGGTTAGGAAAATTCCACCCGTCTGGTGCGACGCACCCTACTCTTAGTAAGGAACATAAATGGGTCTGCAAATTCCACCATCTCTCAAACACAAAAAATTTTTCTACCTCTGGCTCGGACAACTCATTTCGATCACAGGAACCCAGATGCAGATCTGGGCCTTATTTTGGCATATCAATCAATTGAACGACAATCCCATCGCCCTCGGTGGTATTGGCGTGGCGCGTATTTTACCGGTGATTATTTTTTCCCTGATCGGCGGCGCACTGGCCGATTCGATAGACAGGCGCAAGGTCATGTTCGTGACTCAAAGTTTCGCCGCGCTTCTTGCCCTGACCCTGGGCCTGCTCACCCAATTTGGGCACGTCACAATCTGGCACATTTACTTCATCACCGCCCTGCAGGCTACTGCCGTCGCGTTTGATGGTCCCTCACGCCAGGCATTGGTTCCCAACCTGCTCCCCAAAAAAGATCTGCCCAACGCCTTCAGCATGACCTTCACATCCTTCCAGGTTGGTTCGGTGCTTGGCCCAGCCCTCAGCGGAGTGGTCATTGCGTTTGCGGGACAGGCCGTCGTTTATTATTTCAACAGCTTTTCATTCATCGCCGTGTTGCTGGCTTTGTTTATGATTGGAAAAGTTCCCCAATCGTTCTCGGAGAAATCTGCGGGCGTGAGCATGGAATCCATCCGCGAGGGAGTCAAGTTCATCCTCGGCAAACCCATTATTTTTTCAACCATGATGCTGGATTTCGTCGCGACTTTTTTTGCTTCCGCAAGCACATTAATGCCCATTATTGCATCGGACGTTTTGAAAGTTGGTGTAGTTGAGTATGGATATTTATCCGCCGCTTCAGCAGTGGGAGCCGTGCTGGTTGCTCTGGTCATTTCGCAGGTGAAGGAACTCCGCCGTCAGGGCCCGTTATTCCTGGGCGCGGTCATTGTCTTTGGCCTGGCAACGGTCATCTTCGGTTTGACAAAATCATTCATCGTTGCATGGTTTGCGATTGCCACCACCGGCGCAGCGGACGGAGTCAGCACCATCATCCGCAACACCATCCGTCAGTTGCAAACCCCCGATCACATCCGCGGACGGATGACCAGCATCAACCAGATTTTCTTTCAGGGCGGGCCACAGCTTGGAGAAATTGAAGCGGGCTCAGTGGCGCAATTGTTCGGCGCGCCCTTTGCCGTCATCAGTGGCGGGATCGGCTGTGTCCTCGGAACTTTCTTTATTATTTGGAAGTGGCCCCACTTAATGAAATACAACGGCGACGAACCCATGCTTGCCGGTGCACCAGCAGATTGAATTTTTCGTAGGGACACGGCGCCGCCGTGTCCCTACTTGGGCGGATTTTCAATTAATAATTTCATCTCCGCCAGCACGGCCTGATGAATGACATTTGTATCATTCGTTCCCAAATCTTTTAAATAAATTGGCCTGCCGATTTGCACAGTTACTGTGACAGATTTTTCATTAAAAATAATCATGCCCAGCAGTTGCAGGGCGGTGGCGAGTTTTTCTTTTTCTTCCTTCGTCTTTTTTAATTTCAACAACCAATGATGCGCGTATTTCACCGCCACCACATTCCGCACCAGCACCGGCAGAATCGCCGCATTGGGAGCCATGCGGACGAAGACCCCCACACTGTCTGTCCAATCTTGCAGGGATTCAACCGCGCCTTCGTAAACGCCGGGGTCAGGTTCGATGTGACCGGCAGGGAAGGTGAGAATCGCGCCGCCGTTTTTCAAATACGAACTGACCTGCCGTACGAGAGACATTCGTTTGGCCGAATCATCGTACACATAAAATAATTGTTTTGTGATGTTGGGGAGCGCCGTCAAGAAGGGACGATCCAGCGCGATGATCTTCAAGTCATGGCGGTTCAACGCGGCGAAGAGCGCCACGGTGTCGGTCATGCCGGGGTGGTTGGATAATGCCAGAAACGCTGAATCAGGCACACGGTCCGCGCCGATGATGCGAATGCCTGCGACATAGCGATTCAAAAGCCTTCGTCCGCCCTCATGGATTCCGTGCAAGCCTGTCACGCGCTCATAATCCACAACATGCTCGGCGAACGTTTTTGCGGGCTTTTGAAAAATGAATTTCAGCAGGCGCGAGAGCAGGGGCGAATCCTGCCAGCCAAACGAACTGACAAGATCATCGAGATTGATCTGGGTTAGTGTTTCGAGTTGAGAGGTCACTCGCGTTCCGTCGAAAAATGTAATGGATAGCCTTCCATGCCTGCGGCGTGGTGTGCGCGTTGGATTCGTTTTTCCGCTTCCAGGCGCGGCAGGGTTTGCACGTAGGCCGTGCCTTTGATGTGCGCGGTGAGCATGATCTCGGCGGCGCGGTCGTTGGCGAGGAAGAAAATCTGCTTGAGCACTTCCACCACAAAATCCATCGGCGTCACATCGTCGTTGTGGATGATGACGCGATAGAGCGGCTCAAGGTCAGTTTCAGTGATTTCGATGATCTCGATTTCAGGTGCAATTGTTAATTTCATTTTTTAAACAAAAAGAGGGAAATTTTTCTTCTTTCATCCCTTCGTGAGTTGATCAATTTCATCCACGCTCAATTCAATCTCCGCCGCTTCAAAATTTTCACGAATGTGTTTCGGGTTCGCAGACATGGGAATGGTGATGATACGAGGTTGGGAGATGACCCACGCCAATGCAATTTGATAAGTTGTCGCTCCGTGCGCCCTGGCGATTGCCTCGAGTGTTTTGTTCGAGCGCAATCTACCTTCGTCAATGGGGGAGTAGGCGGTAAATAAAATATCGTTTTGCTGACAATATTCCAACACCCCGTTTTTTACGTACGAACGATCCGACAGACTATACGGAACTTGATTCGTAATGATGGGCGTTTCAGAAAGGGATTGCGACTGTTTGAGCAGTTTCAAGTCGAAGTTGCTTACGCCGAGGTGTTTTACTTTGCCGTCACGAACGAGCTTGTTCAAATCGCGGAAGGTGTCATCAAGTTTCGTGCTTGCTGTGGGCCAGTGTATTAGGTATAGATCAATGTACTCTGTATTGAGCCGCCGCAGGCTGTCTTCGCAGGCCTGAATCGCTTTATTGCGGATCAGGTTCTTTGGGTGGACTTTGGATGTGATGAACAACGCCTCTCTCTTAATCTCTGAGCTGCGGATTGCGTCCCCGAGCAGTTCCTCGGCGTGACCATCT
>JACPVB010000082.1 GCA_016191985.1 Chloroflexota bacterium | reverse complement strand
TTTGAAGAGATCGTGCCACTCGTACCGCTCATGATCGCACTCTCCTACTCCCTCGGCTGGGATACGCTAACGGGACTCGGCATGTCCATCCTCGCCACCAACATGGGATTCTCCGCTGCCATCACCAATCCATTCACCATTGGCGTGGCACAAGGCATTGCCGAATTACCTGCCTTCTCGGGTTCGGGTTATCGCATCGTCATTTTTCTTTTCATGTATGTTCTGCTGGCAGTTTTCCTCACCCGCCACGCCCGCAAAGTGGAAGCCAACCCAAAAGCCTCGCCAGTCTTTGAAGAAGAAAAAGCCACGCGCGAAAAATATAGTCACTTCACCACAGACTCCATCGCACACGAAAACAAAGGCACCACACCTGCCATCATCTTCTTGCTCGTTTGTGTTGTACTGATCTTCACCACACTTTTCGCTGGCCCGTTCATCCCTGCAATCAGCGACCTTGCCCTGCCCATCGTCGGCTTACTTTTCCTTATTGCAGGCATTGGCTCGGGGCTCATCGCTGGCGTAGGCAAAGGCGCATGGAAGGCCGCAGGCGAAGGTCTTGCAGGCATCGCGCCCGCCATCCCGCTCATCCTCATGGCCGCCAGCGTCAAATTCATCATTGCATCGGGCGGCATTCTCGACACCATTTTGCACAACGCAGCGAACGTTTTCAACAATGCCAACCCCATCACTGCGGCTCTGCTAATTTTCGGGTTAACCCTCGGCATCGAATTTTTCGTCTCTAGCGGTTCTGCCAAGGCCTTCCTACTCATGCCCATCCTCATCCCGCTCGCCGACCTGGTTGGCGTCACCCGCCAAACCGCCGTGCTCGCCTACGTTTTCGGCGACGGCTTCTCCAACCTCGCCTATCCCACCAGCGCAGTGCTGCTCATCTGCCTCGGCCTCACTGCTGTCACCTATCCCAAATGGCTGCGCTGGGTTCTCAGTCTGTGGGTTTGGGTCATTCTCGCTTCTTTGATTTTCCTTGCAATTGCTGTGCTGATTAACTACGGCCCGTTCTGATTTTGTGGTGGTCGAGTAGGCGGCAAATTCCATCAATGGATTTCATCCTACTTGACCGCCGCCGTATTGAGACCAAATGACAACCATCCCCGCAACATACGAATCATCCCGCGAGCGATTCCGCGCTTCGCTCGCCTCTTTCTCCAACCCTTCGACACGCTCAGGGCGGCGCCATTGGCCTGATTCTGTTTTAACCAGCATTCCCCTCGCTGACGAATCTGACCTGACGATTGACATCATCTCTGCACCCGCAACTCGCGACAAACAGAAGTTATTAATTCTCACGACAGGTCTGCATGGAATTGAGGGCTACGTCGGCTCTGGAATTTTGCAGCTTTTCATCCAAGAATATCTTTCAAAATTCGACTCTGAAACGACGGGCATTATCCTTGTCCATCCCATCAACCCATACGGGATGAAAGATCGCATCCGAACTAACAAAAACAGCGTGGACTTGAACCGCAACTTTGTGGAAGATTTTGAAGAACTCAAATCCATCAACCCGCATTATGAATCGCTCGCCTATTTACTCAACCCTGCACGCCCGCTCCAGAGTCCATTTCATGAAAAACTCACGTTCTTATGGAATGTGCTGAGGGCGCTGCCGAAAGGCGCACAGCACATCCGTGAGGCGGCGTTGATGGGGCAATACCGCATTCATAACGGGATGTATTTTGGCGGCTTCGAGATTCAAGAAGAAACCAAATTCATGATGGACTTGTTCAGCCAATCGATCAGCGAATACGCGAAAGTTGTCATTCTGGATATTCACACGGGCTACGGTCCGCGCTGGCAGATGACGTTGCTGAATCCGCCCGCAGAGAAGATGACTGCCAAAGAAACAGCGAGCAGGTTCAAGGTCCCGTTGGTAGCGGGGGTTAATCCAGAAGAGTTTTATTCCATTCATGGCGATATGACAGATTACGTCCACAGAATGCTTGGGGCAAAATATCCAGATAAAGATTTTTATGTTGGTACATTTGAATTCGGCACGTACGGCGATTCCCTTTGGCAGGGAATCCACAGCCTGCGAACCACCGCGCTGGAGCATTGCCTGCGCTGGTTTGGCGGCAGCGACTCTTCCCGTGCATGGATGAAGCGCGAATGCGACGAACTGTTCATGCCATCCGACCCAACATGGTGGGAGAAGGCAAAAGCGGATGCGCGCGCAGCGTTTGATGGAATCTTTAACGCGTACGGCATAATTTACTAAACTGATCGAAGGGAATGAAGGAAATTGTTGTAATTCTGGTTCGCAATTTTGCGGCACTTTGTAGTACCAAAGGGTTCTTAAAAAAATAAATTTCTCCTGCTAAAATTTTAGAACAATCACAAGGAGAAGAGATGAATAAAAGAACCCGTCTTAGTGTTGGATTAGTTGCCGCCATATTTTTACTGGCATGTGCCTGCCCTGTCACCAGCCTGCCGACCCTTAATGGTGAGCCATCTGAAGAACCGACAGGTGCGCCTATTATTTCTACAGATCCCGCCGTTCCGACCGCCATATCCGTACCATCCAATGTTTTATTTACCGACGACTTTAGCTCAACAAGCGCCGAATTCGAAACCTACTCAGACGAAAACGGCAGCGTTGAAACAAAGGATGGGGTTTATGTGGTACGCGCGATAAGCGACCTGTGGCATTGGGGCAGGTCCACCTCCAAATTTGATAACACAGTGGCCGAATTCGATGCAACTTTGGTCAGCGGCCCTGCAAATAACAACGCCGGCTTTGGCGTGGTTTGCCGCCTCTCGGAACGCGACGATACGTCCATCGATGGGTACATGCTGGCGATCAGCGGCGATGGGTATTACACCATCCGCAGTGTGACGGCCAGCTCGATGAGCCCGCTGGTAGACTGGTCCTATTCAGACGCGGTGAATCAGGGGAATGCGGTTAACCATGTCCGTGCCACCTGCAACGGGACTGATTTGAAACTTGAGGTGAACGGTCAGTTGCTTGCCTCCGCAAATACAATTGCAGACGGCTCCACCTCTGGCGCGATTGCCTTCGCGGCAATCTCATTTGAAGACGCCGAACCCATTGCTGAAATTCATTTCGACAACCTGATTGTCAGCAAACCTTAAGCATCCACATAAAAAGAAGTCCGCATCGATTGCGGGCTTCTTTTTGTTTAACGGCTCTCTGGTATTTGGTGGAGTCTCCCATTTTTTTCACCACAGAGATCACGGAGTCCACAGAGAAAAACCTTTTAAAATCTCCATGCTCTCTGTGCGCTCTGTGGTAAGACGGGTTTTCACCCCACTTAATCCTGAAGAGCCTGTTTAACCTGCCATTCTCATTTTGTGCCTGAGAAACGCGGCGCGGAATATTCTTTCAAAGAAACCTTTGTATCCATCCTTGTCGTAAAGGACCATATAATCGGCGGGGCCGTATTCCTTGGGATGAAGCATGATGGCAGGGTTTGGGTTGATCTCCAAAATAAACAACTCGCCCTTTTCGTTCATGCGGATATCACAGCGCCCATAACCGGAAATGCCCATGGCAAGGAACATACGCCTGCCCGTATCTTGCAGGCACGCGACCAGTTCAGGGTCGGTAACTTCCTTGAAATCAAACGGCACATCGTAATTCCATTTGATGTCGGTGTGCCAGAATTCCTCATTGGGAGGGAAGATCAATTCTGCGGGCGGGTAGGCAAATGGCTGGTCCAGGTCATCGGCATTTTCCACCACCAGCACGTTGAACTCCTTGCCGACGATGAACTCCTCCATGCGCGCCGCGCCAAACTCGGAGCAGATACGGTCCACCTGCGCAAGCACCTGTTCAAGGGTATCAGCCCGCGATTCCTTGATCATGCCCATGCTGCCATAGCTCTTCGGGTGTTTAACCATGATGGGAAAACGAAGGTTCTTAACCAAGCCCTCAGCCTCCGCCACACTTTTTACGCGATACCCCTTTGCAAAACCAATTCCATTTGCATCTGCGACCGCCTGCATTTCTTCACGGGTGGGGTCGAAGCAATTTGAGCCTGCCCCCGTGAAGGGAAGTTGGAGTTTCTCCAGCGCATCCACTACTTCGGTGCCCTGATAGCCAAGTTCATCGTCTTCTTCGTCTTCAAACTCATAGCCTTCACAAACATTCAGGTAGATGTCAAACTTTTTGCTCTCCGCCAGCGCGCGGACCTTATCCAGCACGGGCGCAGTCAGGGTCACCATCTCCCATTCGTACTCCGTTAAAAATGGAGATGGGTCGAAATCTTCGATCTTTTCATCGGAAAGAACACAGACGCGCATGGAAAATCTCCTTATGCTTTGATGATGCGATTATTACATAATTCCATGCAATGACAAGATTTGCAGACTTAAAAAATCGGCGGGATTGTCTTTTCCAGAAATTTGCCTATACTGGAATCAAATCCATTTTGCGGAGGGTGCAATGACTGAATCAGCCATGCAAGCATTATCGCAGTTACGCGAAGGGGGAAACTTCCAATGGTATGTCATCCCACTGTTGTCGTTCGTGTTCTACGTATACACCGTTGAAGCGGAAAAACGCAATTGGAACGTGGTTTTGGCGGGGCTTGCCTTTTGGGGCGCGGACTGGTTGAACGAGATCATCAACGGCCTGGTCCTGCGTTTTACGGGCTATGCCCCCATTTGGGGTGAACCGGGCCCAACCGCGTTTCTCATCCTGGTTGGGTTGAACATCGAGACCATGTTCATGTTCGCGGTTGCGGGCATCATCTGGACGAAGATGCTGCACACCGAAAAGGATTTCAAATATCTTGGCATCCCCAACCGCTGGGCAGTTGCAGTCTTCGGCTCGGCATTTTGCGTCATCGTGGAATATTTCCTCAACTCCGCCAACGCGTTGACATGGGATTGGACCTGGTGGAATCGCGGAATGCCGTTATTCATCTTCCTGTTTGGCTATTTGTGGTTCTTCGTTTTTGCCTTTTGGGTTTATGACATGAAGACCATAAAATCCAAATTACAAACCGTCGGCACGATTTGGGCCGTGAACATCATCAGCCTGATTGTATTTGCTGGCTTTCTGAAGTGGATTTAAAGCAAAGACCCTAAAGGTTTTAAAGACCTTTAGGGTCTCTTTCATCACTTCGTCTCCGTCACCTTGCGGATGCTGCGCGGATGCTCGGTGTTGTATCCTTTTGCCTGCGTGAGATGATACGCGAACATCTGCGCGGGCAAAATACACACCAATGGAGAAAGCCACTCCGGCACTTCGGCGGGGATGGTCAACGGAAGGCTGGCAAGAGAAAGAGCCTTTTTGTCATTCGAGATCACAACCAGTTCAGCGGAAATTTCCTTGTGCAAGCGCTTCAACATCTCGTACATCGATTCAAACACCTTGCCCTTCGGTGCAACTGCCAGAACGGGGAAACCGCTTTCGAGCATGGCAATCGGGCCATGTTGAAAATCTGCCGAGGAATAAGGTTCCGCTTTCACATACGCCAGTTCCTTTAATTTCAAAGCCCATTCAAAGGCGGTTGCATAATTGAATCCGCGCCCCAGCACAACGGTCTGGTCCATGTAACGGTAGCGCTCGGCAGTTTGTGAAATTTTTGAATCGTGTTTTAAGACAGACTTCATCCAGCGCGGGATTTCAGCCAGTTCAGCCCAACGAGCTTTATTGTCACTCAGTGCGGTCGAAAGCATGGCAATGCACATCAATTCAGTTGTGTATGTTTTTGTGGCCGCAACCGCTTTTTCTTTTCCAGCTTGAATATCGAGCAAAAAGTCAGCGGCTTTTGCAAGAGGTGACTTTGCCTCATTCGTGATCGCCAGAGTCAGGCAGTTTTGCTTTCTGCCCTCCTCCAGCACGCTGACAATATCGGGCGACTGCCCCGATTGCGAGATGCCGATCACAAGCGCGTTCTTTAATTTTGGCGGACGTTTGTAATACGTAAACAGGGAAGGCGTCGCCAACGCAAGTGGGAGACCATTGAACGCGCCCAGCAAGTAATTGGCATAACGTCCCGCATTGTCCGACGTCCCACGCGCGGCGAGGAAAACATATTGAACATCACGCTTCTGAATTTCAGCCGCGATTTGTTCCACATTTTTTTTCTGCGAGGCCAGCAGGGATTTGATCCGTTCTGGCTGTTCAACGATTTCAGAATAAAGTGACATGGCTCCACTATACCACTGGATAAATTACCCCGCCTCGACCAAGCCGGGAATTGATACTGGCAATTGACCAGTCATCTCCCCGTAGCCAAAGAGCGCTTTCGCCACCGCCCGCATA
The DNA here is from genome assembly GCA_016191985.1 of Chloroflexota bacterium. Taxonomy (GTDB): domain Bacteria; phylum Chloroflexota; class Anaerolineae; order Anaerolineales; family Villigracilaceae; genus Villigracilis. Next base: position 2,373 of record JACPVB010000082.1, on the reverse strand, counting down.
GATGGCTCCAAAATGCCGTAGGTGCAGACAAATGTCGAAGCCTGTGGAAAAGCGGCCAGGTCATACGGCAGGCGCATGGCAATGACGATGACCGGCTTGCCCGTTTGCAATAGCTGGCGGACGAACTCCGCCTGTTTTTCCTCCGCATAGGCATTGATCGTACCCATCACGATCAGGTCATGCTCGCGGACGCGCTTCAATGCGGCGGCAATATCCCCATCGTTGGGCGCGTATGGGATTTTGAATTCATCCGTCTGCGCGTGATATACACGAATGGACTCTGCCAGCTTAGGTTGAATGTAAGAAGAAGTATCTGCTGGTGTCAGGTCCTGCGGAACAGGAATGATGACTGCGATGCGCTTGTCCGCATCCAATTTAATGGGCAGGTATCTCCTATCGTCGCGCACCAGGGTAATGGATTTCTCCGCGATCTCGTTTGCAACCTGCATGTGCTCGGTGGATTGGATCACGCTCAAATCTGGTTTTGAAGAATTTTCAGACAGCCAGTTTTTCAAGCGTGTGATGCGGGCGACGGAAGTTTGCAACTCATCCATTGTAAGTTGGCCTGCTTGCGCTCCATTCAACAGTGCTTCAAAAGCGCGGGTCTGATCCTGCGGGTTACTGGTCACGAGCAATAAGTCCGCGCCTGCTTTCGCGGCACGAAGCGAGTCTTCGCGCAGTAATTCTCCCTGACGGATGGCGTGCATGTCCATTGCATCGGTGACGACAACTCCGTCGTAGCCGAGGTCGCGGCGCAGGAGTCCGTTGATGATATTGGGGGATAATGTGGCGGGCGGAGCATCGGGGCCATCGATGGAGGGAATGCCGAGGTGTGCGGTCATCACCAGTTTGGCATCCGCTTTCAGGGCGGAGCGAAACGGAGTCAATTCCACAGCGTGGAGTCGCTCACGCGAGTGCGGAACAGTTGTCAGGCCAAGGTGGGAATCGCTGGCCGTATCCCCATGACCGGGAAAATGCTTGACAGTGGCAGCCACGCCCTGAGACTGAATCCCCTTAATCATGGCGGCGGCCAGTTCCCCCACAAGAATCGGGTCTTCGCCAAACGAGCGAATCCCAACGACGGGGTTTTTGGGGTTGATGTTCACATCGGCGCAGGGTGCATAATTGACATTGATTCCGAGAGCGGCCATTTCACGCCCAAGCACCTCGCCAGCCTTGCGAGCTAGCTCAGGCGAACGCGTTGCGCCGAGCGCCATGTTGCCAGGCAGTGGCGTGCCATCGCCAACAGCCATGAGCTGGCCGCCTTCCTGATCGGTGGCGATGATCAATGGCGGCAGGCTAAGCTCGCGCGCGAGTCGTTGGAGAGACTCGTTTAATTCTTTAAGTTGAGAAAGTGTGCCGATATTGAGGCTTCTGAAAAGGGAAATTCCACTTGGGGAATATTTCTTAAATGCTTCTACAATCTCGGGCGAAGGTTTTTCCTTGCCGTGAAATGCAAATAATAATTTTTGTCCTACAAGATGTTCAAGGTCCACATTAACCTTTCAGGCCAGAGACAACGACACTCTCAAGGATAAAGCGTTGCGCGAAGAAAAAGACGATGATGAGAGGGACGGTAGTGAGCACGGCCGCTGTCATAATCGTCGGCCATTGCTGAACGGTGTTGTTGATGTTGAACAGTGTTGACACATAAACAGGCAGGGTGTAAAGGTCAACAGTTTGCAAATACATCAGGGGTGTGAGCAGGCTGTTCCACAAGCCGACGAACAGGAAGGTGGCAACCGTTGCCAGCGGGGCTTTGACAAGCGGCAGGACGATCTCCCACCAAATTTGAATATGGTTCGCCCCATCCACAAAAGCAGACTCATCCAGTTCCTTTGGAATTTGCGCCATGGACTGGCGCAATAAAAATATCATCGCCGCACCGCCCGCAAAGTAGCCGGGGATGATGAGCGGGTTGAAGGTTCCGATCCAATCCAGTTTGTTGAAGAAAACATACTGGGGCACGATGAGCGCCTGCGGGGGGATCATCATTGTGGAAAGCATCAGGAAGAAAACCACGTTTCTGCCGGGCCATTCGATGCGGCTAAAGGCGTACGCGACTGCGGCGATGGAGATCAATGTCCCTGCCAGGGCGAGAGTGACGTAAAAAACAGAGTTGAAATAAGAACGCAGGAAATCCTGATTTTGGAAAATACCGAGATATGCGGCCAGGGTTGGGCTGTCTGGAATCCAAACAATGCCGGGCGAATTGGTTTCCTCCAGTGTCTTCAGGGAGGATGAGATCATCCAAAACAAGGGGAAGCTCATCAACACCGTGGCGCCGGTGAGAAGGGTATAAAGCAAAATGCTTTTGAGCATGGGTCCGTATCGTTTCATTTTGCTCTCCTAATACACATCGTAGGTCACCCA
>JACPVB010000081.1 GCA_016191985.1 Chloroflexota bacterium | reverse complement strand
GCGCGGAGAATTTTCTCCCGTTTTCATGGCAGTGCGGAGTCGTGAAAGCGCGGTGTGGAAGGCGGTTAATCCACGGCCTGCCTTTTCAGACCAGATGGCATCAAAGGCGCGGTCGGCAGGGATGCGCTCTCCGCGAAAAGTAACAAAGTATGCCAGCAGGTCACGCGCTTTGGCAGAGACCCAGCGTTCCTGCGTGATCTCTGTACTGCCAGCAAACACACGGAAACTCCCCAGGCATTTGATGTTGATGACAGATTGATCGGAGACAGTGATGGCGGCTGTATTTTTTTTGCCCGGTAAATGTTCCAACACACGATCCATGAATGGATTGGAGTATCCCGCTTCTGCGAGGGCGGTGCACACCACGCGGCTGCGTTCGCCCTGGTCAATGAACAGTTGAAAGGCGCGGGTCGGCTCGATCATCTGCAACGCTTTATGCGCATGTTGAGTGCCTGTTTCCTTGCGGTCTGTGACGAGATGAATATAGGCCAGACCGAAGTACACCATTGCCAGCGGCACACGAAATTGACGGCGTTCGCCAACTTCCACAAGTTCGGTAAAAAGATTTTCAGCGCGGTTGAGTTGATTTTTTTCCAATGCCACATCCGCCAGCACGCTTCGGCAGACAAAGGCTTCATATGAATCAGCGCTGCCGGTATATGCCCAGAGTGCGCCTTCGGCAAGCTGCCAGGCTTCGTCCACGCGGCCCTGACCGTATAAATTATAGGCAAGGTAACCCGTAGCCATAAGCTGCTCATACGAAGCCATGCCCAGTTGCTGTGCCAACGCCACCGATTGACGCAATGCCGCTTCAGCGCGGGCAGTTTCACCAAAGCGGGTTAATACATTCCCAAGCGCTGTGTATGCGGCAGGCAATAATTCATTTAGATGAAGCGTTTGCGAAATCTCAAGTCCGCGCTCGGCGTAACGGAGGGCCGTATCGAACTCGCGCCAGTATAAATGTGGGGTCACCAACAGAATGCAAGCCTGCGCGGTGATCGGTGAAAATTCATCGGGCGCGAGGCGCAGGGCCTCCTGCGCATGTTGGTTTGCGGATTGCGGATCGCCGTGCCACCAGCAAATTTGACCAAGCGACTGCATAAAGTTGGCACGCTGTAATGGAGATAGCCCATTTGCGGTGCGCGCTTCCTCCACGGCCTGCTCCGCCAATTCGCGGCCACGATCCATGCTGCTTAAGAATCCCGTTGTTTTTGCCAACGCCATCAAGGCTTCGGCGCGGGCGGTGTGATCTTCCTTCGGCGCGGACTCCATTGCCTGCGTTGCGAGAGATTCCGCCTGACGATAATTTCCCTGCGCGCGATAGACTTCGGCAAGCCGCGTCAATGCGCGGCTCATGCCGGAGTGGTTTTTTTGCGCGGCAAAGCAGGAGCGCGCATCTTCATACGATGAAATGGCAAGCCCCGCTTCCCCAATGCGGCGATGGGCGTTCCCAAGTTGCAGCAACAATTCGGGATGTACACGCATGGTCTCAACAGGCAGCATATTGAGATAACGATGCAGCACCTCCACGCGCCCACGCTCGACGTAATCAGCGGCAAAGATGGAGGCCACTCGCGCCGCGGATTCATAATCCTGCGCGGCGGAATAATGCAGGAAGGCGGCTTCATGCTCGTTCTGGGATTCGTAAAACGCACCCGCGCTTCTTTCCAAATCTTTGACCTGCCCGCCATTCCCACGCATGAGCCTACTCAAGAGGAATTCACGAAAAAGAAAATGGTATTGATACCAGCGTCGGTTCAGGTCGAGGCTGGTCAGGAACAGGTTTTGCCTTTCCAATTCCTCCAGCATATCCTGTGAATTTTTAATTCCAACGACGGCATTGCACAAAGCCGCATCCATTTGGGAGAGGATGGAGGTGCGCAATAAAAAAGTTTGCAGCGATTCAGGCTGCCGCCGAAATACTTCCTCCGCAAGATATTCAAAGACGAAACGATGTGACCCGCTCAGGGAGGTGACGATCTCGCGCGCGGATTCTGCATTTTGGCCCGCCAGTGAACTGCGCACAATTTGCAGAGCCGCCGCCCAGCCTTCGGTTTTTTGGATGAGGACATTTAAACTTTCAGAGGACAGGTCGGGAGATTCGCGGCGCAACAGGGTGGTTACTTCTTCATCGCGAAAGCGCAGGTCGTTGGCGCGTAATTCAGCCAGCAAGCCGCGGGCACGCAGGCGCGCCAGGGCCAGCGGCGGATCGGTGCGCGTGGAGATGATTAACCGAATCGCGGGGGACGCGTTTTCCAGTAAATAATCCACAAGCTGGTGGACGATGGGGCTGGCGACGAAATGATAATCTTCAAGAATAATTAATAATGAATCATTGGTCTGTTCAGCAAGTTCGTTGATGAGCACGGTCAGCACGCGGCGCGAGTCCATGCTGGAGGTGGCGTTATCCAGCAGGGATTGGGCATTCTGCCCGATCCTGCTTATTTTTTTATTGGCAGATTTGGCACGGCGGATGGTTTCGATTAAGTGGGTGAGAAAAACTGTCGGGTCGGAATCAGATGCTTCGAGCTGGTACCAGGCCGCGGACCCAGAATGAGCGTTGAAAAAATCTGCCAGCAGGGTGGTCTTTCCATATCCCGCAGGCGCAGAGACAAGGATGAGGCGCTGTCCCATGTGATTATCCAGCCATTGAATTAAATGAGGGCGCGGCAGGGAACTTGTGCTGGGCGGAGGCGTAAATTTTGTGTTTAAGAGCGGGGAGACCTTCATCGAGTGGGATTATATCCGTTAATGATTTGCAAAGATTCTGCAAATTGCGCGTGATAGGATTGCGCTAAATTCGTCTGTGACGAGAGGAGAAACCATGAAGAAAAAGTTATTTGTTTTGTCTCTGTTGTTGGTGCTCGCATTGTTTGCGACCGCCTGTGGACCCGCTGCGACTGAGTCAGTGACCGAGGCCCCAGCCATGACAGAAGCCCCCGCCGCTACCGAGGCTCCTGCCGCCGGGCCTGTGGTTTTGAAATATGCGAGTTCGGCAAACATCACCACCTGGGATCCCATTGCTTCATTCTCAACGGAAGCCGCCTACATGGCAAACATGTACGAGCAATTGCTGCGCGTGAATGCGCCCGGCAGCGCCGAGCAATTTACGCCCCTGCTTGCTGAGAGTTGGGAGAAAAGCGAAGATGGTCTGGTTTGGACTTTCCATCTGCGTGAAGGGGTGAAGTTCCATGATGGCGAGCCGGTGAATGCCGAGGCTGTCAAGAAATCCATCGAAGCCGCCAAGGATCATGCGGGGGCGTCGTTCATTTGGCTGCCGCTCGATACCGTGGAAGCCGTGGATGATCTGACTGTCAAGTTCACCTTGTCGTATGCCCAGCCTTTGGAATTGATCCTGGGTTCCGAGTATGCCGCTTACATCGTCAGCCCAAAGGCTCTCGATGCGGCCGCTGCGGATGAAAATTACTGGAGCGCTGGCGTGGAAGCAGGCACGGGGCCTTACATGCTTGAATCCTACACCGCCGATCAGGAAATTGTCCTGACCCAGAATCCTGATTATTGGGGCGGCTGGGAGGAAGGCCAATATGAAAAGGTGTTGGTCACAATCGTGCCCGAAGCTACCACCCGCCAGCAATTGCTGGAAGGCGGCGAAGTGGATTTGGTGACCAGCGTCCCTGCGGATGCTTTCGATGCCTTTGCCGCAAACCCCGATTACACAACTTCGCTTGAACCTGCCTTGTTTAACTACACGGCCTTCTTCAACACCTTGAAGGAACCGTTGAATGATGCCAAGGTTCGTCAGGCCTTGTCCTACGCGATGCCTTATGAAGACATTATTGCCATCGGCGCGAACGGACGTGGCACGCAAAGCCGCGGTCCCGTGCCTGCCGGCGTGTTCCCGTATTCCGAGAACGTCAAGCAATATTCGTATGACATCGAAAAAGCCAGGGCGTTGTTGACCGAAGCCGGTCATGAAGGCGGCGGTTTCAGCCTCAAGCTCACCTATGCCTCCGAGAACTCCACCGAAGAAACCTTTGCGCCATTGATCAAAGATTCCTTCGCCCAGATCGGCGTGGACGTAACCATCGAGGCGCTTGAATTCACCCAGCAATGGGAACTCGCCAAGACCGATCCCGCCTCCGCCGATGCGCAGGATATTTTCCTCCTGCTCTACTGGCCGACCTATTCCGATGCCGGCGCGGACAATATGTGGAGCATGTTCTATGGCGGCGCGGAATCTCCATTCCTCAACGTCACAAAGTTCAACCTGTCCTACTGGAAGAACGATCAGTACAATGCTCTGCTTGATGAAGCGGGCGCAATTAGCGCCACCGACCCCGCCACTTCATTGGCAAAGTATACGGAAGCCCAGAACCTGCTGGTGGATGAAGCGCCCGCCGCTTTCCTCTTCGACACCAAGGTTGCGTTTGTGGTCCCGAACCATGTGGAAGGCTTCAAGTACAACTTGAACTATCCCGACGTCCGCTTCTGGTTCTACGAACTTCGCCCCGCCAAATAATTCAAAATGCAATAAGATCATTTCACCACAGAGAGTGCAAAATATCGCGTTCTCTGTGGTGAAGTTCTATCGCTTGTCTCATAATTAAGTAAACTTTTTGCTGAAATTTGTAAGAGACTGTTTCTTAAGTACACGGATTGGACGGGTTACACGGTCAATCAAACACGAATTTTTAAAAAGATTTTCCGTGAAAATCTGTAAAATCCGTGGAGTCCGTGTCCCAAAAAGGCAGTTAAGAAACACTCTCTAGGGAAAAACTGAATTTCCCGTTACCTTAATTATGCGGTACTCTGTAAACTCATGCAAAGACTTGAATTCCTCCTCCGCCGTTTGGGCACTTCACTTTTCGTTTTGATCGGTGTATCGGTCATCACGTTTTTTCTCGCGCGGGTTGTCCCATCCAACGCGGCGGCGTTGTATATCGGCCCGAAGGCGCGCGCTGAGGACATTGAACGTGTCACCAAGCAACTCGGCCTCGATAAGCCGCTTCCCGTTCAATATGCAATTTACATGCAGGAACTATTGCGCGGCGATTTGGGGACATCCATTTCAACCAAACGGCCCATCACGGAAGAACTTGCCGGGCGCATCCCCGCCACGCTTGAGTTGTTGTTCTCAGGCATGTTTATTGCAATCCTCATTGGCGTGCCTCTTGGCGTCTTGAGCGCGCGCTGGCAGGGCAAGCCCGTTGACGTGGCCGTGCGCGTGCTTTCGATTGTCGGCGTTTCGATGCCCGCTTTTTTTCTTGGACTTATTTTTCAAATCGTCTTTTTTCGGAACCTGGATATTCTTCCGCTTGCGGGGCGTGTGGATGGCGACTTAAGATTTTCGAATCCGCTGACGGAGATTACCAACTTTATCCTGCTCGATTCATTCTTAACTGGAAACTGGGTCACACTTAAGGATGCTTTTCTACACCTGATCCTTCCCTCCTTAACCCTTGCCGCCTACCCCATCGGACTGATCGCCCGCATGACACGCGCTGCCATGCTCGAAGTGTTCGAGCAGGATTACATCCGCACCGCGCGTGCATATGGCATCCGTCAATACGTGGTGACCTATCTCTATGCTTTGAAAAATGCCATCAGCCCCACGTTGACGGTCATCGGCCTGACCTTTGCCTTTGCATTGACCGGAACCTTCTTTGTCGAAATCCTCTTCAACTGGCCGGGGCTGGGATTGTTCACCGTCCGCTCCCTTTTAAATCTTGATTACCCCGCCATCATGGGCATGACCCTCTTCGGCGCAACAGGCTATGTGCTGATGAACTTGATCGTCGATCTGCTGCAAGCATGGATCGACCCGCGTGTGATTTTGGATTAATTATGACAGCCACCACTCCAACTCTCCAAACCTCCGAAACCGTTAATGCGCGCACAACGCGCCACGCGCTGTCCGTCATTTTGCGCGACCCGCTTTCATTTGCAAGCACAGTGATTATCGCTCTATTTATTTTTATGGCGCTCTTCGCCTACCAGATCGCCCCCTACCCCGAAGAGGGCGAAGGGAAGACTCATGCCTCGAACACCCTGCTGCCTCCCTCCGCTGACCATTGGTTTGGAACAGACAAACTTGGCCGTGACATCCTCAGCCGTGTGATTATGGGCGCGCGGCCAGCCTTGATCATTCCCATTGGCGTGGTTTTATTTGCCGTGCTCATCGGCGCGCCGCTGGGGGCGTTGGCTGGTTACAAAGGCGGCTGGCTGGATGAAGTCATTATGCGCATCACGGACTTGTTTCTGGCCTTCCCCTCTCTTTTGCTGGCAATGGCAATTGCCTCCGCCCTGGGCCGTGGGTTGGACAAAGCCGCGCTCGCGTTGATTGTCTCCTGGTGGCCGTGGTACACGCGCATCGCGCGCGGAGTCACCATCAGCTTGAAGGAGCGGTATTTCGTCGAAGCCGCGCAGGCTATCGGGGTCAGTGACGCGGTGATTATCTTCCGTCATATTTTGCCAAACACTATTTCGCCCATCCTCGTGCAGGCCACAGTGGATTTAGGCACAGTTATTTTGGCGATGGGCGGCCTGGCATTTCTTGGCCTTGGCACGCAGCCTCCGTCACCGGATTGGGGATTAATGGTCAGTGATGGCCGAACGTATATCCTCGACCAGTGGTGGATCGCCACTTTCCCAGGCATTGCAATCTTTATCGTTGTGCTTGCCTTCAATTTGATCGGCGACACCCTGCGCGACATCTTCGACCCGAGGCAATATAAATGACGAGTGACAAGGCAAATAAATGAATTATCTTTTATCCGTCAATAACCTGGCGATTGATTTCAAAACCGCGAGCGGCCTTCACAAGGCGCTGCATAATGTTTCCTTTGGCGTGAAGCGTGGTGAGATTTTTGGCGTGGTTGGTGAAACAGGCTGTGGCAAGACCATCACCGGGTTGTCCATTTTACGATTATTACCCAGGTCGGCGACCATACGCGGCGAGATCATGTTTGAAGGAAAAAATCTGCTTGCTCTTTCAGAGCCTGAGATGAATACCATTCGCGGCGGGCGAATTTCGATGATTTTTCAAGACCCAACTTCATCGCTGAACCCGGTCTTTACCATTGGCGAGCAGATTACACGTGTGATCCGTCAGCATTTGAAGCTCGATAAAAAGGCAACCCAGACTCAAGCGGAGGAAAGCCTCGATGCGGTTGGCTTGCCCGATGTAAAACGCGCCATGACATCCTATCCACACCAACTCTCCGGTGGACAACAGCAGCGCGTGATGATCGCCATGGCGCTGGCCTGCCGTCCCTCGTTACTGATCGCAGATGAACCCACCACCGCGCTGGATGTAACGATTCAAGCACAGATACTGAATCTACTGCGCGACCTGCAAAAGAAATTTGACCTGTCGATTGTTTTGATTACGCATAATCTTGGAGTTGTGGCGCAAGCCTGTGACCGCATGGCTGTGCTATACGCGGGTAGTGTTGCTGAAATTTCTCCCACTTATTTTGTGTACGACAAACCTCACCACCCATACAGCCAGGGATTGTTAAATGCCATTCCGCGCCCCGGCTCCCGTGGACAAAAAATGGCAGCCATTCCGGGCACCGTCCCTGCCAACCCCGGCGAGACCGTTGGGTGCGCCTTCGCTCCGCGCTGCTCCCAAGCCTTTGAAAGATGCGCTGTAGAGAGACCTCCTTTAAAGTCTGTGGGGGAATCCCATGAAAGCGCCTGCTTTTTGTAGCGCAATTGGAAGCCGTGTTATGACGAATCAACTTTTACTTTCCGTTCAAAATCTCAAGAAACATTTTTCGCTCCCCGGCGGATTAATTTCACGTTTCAATCGCTCTGCCAGGCGTTACGTCTATGCCGTGGACGGGGTGAACCTGGAAGTATTTACGGGCGAGGTGCTGGGCCTGGTGGGGGAATCAGGTTGCGGAAAAACCACGCTTGGGAGAATGCTGCTGCGCTTGATCGAGCCAACCGATGGAAAAGTTGTTTTCGACGAACGCGAGATCACAGCCTACTCCCGTACTGAAATGCGGCAGATCCGACGTGAAATGCAGATCGTTTTCCAAAACCCGCTTTCTTCGTTGAGTCCGCGCCTGAAAATTGTGGATGCGATTTCAGAGCCGTTGCTCACCCATGCGATCGTGCCGAAGAGTGAAGTCCGCGCGCGTGCGCTGGAATTGTTAGAGCAGGTTGGGCTGGGCGAACAGCATCTGGACCGCTTCCCGCATGAACTATCCGGCGGGCAATGCCAGCGAGTGGCGATTGCGCGCGCCTTGGCAGTCAACCCGCGTTTGATCGTTTTGGATGAACCCACCTCCGCGCTGGATGTTTCGGTGCAGGCGCAGATCATTAATTTATTGCAGGATTTGCAAAAAGAAAACAACCTGACCTATGTGTTTATCTCGCACGATCTCAATGTGGTGCAGCATATCAGTGACCGCATCGGTGTGATGTATTTGGGGAAATTGGTGGAGCTTGGGCCATCGGAGGATGTCTACAACGAACCATTACATCCTTATACAAAGGCTTTGTTTGGAGCGATCCCATTGCCCGTTGTAAGTATCGAAAGACGTGGATTGGCGGTGTTGGAGGGCAATGTCCCCAGCCCGGTCGACCCTCCTTCGGGCTGCCGCTTCCATACACGCTGCCCATTGGCAGGGAAAATTTGTCAGGAAACAGAACCAGCTTTCCGTGAAGTAAGAGGCGGCACTTCGACGTCGCTCGCATCGTCCCGAAGTTCTTTCGGGAGTACAGGGCGTTTCGTCGCCTGTCATTTTGTTGAGGAATGAGGAGCCATTTATGACTCGTTTATTTGGAATTGCCGGTGTGCAGATGTCTGTATTGCCCTGGGATGCGCACGGGACAATCGATAAGATGTCTGAAATATCGTTAAATATTGCCAAAGGATTTCCGTGGGTGAACATGGTGGTCTTTCATGAATTGGTGGTGCCGGGTTTGGTGCAATTCAAAACGCCGGAGAACCTCGATTGGTGGAAGGGAAATGCAGAAGCCATCCCCGGCCCATTGACCGAACGCCTGCAAGCGCTGGCGCGAAAAACGGGACAGTGGCTGGTGCCCGGCTCGATGTGGGAACTGGACGGCGATAAGTTATATAACACTGCGCTGGTTATTTCTCCGCTGGGTGAGATCGTTGCAAAATATCGCAAGATGTTTCCGTGGCTGCCCTATGAAGCGGGCACAACCCCCGGCGATCAGTTTTGTGTTTTTGACATTCCAGATGTGGGGCGTTTTGGTTTGTGCATTTGCTACGATATGTGGTTCCCCGAAGTTTCGCGTCAACTGGCATGGATGGGCGCGGAGGTGATCATTCAACCCACGCTCACGCCAACCTCTGACCGCGAACTCGAACTGGTGATGGCGCGCGCGAATGCTTTGTTCAATCAATGTTTTTTTGTGAGCATCAACGGCATCGGCGAATGGGGCGGCGGGCGTTCCACGATCATCAACCCCGATGGACGGATCTTGCAGGAAGCATCCACCAATCAGACTTTCATGACCGAACTGCTCGATCTCGATCACACCACCCGCACGCGCGAATATGGCACGTTGGGGTTGGGACAAACGCTCAAACAATTACGCGACTCCGGCCATAAGTTTCCATTGTATGAAGACGGCGCTCTGCAAAAAGGAAGTTTTGAAAAACTTGGCGTATTAAAATATTTCCGTAAATTGGATAACTCAAACCACCGTTAATTTAAACTGGAGACCAACGAGCGGCCCGTATGGGTTGCTCGTTTTGTTTTCCACTTGCGGGCGGCCTGCTTGTGGAATGAACCAATCACCAAAGGAGTTTCCCAATGAAGAAGTCGGTTTTATTGTCCTTGTCCATTTTGGCGGCAGTTTCATTATTGCTTACCGCAATGGGCAATCCCGCGCCTGTTCAACAGGCGACTGTCATTTACTCCACAAACTTTAATAGCGGCTACAGTGGGTGGACAGCCAGCGGAACGGTGGGTAGTGTTGCCACTCCCTCCATCGCCCCCAACTCTGTCCGTTTGCGCGGAACGAGCAGCATCACCCGCACGGTTTCCACGGTTGGGTACAACAGCATCTCTGTCACCTGGAACATGGCCGCATCCTCGCTGGAAAGCGCCGACCATTGTTATGCGGAGATCAATACCGGCAGCGGCTGGACGGCGATAGGCACGTTGAACGATGGGCAGGATAATTCAACATTTTTTTCAGGAACAACAAACAACATTTCTGGCGCGAATCAGAATGCGAATTTTCAGATTCGCTATCGCGGCAACGGCGCAACCACCGGCGATTATTGCTACGCGGAAGATATCACCGTCAGTGGGACCTCCGCGACTGCGCCAACGAATACCCCCATCCCACCCACTGCGACGCCCGGCCCAACGGCGACTCCCATCCCCGGGTCAACGGTTCCGGGCGACCCGCTAACTGGTTCCGGTTCTGTGACTCGTACCCTGCTGACGTATGCCAACCTCACCTCAGGCTCCAGCACCGCCCCAGTGGACGATGGCGCATTTGCACTGCCAGCGAATGCGGCCATGCCCCTGCATACTTTTGAAGGTTCCCTTGTTTTAAATAACGAAGCCACGAGCGGCGGCTTTAGCGAAGTCCGTGACGATTATGCGTACACCGGCAATGGCGATTCCCCCCGCAAGCATTTGCCTGAATTCAATTTCGAGTTTGTGCAAAACGGCAGTCATTTGATTCCGGTCAACCAGGGCTTGAGCATCACCGGTCATGCGTATTGGAATTACATCGTTGGTCCCGGCCGCGCCTGGTCAGAGACGGGGGATAACGGCTGGTCGCGTGCTTCCTTCCCATTTGCGCTTGTGCAGCGAAATGCCAACTGCACCCATAACGGCGTCATGACCTTCCTGTTCAACGGCTCGTCGGTTTCCAATGTGCGCTATCAGGTCACACAGGAAACCTGCGTGTACTACAAGATCAATATGTGGGGACAACTCTCCGCGGCCTACAGCCCTTATGCTGTGACGAATGCCGCTGCCTATAAAGCCAACCATGCAACGGAGGTTACCAACCGTCTGCCGACCAAGTCCATTGCGGAGTTGGCAACCGATTATCCATCCTCTGGCGTGAATACTTCAGTGTTTGGGAGCGGAGTAACCGCCGCACACATGACCACCTATGGCATTGTCTTCAATGGCGTCAATTATGTTTCAGGCTGCGGCACTCGCTACGGACAATATGCCTACTGCGGCGTGATGCGCGTGCCCTCCTATTCAACCGCCAAGTCGGCCATGGCTTCCATGTCCCTCATGCGGCTTGGGCAAAAATATGGCACTGGCGTATATAACCTGTTGATTAAGGACTACGTCCCTGAGTATTCAAGCAGCATCGGCGTGTGGACGAATGTGACGTTTAACAACACAATCGATATGGCAACCGGCAATTATCGGCTGGCTGGCTATGAATCAGATGAAGCTGGCTCCTATATGGAAACCTTCTTCCTCGCCGAGCCATACAGCGACAAGATCATCGCCGCGTTCAATTTCCCCAATAAAGTTGCCCCCGGCACATTCTGGAACTATCACACATCGGACACATTTATCCTGGGCCGCGCCATGCAAAATTATTTAAACGCCCAGGGCGGCGGCAGTGACATCTTCAACATGCTGCGCGATGAAGTTTTTGTTCCGCTCAACCTCAGCAAAGGCACGCTCACCTCACTCCGCACGGATAACAACGCAACGGGCCAGGCATTTGCTGGCTACGGTCTGTTCTGGACGCAGGATGATATCGCCAAGGTGGCGTTATTGTTGAACAACCAGAACGGCGTCATCAACGGAACACAGATCTTGCAACCCGACATGCTGGCCGATTCAATGCAGGATGATGCCTCTGACCGTGGCCTCAATACCACAGGCACGCCCGTCTTCAAATACAACAACGGCTTCTGGGCAAAAGAGTTTACCTCCGCGGATGGGTATACCTGTTCCTTCTACACTCCGTTCATGTCCGGCTATGGCGGCATCACCGTCGTCATGATGCCCAACGGGGCCACCTACTACTACTTCAGCGATAACGAGGAATATTCCTGGAGCAGTTCGGTCAACGAAGCAAACAAGCTCGCGCCTCATTGTCCGTAGAATACGAGTTTAAAAAGCACAGGCCACAGGTGGCCTGTGCTTTTTTTTAAATGATGCAGGATTTACGCGGAATAATTTTTAGTGGATTGGCTCTGAAGCGGATGCAATTGCCATTCGCAGCGCCTGGATGTTTTCAGCGACGGACTTAGTCCCACCGAAAACCGCGCTTCCCGCCACCAGCACATCTGCTCCCGCGTGGACAATTTCTGCCGCATTCCCGGCATAGACTCCGCCATCCACTTCGAGAAAAGCCTTCGATCCAATTGTGTCCAGCATCTGGCGCAGTCTGCTGATCTTCGCCGTTGACGATGGAATGTATTTCTGTCCGCCGAAGCCAGGGTTGACGGACATAATCAACGCAAGGTCAATATCTGGCAAAATTTCATCCAGCGTGGAAAGCGGAGTGGACGGGTTGAGCGTGACGCCTGCCTTTGCTCCCAATTCCTTGATATTTTGGATAGTTCTGTGCAAATGCGGACAAGTCTCCACATGCACGGTGAGGATATCCGCCCCAGCTTTTACAAAGTCAGCGATGTATCGTTCGGGCTTCTCGATCATCAAATGCACATCGAGCAGTGCGCCCGTTTCCCTGCTCAATGGACGCAATGCCTCCACGATCAGCGGACCGATGGTGATGTTGGGGACGAAGTGACCGTCCATCACGTCAATGTGAATCCAGTCCGCTCCAGCGGAAATGGCTTCGCGAACATGATCTTCGAGATGGGCAAAATTTGCGGCAAGAATGGACGGGGCGAGTTTAACCATGTTGCTCCGCTTTTTCTTTGTGGTCGCCTGTGTAATCGATCTGGCTAAAGCGCATGAGTTTATCCAGTTGATGGATGGCGCGGACGTAGCGAATCGTCCCCGAACGCGCGCGCATCACCAGGCTTTCAGTGGTGACGCCGTCGCGTTGGAAGTCCACGCCGTGCAGGAGAGCACCGTCGGTGATGCCTGTTGCGGCGAAGAAAACATCATCAGATTTGCACAGATCAGTTTCGGTTAAGATTTGATGCGTACGTTTTCCCATCGCGGACTGGACTCGATTTATTTCATCCTCACTTTGCGGCGCGCGGCGGATTTGCATTCCCCCATCCACAGCTTTGACGGCGCAGGCTGCCAGCACAGATTCGGAAGCGCGTCCGATGCTCATCATCACATCCACGCCAGTGCCAGGCATGGCTGCCAGCATCGCGCCGACGATGAAGCCGCCAGAGTTGACCTTCACATGCGCCCCCGTTTCATTCAGCTCGCGGATCAAATTTTCGTGGCGGGGTTTATCCAACACGAAGACGCTCAAATCTTGAACCTTGCATTTCAACGCTTCGGCGATGCTTCTTAAATTTTCGGTGGGATTCAGATTCAAATCAATTGCATCGCAGGCTTGTGCGCCAACCACGATCTCATTTACATAAATACTTGGTCCTGGGTCCCACAAACTCCAGCGTTCGGCAAGCGCGGCGAGGGCAAGTGTGTTAGGACGCCCAAGCGAGCGGATAGGCGCGCCCTCGATTGGATCAACCGCCACATCCACCGCGGGCGGATGACCTGTGCCGACCATCTCGCCGTGAAAGAGAATCGGCGTGTTGTGTTTTTCACCCTCGCCAACCAGGATGACGCCGTCCATGTCGATGGTTTGCAAAACCAGCCGCATGGCATTGGACGCGGCGGCGTTGGCAGAATCCCATTTTCCCAAATCGCGATACCGCGCGGCGATCAGCGCCGCAGCTTCCGTGGCGCGCACCAGTTCGAGTGATAAATTTCGTTGTGGTCTTTCGGGCATGTGCTTCTCCTTAATGTAGACCCTAAAGGTTTTTCCCGCGAATCAAAAGGTTAATTTGCCAAATAATCCTGTTTAAAATTCTTTCTCGATAGCAAAGGAAACCTTTAGGGTCTTTCCTCATATTCATTCATTAACCTGCGCGGAACCTGGCATGGGCGCGTACTTCATTCCCTTGCGTTGACTGCTATGCCCGTGCGCCACGCGCTCTTTCGGATGGATAAAATGACTGGCATGACCCACCGCCAGTGTAGCCTGACCGAATCCATACGCGATCAAATTCATACTGATGCCATCCTGTGGATACGCGATGTCACCCACCGCATACACACCAGGCATGGATGTCTCCGCCTGACGATTCACGGATACTTTGCGTCCTTCCAGATCGAGTCCCCACTGACTGATGGGACCAAGGTCGGCGCGAAAACCGATGCAGACTAAAACATCATCCACATCGAGCGTGCGTTCATCGCCAGTGATATGATCCCGAATCACCGCGCGCTCCACCGCCTCATTCCCCGAAATACTAATCAATTCATTTTGCGTATGCACGTTCACTTGCGAATCATACAACGCGATCACACTGCGCTGATGCGCCTCGAAATAATCGAAGCGATGGATCAACGTCACCTCGCTTGCCCAATTGCGAAGCTCCAGCGACCAATCCACCGCCGTATCGCCGCCGCCGATCACCAGCAAACGCCGCCCCAAAAATTTCTCGCGTTCGCGCACCACATACGAAACACCCTTCCCCTCGAACTCCGCCGCGCCCGTCACATTGAGTCGGTTCGGCTGAAACGCGCCGATGCCCGCCGCGATGATCGCGGTCTTGCTGGCATACGCGCCTTCGGTTGTCGTCAACTTCAAATGCCCCTGTTCCTGCATCTCCAAAGATTCCACGCGCTCGTTAAATTTAAAGTCCGCGCCAAATTGTGCGGCTTGTTTGTAAAGCTCCGTCACCAGGTCGCGCCCCAAAATCGCGGGGAAGCCGCCCACATCGTAAATATATTTTTCAGGATACAACGCAGTGATCTGACCACCCGCTCTCGGCAATGCTTCGAGCACCAGCGTTTTGAGATTTCGCATCCCAGCATAGAACGCGGCGAATAGACCAACGGGTCCCGCTCCGATCACAGTGACATCATATTCGTCGCTCATTTTTTTTTGATTAAAACCTCGCATCCTTCCGCGCCGATACCTGATTCATTCCAATTAAAATTTTCTTCGCTGAAAGTTGATTCTGCTATGCGGAAGTGCGTCGCACCAAACGGGTTAGAGGGTCCAATAAACAAGTTGAATCTACTCATGAGATTCGTCTGTTTCAGGCTGGTGCGACGCACTACGTAACCTCAGTGCTAACTCGTCTCCACAGACTGCAAGCGACTCAAGGCTGCCACAGGCGGCGCCATGGGAATCTGTTTGATGTTGGCATACTTGCGCAGCAAATGATAGGTGATCAGCAATTGCGAAAGCGCAAGTGGATGGCTGTGTTTCATTTCCGCGCGATCCTGATAGTCGCCAAACTGATCGTCGTGGACGGGACGCAGGTCAGGCAGGTGCTGCCAGATGGCATCCTCAAGGCGGACGGCATTTTCAGCGCTCACGCTTCCCGCGATTTCCAGAAAATCGACTGGGCGTCCGCCATCGCGTCCAAGCTGAAGCCGAATATCGGTCGAGGGATGAGGCGTTCCGTCAATCAGGTAACTCAGATCAGGATGGGGAATCGTCGGGCGCAGGACAACCTGGGCGTTGAGATTCGGTCCCGCATGTTCCGCCTCCACTCCTTCATCTGGGTGAAAGCGAAGGACGATATCGGCGTGTTCGCGTTGCGGGCGGATGTACTTTAGCGTATCCGCCTCGCGCTTCTTCATCTCTGCCCGCACCTGCTCTGCGGTATAGCCACGTTTACTGGTATCGCGCTTGACCTTCCATGCAGTTCGCAGTTCCTCGGGCGGGTCGAGAAAAACCTTCACGTCGTAAAACTGACGCATGACGGCGGTATGAAAACCTAGCAATCCCTCCACCACCACAAACTCGCGCGGACGCACATACTCTGGGCGGATCAGCGTGCCAGTGGCATGTTCGTAGACGGGCTTGAGAAAGGGCTGCCCATAATGCAGGCGTTCGAGATGGAGTTCAAGCACATCGAGATAATTGCAATCGGGGTGCAGGGGCGTGATGCCCAACTGCGCGCGTTCCTTGCGGTCATACTTGTGATAATCATCCGTGCAAACCACGGTTACGCGATCTTCGCCGAGGATGCGAACCAGCCCGTTGGTCAGCGTGCTCTTCCCAGCGGCGCTATCGCCTACAATGGCAAGGATGATGGGACGATGTCTATTCATAAGATCACCTTTGTATTAAAAAGACCCTAAAGGTTTCCTTGATAAATCAAAACAAATTTCAAGCAGATTTCTTTTGCAAATTTTGTAACCGATTTGCTGAAGAAACCTTTAGGGTCTGACGGTTAAGGTCTGTGCACCACAAAACTCATCACCTGCGATTGGCGCGCGTTGTCGTAGCTGGTAATGCGGACATAACAATTTGCATTCGCCGCCTTGCACGCTTCGATCTCGGACATGATTTCACCGACCGCGCGCATGTTAAACAGCGGCAGTTTCCACCAATCCCAAAAGGCAAGCGATGGATTCGGCTGGGGCGTATATTCAATGCCGATCACCCAGTTGTTATTCAAAAAATATTGAACCTGCTTTTCGATCTGTTCATTTGTAAAGGTGGGAAGATAGGAAAAGGTTTCAGTTTTCATAGGTTGCTCCTAGGGGGTATATCGGTACACAAGTAAACAGGTATACAGGTTTCGTGTTTACTTGTCTACTTGTGTACCAATCTACATATCTACGCCGTGGGTTTCTCCAGCGCGTCCACAGATTCGTAGTTGAAGGTGATGTCCTTCCAAGTTTCCATCGCGGCGCGGAGTTCACCGCTGTGCTTTGCGGCGGACTTGAGAATGTCCGTCCCTTCGGCGAGTAGATTTCTGCCTTCGTTGCGAGCCTGCACCACCGCCTCCAGCGCCACGCGGTTGGCGGTTGCTCCCGCCGCGCTGCCCCAGGGATGCCCCACCGTCCCGCCGCCAAATTGCAAGATGACATCATCCCCGAAAATGGAAACCAGCTCAGGCATGTGCCAGACGTGAATCCCGCCCGAAGCCACAGGCAGCATTCCAGGCATGGAGAGCCAGGGCTGGTCAAAATGATGACCAGGGCAGTTTTCCACTTTAGCAATATTCGTCGCGCGCATCATCTCATTGATGCCGATGGTGGAGGCGCGATCCCCTTCGAGTTTTCCAACGACGGTGCCGTTGTGCAGGTGGTCTGCCCCGACGATGCGGCACATCTTGGCAAGCACGCGCCAGTTGACGCCGTGATTGGGCTGGCGGTCTATGACCGAGTGCATGGCGCGGTGAGCGTGGAGCAGCATCCCGTTCCGACGACACCATTTGGAAAGAGAGGTGAAAGCGGTGAAGCCGACGATCAGGTAATCCACCATGATGATGCGCGAGCCAAGTTCCTTCGCCAGTTCGGCGCGGCGATACATCTCCTCCATATCGCCAGAGGTGACGTTGAGATAATGTCCCTTGCGTTCGCCAGTCTCAGCTTCCGCCTGGTTGACGGCTTCCATCACGAACTCGAAGCGGTCGCGCCAGCGCATGAACGGCTGGGAGGTGATGTTCTCATCGTCTTTGGTAAAGTCCAACCCGCCGCGCAAGGCTTCGTAGACCACGCGTCCGTAGTTTTTTGCGGAAAGACCGAGCTTGGGTTTCATCGTTGCGCCAAGCAAGGGGCGTCCGTATTTGTCCATGCGGTCGCGCTCCACTTGAATGCCGTGCGGCGGTCCTTGGAATGTGCTAAGCAGGGCGGGCGGGAAGTAAATATCTTCGAGGCGCAAGGCGCGCAATGGCTTGAACCCGAACACATTTCCCACCAGCGAAGACATCAGGTTGCCCATCGAACCTTCCTCAAACAGGTCGAGCGGATAGGCGATGTATGCCATCATCTGGTCGGGATGACCTGGCACGGGTTTCATCTCATACGTGCGCGCGGAATAACGAGAGGCATCCACCAGATAATCAGACCAGACGGTCGTCCATGTAGAGAAGGATGATTCCGCCGCCACCGCCGCCGCCGCTTCTTCAAACGACACACCTTCCTGCGGCGTGACTCGGAATGCTGCCAGCACTTGAGTCTCAGTGGGCTTGTAGCCAATATCGTAATAATAGCGACCCTCGGCACTGTATTCTTTTACGCCCGCGTCGAACAGCGCCTTCCCGTTATTGCCATCTGATTTTGTTTTGGACATTGGACTCTCCTTGATAGTCTGTTAGTCAATTCGTCGAATGGTCGAGTAGTCAGATCGTCTCATGGTTGGGTGGTCTTTTTTGTCAGCGAGACTACGCGACAATCAGACCATGAGACTACTCGACTAATAAGTCACCGCACTAATCTCTCGCAACTTATCCAGCCGATGGTTGGCGTGGATTCTTCTTACCGTTCCCGTTTTTCCGCGCATGACGAGGGAGACGGTGCTTGCGCCATCGCCGCTGTAATGGACGCCAGGCATGAGCACGCCGTCGGTAATGCCAGTGGCGGCGAAGAAAACATCGTCGCTTTGCACAAGGTCGAGTTCGGTCAACACGCAATCGAGATCAAGACCCGCTTCTTCAACGGCTTTGCGTTCATTCTCTTTTTGCGGAGCAAGTTGACCAAGCATCGCACCGCCCAATGCACGCACCGCGCACGCGCTGATCACACCTTCTGGAGTCCCACCGATGCCCATCAACACATCCACGCCAGAGTTGGGCATGGCAGCCATGAGCGCGCCCGCCACATCCCCATCGGTGCGGAGCAGAACGCGCGCACCCGCTTCACGAATATCGGCGATCAATTTTTGATGGCGGGGTTTGTCGAGCACAAAGATGGTCAGGTCGCCGATGGGTTTTTTCAACGATGCCGCAATGGCGGATAATGTCTCAGCAACGGGAGCAGCTAACAGTTTAGGATGAAGCGCGGCGCGGGCTTCGCGTCCCACGACCAACTTGTTCATGTAATAGGCGGGACCAGGTGACCACATCGTTCCACGCGGAGCAATCGCAACAACAGAAATCGCGTCGGGTCGTCCGTAGGCAAGCAGTGCAGTGCCTTCGATGGGATCAACCGCCACATCCACGGAAGGACCAAAACCGTTTCCAATTTTTTCGCCGTCGAAGAGCATCGGCGCATTATCCTTTGCGCCTTCGCCGATCACAACCACGCCATCCATATCCACCGTGCCGAGGATCAGGCGCATGGCTTCCACTGCCGCGCCATCGCCCGCTTCCTTTTGTCCGCGCCCCATCCAATGTCCCGCGGCAAGCGCCGCGGCTTCGGTCACACGCACCAATTCAAGCGCGAGGTTGCGGTTCGGTGTTTCACTCATCACGACTCGCGAGGGCAAACTCGTCGCAGCTTTCATGCGGCGCTCGTTGCGAATAACAGGGTTCTCACATCCGAAAGCGTGCCAGCGGAAAGCAAGGCTCTTGATTTTTGCGCAACAAAATCTGCGTAGGCTTTGATGTATTCCTCGCCTGGTTTGCGGAAGTCAAAGTTCTTTGGGTTGTTGTGGAAATGTTCGCGGTGCACGCGAGTCCAGACGAGACGTCCGTCGGTATCGATGTTGACTTTTGTGACTCCCAACGGGACGGCTTTTGCAAACTCTGACGCATCCACGCCTCTTGCCGACGGGTCGAGTTGACCGCCAAAAATATTTATTTTCTCCACTTCGGCTTTTGGCACCGAACTCGAGCCGTGCATGACCAACGGAAAACCTGGCAAGCGTTTTTGAATTTCGGCAATGCGCTCGAAGTGCAGGCTTTGGCTGCCGCTGAATTTGTACGCACCATGACTCGTGCCGATGGCAACTGCCAGGCTGTCACATCCGCTTTGCTCGACAAAGGCTTTGGCTTCATCGGGGTCGGTGAGCATGGCATGTTTTTCATCCACTTGCACATGTTCCTCCACGCCGCCCAAGAGACCGATTTCAGATTCCACGCTTAAGCCTTTGGCGTGCGCCCGCTCCACTACGCGGCGGGTGATGGCAACATTCTCTGCAAATGGTTCATGAGAAGCATCGATCATCACAGAGGAATAGAAGCCTGAATCAATGCAGTCGTAACAAGTCTTTTCATCGCCGTGATCGAGATGGACGGCATAAATCGCTTCGGGGAATTCATCTTCACAGGCGCGGATAATGGCTTCGAGCATCTTCACCCCCGCATATTTGCGCGCACCTTTTGAAATTTGAATAATGAAAGGCGCCTGCGCTTCGATGTGTCCATGGAACAGACCGAGTGCCTGCTCCATGTTGTTGATGTTGTACGCACCCACGGCAAAT
>JACPVB010000080.1 GCA_016191985.1 Chloroflexota bacterium | reverse complement strand
GGTGTATTTCAGGGAAAAGCGCTTCATGGATAATCCTATGCGCGGCGAGACTGCCATTGCAGGTAATAATTAAGCACAACCATCACAGCGACGATGCAGAACGCGAGCACAATCAGGTTCAGGGTCGCGTCTGCGGCGGAATATTGGAGCGGGTCAGCAGCATTGATGAAGCCGCCGAAAAATCCCTGATAGGCATACGATCCGCTTGCAGTGAGTAACGTCCCATTGAGGGTTGGGAAAAATTCAGGGCTGATGTAGTTGCCCCAGAACCAATATCCCGTGAACAGGATTTGATAGACGCGCAACGGCATGATGAGCGGACATGCCAGTGAGAACGCGATAACGAATGCGAAGGCGGGCACCATGATGGCGAAGAACGCCAACGTTATCGTGTAGAGAAAATCAATCGGTGCATTGCCAAAGGCGATGAACAAGCCTGAGATGAGCCATATCCAAACCAGCACAGGTGCAAGAGATGCCGCCAACACGCCAAAATATTTTCCGAGGGTGTAGGTGGCGAGACTGAGCGGTGTGCTCTCCTGTAACTCACGGATGCCTTGACGGAAATCGCGCTGTAAGCGGTCTGCGGAGAGAATGCCGACCATGACCGGCAGGAATAGGTTGAAGGTGAACGCCATTTGCCCTGCATACTGCCAGGTCTGTTTGTCGGTGAGGATGGTAACTTCTTCTTCGGGCACGGGGTACATGACTGTGACCGAATAGAAGATGAATACTAGGGCATAAGCGATCCATAAGCCGGGGCGGCGAAGGGACATAGTGAATTCATGGCGTAAGACGCCGAAAAATCGAGACATGAAAACTCCAGTGATTTCGGTGGTTGAGTAGCCCTGCGTGTTTGTTGCAGAGCATACACCTGCATCCACCGCAGGTGCGGTGTCGAAACCACCTGTAGATGAAAACATTTCATTAACTGTTGGTTTCGATACGGCGGCGGAAAAACGCCGCCACCTACTCAACCAACGATGAACGTTCTGCGCCATTGCACCTGCTCACGACCAGCAGACCAGAGCGCAAACAGAATCAGGGTAAAACCAAAGATGAAAAGCAGAGCAGGGTCTTGCCAGAACTGACGATATGAATCAAGCCACGGAGTGAGAAAGGCGAACCATTTGCTGACGGAGGTCAGCGCGAGATATTGTGCAGCCCATAATGTATACGAGATGAACAAAGCATTGCTTGTGCCGATCCACAAGGAGAGCAGAAGCGCCAGCGCGGAGAGGAAGGTCATCGGCGCGAGCCAGCCGAGGATGAGTTCACCCAGCGCTTGCGGCGGCAGGATGAGAAGCAGCCCCGCCGTGGCACACAACGCGAGGAACACGTTGTACGCAGAGACAAGCGTCAGCCGCGCCAGCAAAATCTTCCACGGCGAGATGGGCGTGGCAAAGGTCAACTCGGCGGCGGGGTCGTGTTCCGAGCCGTAGATCAAGGTCACGGTGCCAGCGGCGATCATCGGCACAAAGAAGTACAGTACTTCCACGCGTGCTACGAGCAAAGCCATCGCTAAAAAGATAAACATCAATGCCGCCGAGCCGACCCACAATTCGTTGTGCATGAGAAGCAGTTGCATGCGCAGGAGCTGCGTCATGCCATTGAAGGCGCGTGTCAATCTGGATGGCGCGTGGATCACTTCCAGCGCAGAGTCCGCTAAATGGACGGGAGCAGGCACGGCTGAGTCTGATGCGGTGATCTCATTTGCGACAGACTGCCAGAGATGCAAATCCGCCTGACAGCGAACACATCCCGCAAGGTGTTTTTTAAATTCAACGCGCTCGGTTTCATCGAGTTGATTCGCCGCATATAGGATCAATTGGTCTTCATGGTTCATGGCAAATGCTCCTCGGTTCGCGTCAACACGCCGCGCAGATGATCGCGCGCATAACTCAAACGACTCTTGACCGTACCAACAGGGATGTTCAAAACTTGCGCCGCTTCATTGAGCGACAGACCTTGATAGAAGACGAGTTCAAGCACCGTGCGATGCTCGGATGAAAGACTCTGCAAACCCTGACGCACCCAACGCCTCTCTTCCTTAACCTGTGCCTGCTCCTCCGGCGACGGTTGATCTTCGCTGACAGTCTCTTCCGCCACATCGCCGAGATAGTTTGTGCTGTTTCGAATCGCTTTCATTGCCGTGTGATGGACGATGCCCAACAGCCACGCGATGAGGCGTCCCTCACCGCGGAAGGTGCGGGCAGTGCGCCACGCCGTGACGAGCGTGGTTTGAGTCACATCCTCGGCGGTGGCGGGATCGTTCGTGAGACGCAACGCGTACGCATAGAGTCGCTGACCGTGCAGCGCGTACAGGTCGCGCACGGCATCGTCATCGCCAGCTTGCATGCGATGGATGAGGTCGAGGTCTTCAACGGGTTGCGTCATGGCGGGCTGCGTCTCTTGCGATTTCCAGGGAAGGGCAAGGTCGGCTGTTTGCATTGTATCTGCTTCTCATAGGTATGTACCAGTGAGAGGTGAAAAGGTTCAAAATTAATTGCCGAATGACCTGGGACGAAAAGATGGATAATTAAAAAAACGCCTGCAAGATGCAAGATGAACCTGGTCTGTTGACAGCGGAAAAATAACTGAAACTTTATGTCACTGGGGGCTGCCCTCCTTTTTGGACAGCCCCGGAAGTGGATTTTTTCATCCGAACATTGAAATTCATGTCACTTTGGCAATTTGCGCATCAACAGGCCTGGCAACGGAACTCCTGCTCATCGTCTTCATCCCAAACAGGAAGCGCATGATATTGACGCGCCGCACCACGAACTCATACAGCGCCATGATGATGACGAACGAGGTCGAGGCGATGACCGCCCACTTGCCGAAGGCGGGAAGTGTCCAGCCCACGATGAAGTAGCCGACGATCAACAGGATGGTCTGGTGCAGGATGTAGAAGCCCATCACCGCTTCGGAGGCGTACTTGTGGAAGGGGTTGGTAAAGTTCAGGTGCTGCACCCCAAAGCCGAGGAAGGTGGGGAGCAGTGAGCACGCGCTCAGGATCCAGAACATGTCGGCTAGGGCGTCTTCGAGCGCGTCGAGAGCGGGAAAGGCGAGGAGAGTGATGTACGTCGCGGTGAGGAGCGCGCTGACGATCAGGTTGTACCAGCGCATGCGCTTGAGATTCGTTTGCAAACGCTCCGAGGAGGCGATGACGAAGCCGTAGATCAGGAAGAAGGGATAGTAGAGGAACGGCCATCCGCCCGCGCCAAACTCGAGTCCCGAGTCGGAGACGAAGAGGTGAAGGATCAGGATCGGGAAAGCGAGAACCAGCCACGAGGTCCAGGGCGAAGCGACGATGTCCGCGATTCTGTCCAGCGCGCCACGTCCGCGTCCCTTCATCCAGCGGAAGAGCGGGTAGAAGATCAGGCAGTAGATCAGCAGGAAGAACACGTACCACATGTGCATCCCGAAGAAGGCGAAGTTGCCCGCGGAGCCGTCGCCGAGGTAGATGCCCTCGAAGTAGTGCGGCAGGAACGCCCAGAACGAGCCGTGGAATTGTCCGTGCGTGAGGCGCTCAAGGTAGACCTGCAGCGGTGAGTAGGTGAAGACCGCGACGAGGAGCGGGACGAGCAGGCGCAGGGCCTTGTCTTTGAAGAAGGTTCCCGCGCCGCCCTTGTTCATGGCGTAGAAAATGCTCGCGCCAGAGATGAGGAAGATGAAAGGCATCATCCAGACGGTCATGAAGTTCTGGAGCAGGCCGACCAACTCGGAGGTAACGGGATTCTTGATGTGCCAGAACCACGGGTCGAAGAAGCGCGTCGAGTGATAGACGAAGATCGAGAGGATGGCGAAGACGCGAAGCCAGTCGAGATCGTATCTCCTTTGAATCGTTTTGGTATTCATGGTTTACTCTGCACTCGCATCAATTGGTGTGTTCAAGAGGAGATGGACATCGCTTCCACTTTCATTCTCCGTTACCTCCAGTAATACATCTTTTTCGCCATCTTTTTTGAAAAGCAAGGTCACACCGCCCGCCAGAACCGGGTCACCTGCTTCCGCCTCATAGCCCTTTTGAGTGTAGGCATCCCGATAGAATGCAACCACCTCGTCAAGGCTCAATGCAGTTGAAAAACGCAGGTCATCTCCAACGTGTGTCTTGATCATGACCTGTTCCGGGAGGGGAAACGTCTCCTCAATGGATACTCGGATTTCTTGATTGATCGTTTCCATATCCTCCGGGCTCAAGGGCTGCCCGAAACCCGCACAGCCAGCCGGAATAATCAGCAGTAGTGGAAGAACCAGCAATGTGATAAGCCGTCGAAACCTGGTATTCATCTTAATCTCCTTGTGTATATGCAATCGAATTGATTTTTTGATATCGTCTCTCATCGTCGGACAGCCGGTTCCAGTTGCGTCTGCTTCGTCTGAGCGGCAACAGGCTTGACGCCCGGTTTCATCCCGAACAGGAAGCGCAACACATTGAATCGCCGCACGATGAATTCGTAAATCACCATGATGAGGATGAAGGAGGCCGCAAGCGTCACTGTCCATTCAAGCACGTCGGGCAGACCCCATTGCAGGGTGAAATAGCCGACAGCCAGCAGAACGGTCTGGTGTAGGATGTAGAACGGCAGGACGGCTTCACTGGCGTAATCCAGCCTGGGTGTGCGAAAGTTGAGGGCTTGCATGCACATGCCCAGAAATCCCAGGACGGACAGCCAGCCGCCAAAGATACGCATCGTGAAACCGATGATGATGGTGGGCGTGATGGTCTCTTGGTCTGCGACCAGGATGATCAGCACGGCAGAACCAGCCGCCAACAGCAGGCCGCCGATCAAGGACACCCAGCGCAACTGCCGAATCTTTTCCTGAATTCGTTGATCGGAGGTGATGAGGAAGCCCAACAGGATGAACCACAGATATAGGATGTATGGGTAGCCTCCATTCGAAGTCATCACTGGGCTATCGGCGTCTACCAGCGAATAGACGATCAGGAAGGGGAAGGTCAGCATGTACAACACGCCCGTCCGAGACAGCCATCCGCCGAGTTTGGTCAGGAAGTTTTGGCCGCGTCCCTTCAACCAGCGGAAGAGGGGATAGAGAATGAGGCTGAACAGGAACAGGTATTTCAGGTACCACAGGTGCGCACCGTTCCAATTCAGCGTAGCGAGGTTGAAGTACTGCGGCAGGAACTGGAAGTAACTCCCGCTGAACAGGCCATGAGATTTGTCCCATATATAGGATTGCAGTGAAATATGGGTCAGCACCGCGACCACGAGCGGGATGAGCAGACGCAGGACTTTGTCCTTGAAGAACTTCCCGAAGCCGCCTTTTCCCAGCGCGTAGAACAGGCTGGCGCCCGAAATGACGAACATCAGCGGCATCATGAACGAGGTGGAAAAACTATTCCAGACTTCCACGGAGAGATACCAGATGTTGTTCTTGATCGTCCAATCTTCCACGTTGTAGAAGCGTGACGAGTGATAGACGAACACGAGCAATATGCCAAACACCCTCAGCCAGTCAAGATCGAACCTGCGTTGAACAGTTTTGGTTTCCATTTCTTTACTCCTTTTTCAAAATAGTTTGAACGATTGTTTTCACGGACGCGCCTTTGACGAGGAAAGCATCCACGCCAGATCGTTTGGCTTTCGCCCGCGCCGACTCATAATCATGCACGGTGAGTGCAATCACCCTGCATGAGGGAAATCTTGTCTTAATCTGTCGCATCGACTCATACCCGTCCATCACGGGCATTTCCAAATCCATCAGAACCGTATCGGGTTGCAGGGACTCGGTCAGGCGCACGGCTTCCAATCCGTTCGCAGCTTCGCCGATAATTTCAAGTTCACCAGTGAGGGATAATGCCGTACGCAGATCGCGTCGAACTTGCTCCACATCATCCACAATCAAAATGCGAGTTGGGGTCATTTTTCACCTGTCTCAAAAGGGATTAGAAATAGAACAACGCAAATTCATCTGTATCTTCATCAGAGATGGATTGGTCTTCAAGACTGGCAGGGAGCGGGGCGAGTAACTCTCTCCCCACTTCGTCCTCGTCGAAGTCGAAGCCGTAATCGAGGGAGGAGGCGTAGACTGGCTGTACGATGGGAAGGTCTGTTGGCGGCAACGCAATAACAAGATCGAAGATTCTTGCGAGGTTGGTCAACGTTTGTGTGTTCATGGAAAATTCCTTTTTCTTTAAACTTACATCCCCACTATACGCGCGGAAGGAAAAAGGCACATCTGGCGCGAGAATGAAACCGCCCTGCGATTGAAGGCGGATTTACGGACTACGACTTGAGAAGTAGGAGTAGTTCGAAAGTCGTAGTCCCTAAACACAAAGGACACAAAGAGTCACGAAGGAAAAAGCCAAAAGTTTTTCCTTTGTGTTTCTTCGTGCCCTTTGTGGTAAAAAATTATGGGTTTTGCGGGGGTCGCAGTTGCGCGATCAACGAGCGCAATTGAGAAAGTGCTTCCTCGGTCATCGTTTGCAGGCGGTCAATCTGTTCGGGGACGCGGGCGGGGTCGCGCTCCAAAAGCAGACGCGCCGATTGCGACGTGAGCGTGATCGAGAAGATCGTCTGGCTGACCGAGTCGTGCAGTTCGCGCGCCAGGCGGTTGCGTTCGCGCGCCGCGGCCAGTTCCTCGGCTTGCGCGGCGTAGTCCTGCAACTTCGCGTGCGCGGATTGCAAGTCCGCGAGCAGGCGCTGGCTTTCGGCTTCGTCCGCTTGGGTGCGCGCGTACAACAGATCGTACGAGACCAGGAACGCGCTGACCGCCAGATAGAGCAGGAGAAACGCCAGCCCGTCCGCGAGGCCGAGTCCGAGAATCTCAGTGATGGCGACCAGCGCCGCGTAAACCGCCAGCCACGTCAACGCGGCGCGGCGCGAAAAGGCGCGCAACGCCTGAATGCCAAGCGGGACATACAGAAGGCTTTGAAAATCCTGGAATGGTCGCAGGTTCGAGAGCACGATCACCAATAGCGTTTGCAACGGAAAGTAGAGCCGCATCTGCGAGCGATTTGACAACCACGACTCCAGGCTGTAGGACAATGTAAAAATTCCGAGCAATGTGATGGCGATGACGCGGTTCGGCGTTTCCCAATAAAAGACCAGCGTGCGCGCCGCGACCACGCCGATGACGAGATAGCCGATCAGAGTACTGCCTTGATACTCCGCCCGCTTCATTTCGACTCCTCAACCTGATTCTGCGTCACGAGAATTCGCGTTCCCTGATCCTTTTCCGACTCCACCGAAAGCGTCCATCCAATCTCGCACGCCCGCTCGGAAATGCCCGCCAGTCCCAAATGTCCGCGCTGATTCTGCAAAGATTGTGGATTGAAACCGCGTCCGTGATCTTCGATTTCCAACGCTGAAATGTCATCGTTCAACTTCAAACGAACCGACGCTTCGCGTGTACCGCTGTGTTTGATGACGTTGGTCAAGGATTCGTTGACGATGGCATAAAGTCCTAACGTCTCGGCTTCGGACAGCTTCTTCTCCCCGTGAATTTCGAGCGAGACCTGCAAACCATCACGCGATAAACGCTCATCGGCTAATCGTCGCAAGGCGGATGGTAAGCCTTCGTCTGCGAGGGAGCGCGGCTTCAACTGCGAGATGAGGGATTGGATTTCTCTCAAAGCGTTCGCGGAAAGTTCCTCGAGGCGGAGCAACTGTCCCGTAGTGCGAGGCGTTGCCCCGAGTGGCGAAGCCGTATCGAGGGGCGGTTCTTTATCCAGCAAGATGCGGGCGGACTGCGCGGCCAGATTCATGCTGAAAACCGTCTGCGTGACCGAGTCATGTAAGTCGCGCGCGAGACGGTTTCGTTCGTGTTCCACCGCGAGGTTCGCCACCTGGTCGGCGTAGCCTTGAAGCTGACGATGCGCGATTTGCAGTTCATCGAAGGCGCTCTGATTTTGCTCACGCGCGGCTTCGGCTTTTAATACCTGCGAGGCATAGCCGCCGAACAGGAAACAAATGCCGCTGTATAAAAGCCCCATCGCCAGACCAAAGAGTTGACCCTGCTCGGAAAATTGCATGACGCTCAGGATGGCAATTGAGAATGCCGCGATCCACCAAAATCCGTAACGCCTACCGAAGAATGAAACGGCCTCGAGGCTCGGAGGAATGAACAGGAGTGCGAAAAAATCTTCGTAGGTGGAAACATCCAACAACCAGACGGCGAGAGCGGATTGAAGAAGGAGATAGGTTGCTTGTGCGAATTGGGAATGGAAAAGAGACTTGCGACGAACAAGCCATGTTTCAGCGATGAGAAGTACGCCGTACGCCGCAAGGATGCCGAGGACCGCGAGGAGTTCCTCGTTATCGGAGAAAAGCACCGCGCCGCGCAGCGCGACCCCGACAAAGATCAAAAAGACTCCCGCGGTGCGCATTATTTTTTGTCCGTGGTTCCGTGACGCAAGGCATAGATGGCGGCTTGCGTGCGGTCATCCAGATTCAATTTTGCAAGGATGTTGCTGACGTGTGTCTTGACCGTCTTCTCGCTGATGACGAGTTTGGCGGCGATGTCGCGGTTGTTCATCCCATCGGCGATGAGTTGCAAGACTTCCTGCTCGCGGTCAGTCAAACCGTCTTCAGGATTAGCGGCGCGACTCATGGCTGGTTTCTCGTTCCCCGCCGCCAGTGACATCAACTTTTTCGCAATCTCGGGATGTAATTGCACCTTGCCTTGATACGCCTCGCGCACAGCCTGAACCAATTCAGTTGGAGGAATGTCCTTGAGCAAATATCCTTGCGCCCCCGCGCGTATGGCCGGCAGGACTTTATCCTCCTCGCCGAAACTGGTCAGGATGATGACGCGCGAGCGCGGGCTGGCCTCCATAATTTTGGGCGTGGCCTGCAACCCGTCCATTTCGGGCATAACCAGATCGAGCAGGACGATATCGGGTTGGGTTTGTTTCGCGAGGGTTACGGCTTCGAGACCGTTGGCGGCTTCGCCCGCCACTTCGATGGGTAGAGCGGACGTGTCCTGTAATTCCAAAAACGTCCGCAGTCCCTGGCGCACCATGGCATGATCGTCCACGATCAGGACGCGGATTTTGTTCGCTACTTTGTTCATATCGTTATCCCTCCCCGGGTAGGAATATCGTACACCTTGAAATTCTTAGCCAGTGTTTCTTTCAAACTCCAGTATAGTATCCATAAGAAGAATGTCAAGTGAGAAAATTGGCGTTCATGATCCACTTCCCGTCTTATGGAGGTACTCTTCTAAATTAGTAAATATTCTTCATATCAAATGGTGGGAGAGGATAAATCCCCTTCAAAAATAGATCAATTGCATCCAGTAGATTTCCATTCCAGGTGCATGGACTTCCATGCATTCACAGCTTGGTCCATTTTGGTCACGGCTGCCTGCCAGGCTTGTTCGGGGTCATTTCCATTTGCTACATCTTGCAGCATGGTATCCACGATGCCAGGGGTGCCGAAGACTTCCCACGCCCAGGGCGGAGCGACGGTGGAACGCGTGAATTGACTGTTCGATACCGAACCCATGTTCATGGCGGGGTGATTGGTGAAGGCGGACCATTCGTAAAAGGACTCGATCCAATCGGCGTGTTTTTGGGTGTAAGCAGATGGATTTGCCAGTGCCGCTTCACGCACGGAATCGAGCGGGGGAATCATGTGCCCAGGCAGGACGCTGTCGTAACGTTGTAATCTGTCGCCGCTGACGAGCCATTGCAAGAAAGCTTTCGCTTCGGCTTGGTTTTTTGTGCCAGAGGCAATCGCAAAGCGACTCCAAACGCCGAGGGTCACTTTTTGTTCGCCCCACGGCGGGAAGATGACCGTGACCTTGTTTTCCAATTCAGGATGTGTTTCTTCGAGTTGCACGCCAAGCCGACCTGCATACATTGCCATTGCCACGCGCCCATTGACGAAGGCGTCTATCTGTTCGGGGAAGCCCCAG
Source organism: Chloroflexota bacterium (assembly GCA_016191985.1). Taxonomy (GTDB): domain Bacteria; phylum Chloroflexota; class Anaerolineae; order Anaerolineales; family Villigracilaceae; genus Villigracilis. The sequence goes on along the minus strand of JACPVB010000080.1, from coordinate 18,741 downwards.
GTGGTGAAGCCTGGCGGGGCATATTGAGTGAGGGCCTGCCAGCGGCGGACTGCTTCAAGGGCTTGAGGTTCGCCGAATGCGACTTGTCCGTCGCAGGTGAAATAATCACCGCCGTTTTGCCAGAGGAAGGTGGAGAAGTAATTGACGGTGGCGATGTTCTGCCCCGCAGGCAGGGCGATGCCATAAGTTTGGCTGTTCGTCAGAACTTTTGCGGAGTTCAATACTTCGTTGTATGTTGTTGGAAGTGGAAGCCCCGCTTGCTCGAACAAGTCTTTGCGCACCCACAGTCCATACACGCTGACGGCATACGGCACGGCGTAGGTCGTTCCGTTTTGTTGGAAGAGGCTGCCTTCGACGAAATCGTCCGCGCCGATGTTCATGACCACATCATCGAGCGGGAGTAGATAACCCGCGTCTGCCCATTGTGACATGAGGGCGGGTTCGATCTCGAAGATGCCGAGGTCTGCGCCCGAAGCAAGCGAGGTCAACAGCCGTGTTCCGCGTGAGGCAGGCGAGGCGATGACGATGTCCACTTCGATGCCAGGGTTGAGGCTTTGATATTCGACGATGAGCGCTTGCAAAACGGCGAGTTGATCGGGGTCGCTTTCGGTGGTGAAGAACGGGATAATTTTCGGGGCTGAGGAATCTGTCGAAGCAGAATCAGGTGTGGGCGGAGTCTGAGGTGGCAAGGCTGCCCCAGGCAGGCAGGATGATAGAAAAGTCAGCATGAGAACAATCATGGCGACTATGAATATCCTGAAAGACGGGGAAGAGTTTTGCATATCGTGATAGCTGGTGAAGGATGTTTGAATGAGACTACTGTTTTAATGAAATCGGGCATGATTCCTATTTTCAGAACCATGCCCGATTGTAAACGGTTTAGTCTTCCTGACCATCTCCAAATACGATGCGCCTAGACTCAACGGGCTTGCGTCTTAGTCGCGCAATGAGAACTGGAACATACGGAAGCAGGACTGCGCCAACCGCCATCAGCAAAAGTCCAAGTGATAAGGGGCGGGTTACGAAAACACTTAGGTCACCCTGGCTGATGGAGAGGGCGCGGCGGAATTGCGCCTCTGCCATTGGCAACAGGATGACACCAAGAATAGTGGGACCAACCGGGAAGCCGTATCGGCGCATGAAAAAACCGAGGACGCCAATGGCATACATAATCATCACGTCTACGAAGCTGTTTGACATGCTATACACGCCGAGCGTGCCGAAAACAAGAATTCCGGCATAGAGCAATGTGCGCGGGATTTCCAGAATCTTGATCCAGATGCGGATGAGCGGCAAGTTCAGAATGAGCAGCATGACATTGCCGATGTAAAGGCTGGCGATCAGCGCCCATACAAGGTCTGGCGATTTTTGGAAGAGCAACGGACCAGGTTGCAGGTTGTAAATCTGGAACGCTACCAACAGGATGGCTGCCGTGGCAGAGGTAGGCAGACCCAGCGTGAGCAGCGGTACAAGCACGCCAGAGAAGGCGGCGTTATTGGCGGCTTCGGGTCCGGCGACACCTTCGATGGCGCCATGTCCCCATTCTTCTTTATTCTTCGATAGGCGCTTTTCGGTGGTGTAACTCAAAAAGGTGGGAATCTCCGCGCCGCCAGCGGGCAAGGCTCCAAAGGGAAAGCCGATCAGTGTGCCGCGTAACCAGGCGGGCCAGGAGCGTTTCCACTCTTCTTTGGTCATCCAAATGCCTTTTTTGACGGGCAATATTTCGTCTTTGGTATTGCGGATCTGTGAAGCGACATACAGCGCCTCGCCGACTGCGAAAAGACCTACTGCGACTACAACGACATCAATACCGTCCAACAGTTCAGGCATTCCAAAGGTCAGGCGCGGCTGACCTGTCAATACATCGATGCCGATCAAGCCAATGAAAAGCCCGATGAAGAGGCTGGTCATGCCGCGTAAAAAAGATTTTCCTACCAGCGCGGTCACGCTCATAAACGCCAGAACAGTAAGAGAAAAATAATCGGCTGGTTGGAAGAGTAAGGCGATTTTTGCGATGATGGGCGCGACGAATGTCAGCAGCAGTGTGGAGATCGTACCTGCCACAAAGGAGCCAATTGCTGAGGTCGCCAAGGCTGCGCCACCCCGCCCTGACTTTGCCATTGCGAAGCCTTCAAATGTAGTTGCCACCGAAGCTGATTCGCCGGGCGTGTTTAACAGAATAGAGGTCGTCGAGCCGCCATACATGCCGCCGTAGTAAATGCCAGCAAACATGATGAGCGCGCCAGTTGGGTCAAAGTTGTAGGTGAGCGGCAACAACAATGCCACGGTCAATGCTGGACCAATACCCGGCAACACGCCAATGGCTGTCCCGAGCGTGACGCCGAGCGCCGCAAGGAGCAAATATTGGGGAGTGAGTGCGCTGGCAAAGCCGTGCAACAGGTTGGTGAAAACATCCATGTTTGGCTCCTTTATAAAATACCTGCCAGTAATCCCGCTGGAAGCCGCACGCCGAGAATCTGGGTAAAGGACAAATAGATCACCAGCCCTAGGATCACACCGATGATGACATCACGTCCCAAGCGTGTACTGCCAAAGATACGCGCCACAGCCGGGAAAAACAACCCAGTCGCAAGGGCATACCCAAGCGGTTTTAGCAGCGCCGCATAGACCACGAGTGAAAGAAAGGTCAGGACGATCGTGGCCCAGTCTGTGGAAGTTTCTTCAGCCTCAACTTCGGCAATGAGATCGCGGTCGGGTTGGAACGTTGTCCGCAACAGGAACAGGATGCCAAGCAGCAGTACCCCAATTCCAATCACAGTCGGAAAAACGCGGGGGCCCACTACAATGAAACCGGCTCCAGTTCCGATGTGTGGTACCTGGGTGAGGATCACCCCACCCAGGAGTATCACAACGAGCGCAGCCAACCGCAGGCCAAACAGCGCGCGGGCTGATAAGGATGCGGATTTAGCGTCGTTTTGGGTCATTATTGAATCAAGCCTATGTCGCGCAGTACACCTTCGATACGCGTAACTTCATCGCTAAGGAAGGTATCAAATTCATCACCAGCCAGGAAGAAATCAGACCAGCCATTCGTTTCCAACGCTGTCTGCCATTCCGGGCTGTCGTGCATCTGTTGGACGAGAGCCACAACCGCATCGCGTTGTTCGGTGGTGAGGTCTGCTGGGGCGAAGATCGCGCGCCAGTTGATGAGTGCCACATCCACGCCAGATTCTTTGATGGTGGGAGCATCCACGCCTTCGATTGCCTCTTCGCTGGAAACTGCGAGGATGCGCATCGTGCCGGCTTCCACTTGGTCCGAGAATTCAGATACACCGGACACTCCCGCAGTGACCGCGCCGGAAAGAATGGCTGCTGTTGCTTCGCCGCCGCCGGAGTGAGCGATGTAGTTGATCTTTGCTGCGTCCACGCCTACTTCCTTTGCGATCAACCCAACCAAAATGTGGTCGGTGCCGCCCGCAGAGCCGCCGCCCCAACTGATGGCAGTGGGATCCGCTTTAAAGTCGTCAATCAGCTGCTGGAAGGTTTCATATTTCGAGTCGGCTGGCACAACAATGGCTTCCGCTTCGGCTGTGAGACGGGCAATCGGCGTCACCTGGGAAAGGTTCACAGGCGATTGGTTCGTCTGGATCGCTCCGATCATCACCAAACCGCCAACCATCAATTCGTGCGGATTGCCGCCTGCTTCACTGACAAATTGCGCCAAGCCAACCGTACCGCCCGCGCCTGCCACGTTATAGACCTGAACATTCTGCCCTGAAATGCTAGAAAGGATGGGCTGCATGGCTCTGGCTGTACCGTCCCAGCCGCCGCCTGCTGCGGCGGGCGCCATGATGTTGACGCCCTCTGTGGGGTATCGATATGCCGTTGGTGCTTCGGTCGCGGCGGGAGCCTCTGTCGGGACGTCTACTGCTGGGGGTTCAGTGGCAGGCGCTTCGGTCGGGGTTGAGGCGGGGGCGCAGGCAGCCATTACGAATGCCAGTGCCAACGTCAAAGAAAGGAACACGTTCAATTTGCGATTCATTTTTCTTCTCCTTGGTGAATTGTTTATCTTGAATCCGCTGTTTCGTAGCGGCTCAATTCGTTATCCAGCGTCTCCCATTCGGGCAGGCGCACCAATCGCTGACGTTCATTCCATTCGAGCATGGTGGGGATGAGCAATTCGCTGCTGCGGGTTTTCTGCAAGACAGCCAGCGCGCTTTGCACGGCGCGCGCCGCTACCCGCATGGCAAGGTTGGGATGGATGACAATGCGATAGCCCATCTCTTGAAGTTCATCGTGTGAGATGGGCGGGGTCTTTGCGCCTTCGGTCATGTTGAACAACAACGGTGTGTTGATTTGCTTGGGCAGTTGAGCAATCTGTTCTTTTTGTGTGGGCGCTTCGATGAAGATAATGTCTGCGCCTGCGCGAACGTATAATTTTGCGCGGCGAACGGCTTCTTCCATTCCATGTGTGGCGAGGCTGTCGGTGCGGGCGATGATGAGCATTTCCTTCCGCGCTCGCACAGCGGCATGGATTTTCTGCGCCATTTCATCGGCAGATATGACTTCCTTGCCGCTGAAGTGACCGCACTTTTTTGGCGTGACCTGATCTTCAAGTTGGATGGCAGCCACGCCCGCCTCTTCATAGACTTGAACTGTGCGCGTCACATTGACGGCGTTACCGTAGCCCGTATCTGCATCGGCTATGACGGGCAGAGACACCGCGCTCACCATGCGGCGGATGGGTTCGATCATTTCGGTCATCGTGAGCAGACCAATATCAGGCAGGGCGAATTGCGCGTTGGCGATTCCTGCTCCGCTGGCATAGACCGCGCTAAATCCAGAATCCTCGATCAGGCGGGCGGTCAACGCGTCCACTGCACCTGGGGCAACCAGAATCTCAGGCTGGGAAATTAACCTTTTTAGTTCCTTTGCACTCATCTTGTGAAAAGGATACAGTTTTGCGTTTAAATGCAAAACTCCCAAACGGCTGGTTTTTTCCCTTCCGTTTGGGAGTGAGTGAAATTGGGCAGTGTCATGCTGAGCCGCTTTGCGGCGAAGCATCTCTACCACAGCAGGAGAGACTCTTCGCTCGCCAAGAACGCTCGCTCAGAGTGACATCATACTTTGATTTACTTCACCAACCCCATTCGTATCGCCTTGACCGCTGCTTGCGTGCGGTCATTCGTTCCCAATTTGTGCATTACCGTTTGGGCATATCCCTTCACCGTCCCCGCACTGATTCCCAGCACATCGCCGATGGCTTGATTGGTCAGCCCTTCCACCATCAAACGCAAAATATCCATCTCACGTGCGGTGAGCGGCTCGATCAAATCGTCAGGAGATTCTTCCGACTTCTCCGCGCTTTCAAGGTTACGCAACACATCCTGCAAAAACTGACTGTCCACCAGCGACGTGCCTTGCGCCACCGAATACACAGCCGCCAATAATTCTTCTCGCGAAATATCCTTCAACACGAATCCCGCTGCGCCCGCCGAAAGCGACCGCAGTAAATACGCGGTGCTGCGATAGGTCGTGACCATGATGACGCGCGTATCCAACTTCTCTGCCTTGATCGCTTCGAGCGCCTGAATGCCATCCACCTCTGGCATACGGATGTCCATCAACGCGACGCTGGGCTTGAGTTTTTTCACCATCTCAACGGCTTCACGCCCATTGCTCGCCTCGCCCACGATCTCGATGCGCGAATCGCTGAGCATACTTCTCAGCCCAGTTCGCACCATCGTATGATCGTCCGCAATTATCAAGGTGATCTTATCTGCCATCCCTGCTCCTTTGCACCAGCGAATCAAGTGGAATATCCACTTCGACTCGGGTTCCCCGCCCCAATTCACTTTCGATTTTGCACACTCCGTTGATCATCTGCGCCCGCTCCTGCATACTGACCAGACCAAGATGTTCCGCTTCATCTTGCTGGATTAAACTCGCATCAAAACCCTGACCCCAATCCTGCACGCGCAGTCTCAAGCTTTGATCCTCCGCTGAAAGCTCCACGCGCACCTTCCCCGTCCGCGCATGTTTGCGGATGTTAGACAGCGCCTCCTGCGCGATACGGAAGATAGCCGCCTGCGCCGAAGATTCGATCTCCAGCCCGCGCAGATCTGTGACAATTTCAGACTCCCAGTTTTGCTCTTCGCAAAGTTCGGTCACATATTGACGCAAACCCTGTTCTAACCCAAAATCATCGATCATGGTCGGACGCAGTTCCGAGATCACTCTGCGGGCTTCGTCAATGGACTGTTTAATCAGAGTCCTGCTCACGTCCAGAGATTGAAGCGTTTGGGCGTTCAGTCTTGAACCAATCTGTGAGTTGAGCGTGTTCAAGTGCATGTTGGCAGAAATGATCAATTGAGTCAGTCCATCGTGCAAGTCCAAACCGATGAGGCGGCGTTCTTCATCCTGTATCTGCGCCATCCTGCCGATCAAGGCGCGCAGGCGTTCCTCGCGGTTGGCGAGTTCGCGCATCATTTCGTTGAAGGATTCAGCCAACACCCCGAACTCATCGCCTCCGCTTATCTCTACAGGTTGACTCAAATTGCCGTGTGTCACGCGTTCCGCTCCATCGAGTAATGCGGTGGCGCGTGTGTTGATCTGCCGCGAGAGATAAAACATGAAAAGGATGGCAAAACCCGAAATGACCGCTGCCGCGAGAATGCTGGCTGTGCTGGCGACCCATACCGAGTTCAATAGATCCTTTTGTTCCTGTGCAAATTTTTTCGTTTCATGCGGCTCGATCTGCCCGACGATGGTCTGCTGGCTGGCGTTGAAAATGATGGAGATGAAATTTGCATACAGCGATTGCTGCAAGTCTCGCCCGCCGATCAACTTGGTGCCGAGCGACTTCAACTTTTCGAACTGGGCAAGCGCGTCGCTCGTCCAGCGGACTTCATCTTCCGATTGCGAGAGGCTGCGAAAATCATTGATGCCTTGTTGAAAAGAAACAACGGCATCGGTAAACTGCACGCGCTTGCCTTCCTCTGGCGAGGCGAGATAACTCGTTACAGCCGATAGCATGGCGCGCGATGCATCTTGCATTTCCGAAACGCTGGATGTATATGCGGCATCGTCAGGGCGATTGGGCATCACGTCATTGAGCAGGAATGTGGACAACCGCGACTGCGTGCTTAGAAAGTCCTCCATCATGGCGGTCTGCCCGTCGCGCAATTCGATCAAGTCGCTGCCAGTGGTCAGTGTCTGTTGGTAAGCCACCTCTAACGACGAAGCCCATTGCTGCTCATTTGGTTCGATGGCGAGTTGGTGATACTGCTCAACATCGTTCGAGAAGTTATCTAATTGTTCGATAAACTGGGATTTGAAGCCCGCCTCGCCGTTGATCTGATAACGATACAACGCCGCCTCTGCATCACGTAAGTGGGCGTTCATCTGCACCGCCACCAATTGACGCTGACGAATGCGCTCGATCTCATCCATTGAATCGGAAATCGACCGCGCCAAATAAACCAACGCGAAAATATTTGTCAAAACTGCGGAGCCAAAGAGTAGCACAAAAATGACTAGTCGCGTACGAAGGGACATGGGCTAACTATAATCGAAAAAATCTGAGAATCAAACGAGATGAAGCTCAGCCGTTTTGTCGTGCCACACCATACTCTCCAATTCTATCAATACCCGCCCTGTGGGAGACGTGTCCGGTATACGGGTATACGTTTAGATTAATGGGATTGCATTGGCCTAAACGTATTAATAACTATTACATTTTGGCAAGCTACTAGAAACAGAACTGGCTGAGTTGTTTCAGTCAGTTCTGTTTGTTTAAATACATATGCGATAACTTTATCGGAAAAGGCTATTGTTGATTGGGTTCTACGTCTCATTTTGTCAACCGCAAGGTGAAGGCGCTGTGCTGTGCATGAGTCATCTCAATTCGCGTACTGACATTTATTCAGCAATCTACGATGAATAGCACAAATCTATAAAACCCAACACCCCAAAGTAAGCATGTGATTAAATAATTTAAAAATATTAATTCAATGCTAAAGATAATCTTTACAAACCTATCTGGCGAATATGATCTTTTGCCGCTAAAGTATGAACATACATTTTCAAAAGCGGCCGGTCATGCACATTTTCTGTCTCGGACTTAACCACACCACCACCTCCATCAAACTTCGTGAGCAGTTATCGCTTAACGAGGATGCGATCCGTTCGGCGCTGGCGCATCTGGCATGTGGATATCTCTCCTCACCCATTGCGGAACTTGTCATCATCTCCACCTGTAACCGTATTGAACTCTATGCCGCCTCCAACAAATTGGCGATTGCCGACCTGGAGGCTTTTTTGTCGGATAGTAGCGGTGTGCCTGAACAACAATTCCATGCACATACGTACCGATTTGAAGACCTGGCTACAGCCCGTCATCTCTTTGAAGTTGCGGCGGGTCTCGACTCTCTCGTTATTGGCGAACCGCAAATTTTAGGACAGATCGTCCGTGGACTCGAACTCTCACGCGGACAAAACGTGGCAGGCCCTGTTCTTAATCGTTTATTTCAGGCGGCCATCCATGCAGGCAAACGCGCCCGCACTGAAACAGCCATCAGCCGCAACCCTGCTTCCATATCATCATTAGCGGCTTCGGTGGCAGAAAAGGCTCTTGGTCACATCAAAACTGCCAGCGTGGTTGTGCTTGGCGCAGGCGAAATGGCGGAATTAACCGTCGAAGCATTACGCAAGCGTGGGGTGGAAAAGATACGGGTAATTAATCGAACGCTCACTCGTGCGCAGGGATTAGCCAGGCGCTGGGGTGCAGAATCTGCTACATTTGAATTTCTCCATGAGTCATTAGGTAACGCAGATATTTTGATCTCTTCCACGGGTGCGCCTCATACCATCTTGAGCGCCAGGACAGTAGATGCGGCCATGCGCCTGCGGCCTGAACGCCCATTGGTATTAATCGACATTGCCGTCCCGCGTGATATCGACCCCGATGTCGCTGATATTCCCCATGTAAAACTCATTGATATTGATGGCTTGAATGCACAGCTTGAAGATTCGTTGATGCACCGCATGAACGAAGTGCCGCATGTGAAAGCCATTCTTGCAGAAGAACTATCAGGATTTAAAAATTATTTAAAGTCCATGGATATGCTTCCGATCATCGCCGATATCCAGCAAAAGGCCGATGATATCCGCGTGAATGAGCTGGAGAAAACACTGCGCCGCCTGCCTGACCTGACGGACGTGGAACGCGAGCACATCGAAATATTAACCAAATCGCTTGTTAAAAAAATAATGGACAACCCCACGCGCCGCCTGCGTGCCGAGGCCACTTGTCCGCACGCGCCAGAATACGCAAGCGTTGCACGCACATTGTTTGGGTTGAAAAATGACGAGAGCTTATGCAGGTTGTCAGGGGAAGCCTGTCCCATTGCTGCTGCTGATTAACCATGAAGGCAAACAAACCATGAAATTAACTTTCGCAACCCGCCCCTCTGCACTCGCCCGCTGGCAAACTCAATGGGTAATCAACGCCCTGCAAAACGTTTTTCCCAATTTGATCTGCGAAGAAAAAATCATTACCACGCAAGGTGACAAAATTCTCGACAAGCCCCTGCCCGAAATCGGCGGCAAGGGATTATTCACACAAGAACTCGAAACCGAATTATTAAGTGGAAGCGTTGATTGTGCGGTCCACTCACTTAAAGATTTGCCTGTCGAAGCCCCAACAGGATTAACTATTGGATGTATTCCCACGCGCGCAGAAGTGCGTGACGCTTTGATCTCTGTCCGCGGCCATACGCTTTCAACTCTACCCACAAACGCTTCCATCGGGACCTCCAGCCTGCGCCGTGCTTCCCAAATCCTTTCTCTCCGCCCAGACATTAAAACCCAATCCCTGCGCGGCAATGTGGATACGCGTTTGCGAAAGGCGTTGGATGGTCAATACGACGCCATCATCCTCGCAGGCGCAGGCCTCACTCGTTTGGGTTTGGACAAACACGTGACCGAGTGGCTTTCTCTGGATGTAATGCTCCCCGCACCTGGACAAGGCGCATTGGCGATTCAATGCCGCGCCGACGATCAGACTTCCCTTCGCTTGCTTGCCGCACTGGAAGATGAATCCACCCGAAAATGTGTCACTGCTGAACGTGCTTTCCTACAAGGCCTGGGTGGAGGTTGTTCCGTGCCAGTGGCGGCATATGCAACAGTGAATAGTGAACAGTCATCAGCGATCAGTTTGATGGGCTTGGTGATTTCGGAGGATGGAAAGAATATTGTCAAAGTTACTGGTCAGGGTATGGAAGCTCTTGAACTTGGAAAACGTCTTGCCAACGAAGCCATCGCAAACGGCGCAAGCGAAATCTTGAAACTGATTACTGTCCACTAGAACTATGAAAGTTCTGATAACCCGTCCCCGCGCTCAAACCAATGAATTCGCTGATAAACTGCGCGAAGCTGGCTTTGAACCAATTTATTTTCCTGTGATCGAAATTCAGCCAGTTGAAAATAACATTGAACTTCAAAACGCGTTTAATAACATTCATCAATGTGACTGGATTGTGTTCACATCGGTCAATGCGGTGGATATAGTTTTAAAAATCTCTGTGCCCTCTGTGTTCTCCGTGGTGAGAATCGCCGCCATTGGCCCAAAAACAGCGGACGCTTTGCGTAAACATAATATCGAACCTGACTTCATTCCCGAAGAATATATTGCCGAAGCCATTCTACCTGGCCTGGGTGACCTGCGCGGAAAATGGGTTTTGCTGCCGCGCGCCGAGATCGCGCGTGAGGAATTACCTGAAGCAATTGTGCGTGCAGGCGGAACGGCGCATGAGATCGTGGTGTATCGAACTCTCCCCGCAGAAATTGACCTGGATGGACTCAACGCTTTGAAATCTGGCGTGGACGTTGTCACCTTTACCAGCGCTTCGACAGTTGAAAACTTTGTGGCACTTACACGCCAGCATAAACTTGACCCGCTGACCCTGCCGAATAATCCATTAGTTGCCTGCATCGGCCCTATCACCGAACAAGCCGCGCGGGACGCAGGCTTTCAGAATATTGTCACCGCAAAAGAATATACAACCGAAGGGCTGATTCAAATCATCGGTCATTCTGTTGGTCGAGTAGCGAGCGCTCTTTGCGAGCGTATCGAGACCAACAAGTAACATAATAAAACCAGCACGTGTGGTCTCGATATGCCTTTCGACGAGCGCCACCGTAGAATTTTGGAGACACTATGACTCTACTGGAAATTGAAAATCGTCAATCGAAAATCGTAAATCGCCCTCGCAGGTTGCGCGCTACGCCCGCCATCCGCGCAATGGTGCGCGAGACGGAACTCAATGCACGCGATTTTATTTACCCGCTGTTTGTGCGGCATGGACAAGGCCGAAGTGAGATTCGCTCGATGCCGGGTGTGTATCAGCTTTCAGTGGAGGAAAGTGTCCGGGAAGCGGAAGCAGCTATCAGGTCGGGTGTGAACGCTGTTGTCTTGTTTGGAATTCCCAAGGCGAAGGACCCGATCGGGCTTGAAAATTTTTCGGAAGATGGAATTGTCCAACAGGCAATTCGGGCAATTAAAAAAGAATTTCCTGAAATGGTTGTGGTGACGGATGTGTGTTTGTGCGAATACACCGACCATGGACATTGCGGGATTTTGAATACGGGCGAGCATTTTCATAGAGGCTTGCCTGAAGGTTATGTGCTCAACGATGAGACGTTGGATGTGCTGGCGAAAGTGGCGATCTCCCATGCCGAATGCGGTGCGGATATTATCGCGCCCTCGGGCATGATGGACGGCATGGTTTCGACGATTCGCGCAGGGTTGGATTTCGCGGGTTATGAAAATCTTCCAATCTTGTCTTATGCGGTGAAGTATGCGTCATCGTTTTATGGGCCATTCCGCGATGCGGCGGAGGGCGCGCCGAAGTTTGGGGATCGGAAATCTCATCAAATGGATCCTGCCAATGTGTGTGAGGCGTTGCGTGAGGCCGCCATTGATGTGGACGAAGGCGCAGACATGTTGATGGTGAAGCCTGCGCTGGCGTATCTGGATGTGATTCGCGTGGTGAAAGATGCGTTCCCTGAATTGCCGATGGCGGCGTACAACGTCAGCGGTGAGTATTCGATGATCAAAGCTGCCGCGCAGAACGGCTGGGTGGATGAAGAAAAAGTGACATTGGAAACGTTGACTGCCATCAAACGCGCGGGCGCTGATTTAATTATTACCTATCACGCCGTGGATGCGGCGAGATGGTTAAGTGCGTAATTGGTAAATGGTAATTGCCGACTGCCATATATCAATTACCGAACAAGGAGAATTATGACTTTAGAAACCCTTTCCCCCCGCGCTGCTGCTGAACGAAGCGCAAACAATCAACGTATGGTTCATGCGGATTTTGACAAGGCGCCTTTTACGATTGCCTGGGAAGTGACGCGCGCTTGCGCGTATGCCTGTGTCCATTGCCGCGCGGATGCGCTGCATCAACGCGATCCGCGGGAGCTTTCTACAGAGGAAGCAAAGCACTTGATCGAGCGGCTTGCTTCCTTTGAGAACCATCCCATTTTGATCTTTACAGGCGGCGATCCCATGATGCGCCCCGACCTCTTTGAATTGATTCAATATGCTGCCGAACGTGGGCTGCGTTGCTCGCTCACGCCAACGGCAACGGCTTTGCCCACCAGGGAGAGACTTGAAAAAGCACGCGAGGCGGGAATTCTGCGTGTGGCGTTGTCATTGGATGCGCCACGCCCTGAAATTCACGATGACTTTCGCAAGGTGCAAGGCTCATGGCAGCGCACAATGGACACGCTCCATCGTGCGCACGACATTGGTCTAAGTGTGCAAGTTAATACAACGGTTGCAAAACATAATGTTGACATTTTGCATGAGATGGTTCCATTTATTCAGGAAGTCGGCGCGGTGCAGTGGTCTGTGTTTTTCCTGGTACCCACAGGACGGGCCATGGCCGAGCAAATGATCTCTGCGGAACAACACGAGAAAGTGTTCAACTGGCTGTATGACTTATCACAGAATGCTTTCTTTGATATTAAAAGTACTGCGGCTCCGATGTATCGCCGCGTGGCGATTGAACGCAAGCGCGCGGAAAATACAGGCAAACCTGTCACTTTTCAAAGCGCAGGCTTTCAATATGCGGATGGGCTTCATCGTCCCACCAAAGGCGTGAATGATGGCAACGGTTTTTTGTTCATTTCACATATTGGCGAAATTCAGCCAAGCGGATTTTTACCCATCACTGCGGGGATGGTTCGTGAGCATGATGTGGTGGATGTCTATCGTAACTCGCAAATTTTCAAAGACCTGCGCAACCCCGATAAATACAAAGGCGTCTGTGGAACCTGCGAATACCGCGACGTATGCGGCGGTCAACGCGGACGTGCGTATGGGATTGCGGGGGATTATTTGGAAAGTGATCCAGCTTGTGTACTGGTGAGTGGAAAGTAGAAAATGGATAAGCTATGACACTTACACAATCCACTACCCACTTTCCACTTTCTATGACCGCCTCTTCCTTCCTCCGTGCCTGCCACCGTCTCCCAACCGACTCCACCCCCGTTTGGTTTATGCGACAGGCGGGGCGTTACATGCCAGAATATCGCGCCATCCGTGAGAAATATTCGCTGATCGAAATTTGTCATCATCCTGAGGTCGCCGCCGAAGTGACACTTCAACCTGTGCGCGCCCTTGGCGTGGATGCGGCGATTCTCTTCGCCGATATTTTGCTTCCAGCAATTCCTTTTGGTGTGGGGCTTGAGTTTGCCAAAGGGGAAGGTCCCGTTTTGCAGAATCCCATTCGCAGCCTGGATGATGTGAAAAATCTGCGGCCTGTGAATCCTGAAGCAGATCTCGGCTACGTCATGGACGCGATTCGTATCCTGCGCGGTGAGTTGAAGGATGTTCCGCTCATTGGTTTTTGCGGCGCACCTTTTACTGTCGCTTCCTACATGATCGAAGGCGGCTCATCGCGCGAATTCCTGAAAACAAAAACAATGATGTATTCCCAGCCTGAAACCTGGCATGCGTTGATGAAAAAACTTTCTGTGGTGCTGAGTGATTATCTGGTGGCGCAGATTCATGCAGGCGCGCAGGCTGTACAGGTTTTTGACTCATGGGTGGGTGCGCTCAATCCGCAGGATTACGAATCATTTGTTTTGCCCTATTCGCAAAAAATTTTACAGGATGCCCAAAAAGAAAATGTGCCTGTGATTCATTTTGGCACAAACACAACCACACTGCTGCCTTTGATGAAACAGGCGGGCGGAGATGTGATCGGACTCGACTGGCGCATTCCGCTTGATGATGGCTGGAAACTGCTCGGTGACGATGTTGCTGTGCAGGGCAACCTCGATCCAACGCTTCTCTTTGCGCCGCAGCCTGAGATAAAAAAGCGCGTGCATGATATTTTAGATCGCGCCAATGGCAGGCCTGGTCATATCTTCAATTTGGGACATGGCATTTTGCAACATACCCCCGTAGATAATGTGAAGGCCGTTGTGGATATGGCGCATGAATATCAAGTAGGCAAGTAGACAGGTAAACATGGAAATCAACACACTTGGACTTATTGCTGCTGTAACGGCTTTCCTCAGCATTTGGGGCGGGCACGTCGCCGTCCGCAAGGTGGAATTTATCTCGCCAACGATTTGGATTCCAACAATCACCTTCGCCGCCCTCGGACTGCTCACCGAATACTACTCACTAACTACTGTCAACCGTCCACTGTCAACGGTCTTTGGCATCCTCGGCATCACCCTGCTCTTCGATGCTTTCGAATTCACCCGCCAGCAAAAACGCATCCGCAAGGGACACGCCCCCGCCAACCCCAATAATCCACGCCACGCGCACATCCTCACCGAACCCAATTCCCACGCCACAACACGAAACCTGTTGAAACGCGAACCAATTGGCAAACTGATAACAGACAACTGATAACCATGAACTATTTCGGCATCCTCATCGGCATCCTCACCCTGCTCATCATTGGCCTTGGCTTTCCGCTGGTCATCCGCGGCGAGAGAACCTTTGGCTACCTGTGTTGGCCTTATATGATGGGCATTGGTTTTCTCATCGTGATTGCATCTCTCTTCATCTCTAACGACTGGCTTTGCGTTATCGTGGCCGTCGTGGGGGCCACATTCATTTGGGGAAGCACAGAGCTTAAAGAGCAGGCTGTCCGCGCAGAGTTGGGATGGTTCCCATTCAACGCGAATAAGATCAAGCTGCCCTTTGAATCGATCATCAAAACATGGAAAGCACCACATTTATAAATGCAGAAGGCAAAAGTCAGAATGCAGAATTCTTCATTCATTATTCTGAATTGAGAACACTATGAAACTAACCATCATCGGCGGCGGCATCGCTGGACTATCCGCTGCCTATTACGCAACCAAACTTTCAACCTTCAACCTTCAACCCGTTGAAATTACCCTGCTCGAATCTGATTCGCGTTGGGGTGGAAAAATATCCACAGACCGCGCAGTTTTTGACGAAGTCCCGCCACTCTCGCGGGGCGATGGTCAATTTATCATCGAGGGCGGCCCTGATACTTTCCTCGCCACCAAACCCTGGGGGGTGGCATTGTGCAAGGAACTCGGTCTTGGCGAGCGCTTACATGGCACAAACCCGAACAAGAAAAACACCTATGTATTGAATCGCAATCGCCTCCTGCCTTTGCCCGATGGACTCGCCATGATGATTCCAACAAATGTTGAAGCGATTCTCAAATCGCGTCTTGTTTCGTGGTTTGGGAAAGCACGCATGGGATTCGATTTTCTGCTCCCCGCGAAGGCTGTCAATGGCGATGAATCTCTGGGCACGTTTGTCAGCCGTCGGCTGGGGCGTGAGGCGTATGAAAATTTAATCGAGCCGCTCATGTCCGGCATCTATGCGGGTGATGGCGACGCGCTCAGCCTTGCATCCACTTTTCCATATCTTCGTGATCTCGAAATCAAATATGGTTCACTCGCGCGCGGCGCGTTGCAAATACGGGCGCAGTCCAATGGCAAGGCAGTGCAGGGTTCGCGTTCTGCGTTTCTCACGCCCACCACAGGCCTTGCCGAAATTGTTGAAGCGCTGGTCAAACACCTTCAAGCCAACGAAGTAAAGCTTCGCCTCAATACAGCCGTTTCCCAAATCTTGAAAATTGACTCTCGTTATATTGTGAAATTGGAAGATGACTCAAGCTTTGAGTCTGACTCTGTTATTCTTGCAACACCCGCCTATGCCAGCGGGACCCTGCTCGCCTCCTTCGACCCTGAGCTTGCTTCTGTTTTAAAAAGCATCCCCTACGCCTCAACCGCTACCGTCTCCCTTGCTTACCGCCTGAACGATATTCCCCGTGAGTTGGATGGTTATGGTTACGTCATCCCACGCCGCGAAGGACGCAAAGCCCTCGCCTGCACGTGGACATCCACCAAATTTCCACATCGCGCACCTGATGAGTATGCGTTGATTCGTGTCTTCGTTGGCAGGGCAGGGCAGGAACTCCCCTCTCCTGCTGGGAGAGGGGACGGGGGTGAGGGTAAAAATGAATTGCTTGAATTGGCAATGGAAGAACTGAAATTAACGTTGGGAATCAAAACTAAGCCTATTCTCTCCCGTGTCTTCATGTGGGATAAAGCCATGCCGCAATACAATCTTGGGCATCCTGAAATTCTGAAGAGAATTGATGTCGCTTTGGAAAATTATCCAGGTCTCGCGCTGGCTGGCAACGGCTATCGTGGTATCGGAATCCCCGATTGCATTCATTCGGGAGAAGTCGCAATAGAAAAAGTAACGCGAGATTTATCTCGCATATCTGCAATAACGACATGAATGTCGTACTACAACCTTGGGAGATTTCATGAATATCACAAATTCCATTTCCTTATTTCAAGAAGCACAAACCCTATTTCCCGGCGGCGTGAACTCGCCCGTGCGTGCCTTCCGCGCTGTGGGCGGACAACCGCTCTTCATCGAACGCGGTGAAGGTCCATATCTCTTCGATGTGGATGGCAATCGTTTCATAGACTATGTTCTCTCATGGGGGCCGCTCATCACGGGGCACGCGCATCCCGAGGTTGTGAAAGCGATACAAGAAGCAGCAACAAAAGGGACATCGTATGGTGCGCCAAGTCCATTGGAATTGGATCTGGCAAAAAGCATCATGGAGTTCATGCCGAATATTGAGATGATCCGTTTCGTTAATTCGGGGACGGAGGCAACCATGTCCGCGCTGCGGCTGGCGCGCGCGTACACGAAGCGCGAGAAGATTATTAAGTTCGACGGTTGTTACCACGGTCACGCGGATATGCTGCTGGTGCAGGCTGGTTCGGGGGTGGCAACGCTTGGCTTGCCCGATTCTCCCGGCGTTCCGAGTGCGGTGGCTGCGGATACGCTGGTCGCCCACTTCAATGATCTCGAATCTGTGGAAGCCTTGTTCAAAAAATATCCAGACCAGATCGCAGGCATCATCGTTGAGCCTGTGGCTGGGAATATGGGAGTCGTGCCGCCTCAGCCTGGGTTCCTTGAAGGCCTACGCAAGTTGACAAACGAATATGGCGCAGTGTTGATCTTCGATGAAGTGATGACGGGGTTCCGCGTCCACAAGGGTGGCGCGCAGACGTTGTACAACATCAAGCCTGATTTGACGACGTTGGGCAAAGTCATCGGTGGCGGACTGCCTGTTGGCGCCTATGGTGGGAAGAAGGAGATCATGCAAATGGTTGCGCCTGCGGGGCCGATGTATCAGGCGGGGACCTTGTCGGGGAATCCGCTGGCAATGAGTGCGGGCATCGCGGCGTTGAGTCTGATTCGGGAAGAGGAATGTTGGAGAAAACTGGAACAGGCTGCGGCTAGGTTGGAAGCGGGGATTTCATCCGCTGCAAAACATGCGGGAGTTCCAATCCAGCAAACACGGGTGGGGACGATGTTCACAACTTTTTTTAGCGAAACAAAGCCTGTCGATTGGAAGACGGTCAAGGTGGCGGATAAAGTCCGCTTTGGGAAATTTTTTCAGAAGATGTTGGAAAATGGCATTTACCTTGCGCCGTCGCAATTTGAAGCAGGATTTATTTCCACCCTGCATACGGATGCAATTATCGAAAAAACAATTGAAGCAGTGATGGAGGCGTTTCGCACATGGTAACCGATGAGAAGGTTTACAGTGCGGCTTTGGTTAGATATCGTTTGGGGATTGTTTTAATTTGGCTCGGTGTATTGACGTGGCTGCCGTTTATCGTTTTGCGAATCGCGGGTGAGAAACCGTCGCTGTTTTTATATTTACCAGTTCATCTTCTGGGTGTCATCGGTGGCTCGCGCCTGCGTTCAGCTGCCCGCAAGGAGATGGATTTGCTTCCCGCAAAAAAGAGTCTTTTGCAAATCCTTGGGCATGGAATGATCTTTCTGGGTATTTTGACGTGGGCGCCGTATTTTTATTTGAAGCTTGCCACTACACAGCCTGTGGATGTGATGAATTACCTGCCATACCATTTGACAGGTGTGTTGGGCGGCATCATATTGTTGGTGATAAATTTTTTGATTTTCAAAAGGACGGCGTGAGAGCAATCAATGCCTGATATGGAATTATTTTCCTGCGCATTCTGGGTAATAGCCCAATAATGTGATATGCCAAATACTTATGATGAATGTGACTGCAAGATAGGTGTGTTGCACCTTCTCGCTATTCATCTTCATCCAGGGGATGTTCCACCTCCCCTGCCATGAACGGATCGGGGTCCTGCTCGAAGACTCGCAGACAGGCGCGGGTACAGAAATAGATCCGTTCGCCGTGATAGATC
>JACPVB010000079.1 GCA_016191985.1 Chloroflexota bacterium | reverse complement strand
GAGCAGGAAATGGGCTCATTTTTCCAAAGAACAGCGTCCCAGATGATTAAATCCGGGACGCTCCTGATGGGACGGTTTCTGAGGACGCTTTGTTGGGCGGTTTCACAACCTTTCGTAAGCCTGTTGATATAAATTGACAATCTCTTCCTTTCGCTTATCTGAATCGGGTATTTGCTCTAACAGCACACTCACCGATGTAAGTATATTTCGATGTTTAGCAAACCTGACACGCTTATTGTTAGGTAGTTTTTTCAATGCTTCTAACATCAGTTCTGGAAGCTCAATTTCATCGACTTCATGAATTCGCCTGATATATTCTGCCAAAGTAACTTTAGAAATTCTTGGCATATGTTCCATCAACTTTTTTCTGATTTCATCGTCCATTTTTATCTTATTTTTCCATTGCATCTACTAGTGATTTCCAATGACTACTGTTTTCGTCTAGATGCGGTATTTGCTTTTCGTTATCCCAGTAGTCGTGTAGATATGTAGGCATATCCCAAACTTCAAGAAAGTAAAGAATCATTGCCATGCAACTTACACACAATTTCTTTCCTGCGTGTTTACTGTTCGTTGCCGCAAAATATTTGTCGCCAGGGTTGATTACACAATTCCGTACACATTTATATTCTTTAGAAGCCGTCCTGAGACGATAAGCATCCCGTAATTTAGGCACTCTATCAAGCCCTTCTTTAATAGCCCAGAAAAAAATATACTCTTGTGGATTCCAAATGTCTGACCTTGCGAAAGCATCAGAGAGAGTTTCTTTCATACTTTGTTTGGGGCTTTTATTGCCTGCCATATTATCTCCTGCATTATTTTACTGGCATAGATTGTGGACTTGAACCGCCCAACGGTTTGCGTTACTGGCGCTGGGGCGGGCGTGGATTCTGCTTGGGAGTAGAAAAAACTTGAAGCGAGAAAAATGCTTGAAAATGCCGTAGAATCCCCAGCGTCGGGTGCACGCTTTGTTGGGCAACCTTTATGCTTACCAAAACGATGGTTGAATAAAGATACCACCGCCAATAATCCCAAGTTTTACACACAACTTAATTTTGAGCAATGACCAAAGGCAATCTATTTATACCAAGTGTTGATGATAATTAGATATGCTACCATGACGCCAGCCGCTAAGAACAACATTGCATGGAAGAAGGCATATACCTTTACGCCATCAGACAATTGATCCCAAGGCGTTCGATATGCAATCGGGTTTATTCCCCGAAGCCAAGCAGCGCCTAATTCTGGATACAAAAAAATAAACAGCAAGCCAGCGGTAATTAAACTGATAATAAGTGATAGAAACGAAAGCGCAAGCAAAGTAGTGTTAATTCCTTCAAGTAACCATCGCCACTCTGTTAACCAACTCCATTTTGATTCTAAATTTAGTGTTGCGAATGCAAGTAAGCCAGCAAGAACAAAAGGCAAACACCAGCCAAGCCAGAAGATTTTTCTTGACACAGAAGTATATTTTTGCACGACAGTTTCAGAAATTTTCCTCATGACTAACTTCATTCCCAAACCTTATACATAAAAAAGATAACTATGTTTTGCACGGGGTTGCCCAACTCGGGGTTATCCTGCTGCATTCCGTATAAGTCCTTATGGACAGCGGCTCGCCGCCTAATGTCCTAAATTCATTTAGCCCATTAGGCAGCAACAGGTTAAAATTACATGAGTAAATTATACGCATTCAGCTGAGACAGGTCAACGTGAAATATGCCAAAAGGTCAGGCCGATTTTGGCCTGACCTTCATTTTCTACTTGATCACAATTCCACTGCGTGGGGGGATGGTGATTTTATTGTCGGATATTGTGAGATTGCCAAACAGCACGTGCGGCTTTTTGCCGAGCGGCAGTTCCAGCGACCTTTCCTCGTTTGAGACGTTGAATGCGATGTGGATGGTTTCGTTCTTGTAGCTCCGTGAATAGGCCAGCACTTCGCCTTCGGCGTGGGTACGATTGTATTCGCCGCGCCGAAGGGCGGGGTGATCGTTACGCAGCGCGCAGCACGCTTTTACGAACTCCAGTAAATCCTTGTCCCACTTATTTTCATCCCAGGGGAAGGATTTGCGACATTCGGGGTCGTGCCCGCCGTCCACGCCGATTTCATCACCGTAGTAGATGCAGGGCGCGCCGGGGATGGTGAACATGAACAGCCAGGCCAATTTGAGCGCGCTTTTATCGCCACCCGCACAGGAGAGGAAGCGCGGCATATCGTGGCTGTCCAGCAGGTTGAGTTGGGCGAAGGTAATATCGCGTGGATAAATATTCAGGATGCGCTCCAACTCGCTGGCGCAATCCTGCGCATTCATCGGGCGGACGCGGTCTTTCAGTCCGCCGGCCTGGTGGATGATATGCGTGTTCAAGGTTTTGGCGGCAAAGAAATTCAGAGAGGTGGAGGTCACCAGATAATTCATCACCGCGTCGAACTGATCGCCTTGCAGCCAGCGCTGGGCCTCGTGCCAGATCTCACCGACAATGTACGTGTCGGGATTCACGGCGCGCACACGGCGGCGGAACTCGCGCCAGAATTCGTCATCGTCAATTTCGGCGGGCACGTCCAACCGCCAGCCGTCGATGCCGAACTTTACCCAATATTCCGCCACATCGAAAATAAATTCACGCACGGCTGGCGTATTGGTGTTGAACTTTGGCAGGGCGGGCAAATTCCACCAGGCGCGGTAGCCGATGGCGGTCAGGCTGTCTTCATGCTTAAGGGCGCTCTCTTCGTGGTGGGTTGGGTAGGCGCCCCAGCGTTTTTTCCCAGTGAGGCGCTCTTCGTCGAAATAGAACCAGTCACGGTACGGGGATGCGGCGCCTGTTTCCAACACGTGGTTGAATTGCCAGAATCCGCGCGAGGCATGGTTGAAGACCCCGTCCAGCACGATGCGGATATCTTTTTTGTGCGCTTTGTTTATCAATTTCTTGAGCGCGTCATTTCCGCCGAGCAGCGGATCCACGTTGTAATAATCATAGGTGTGGTAGCGGTGATTGGATGCGGATGCGAAGATCGGGTTGAAGTAAATAGCGGTGATGCCGAGGTCTTTCAGGTAATCCAGTTTTTCGATCACGCCGTACAGGTCACCGCCTTTGAAGCCATGGTTTGTGGGAGCCGAGTCCCAGGGTTCAAAGGGCAGGCTGGCGGCAGGGTTGCTGCCACTTTTGGAAAAACGATCTGGAAATATTTGGTAAAAAATCGCGTCTTGTACCCAGGTGGGGGTTCTCATGGTTTTGCCTCAGTATAAGGAATTTGATCGGATGATATTTTATCCGTTTGTTCTACAGAGTATCGCATAATTTGGTAAACGAAAACTTCGATTTTCCTTCGCAATTTTTATCGAAAAGTTTACTTAATTATGAGACAAGTGATATAGTTTTTACTCATTGGTCGAGCCGAACATCATCCGTTCGAGTAAAGTATTTTGGAAAAGCAGGAAGAGCGCAATTGCCGGGGCGGAAACAATCACCGCAAGGGAACCCAGTTGACTAAAGGGTTGTGCCGATCCTGATTGGATGATTGCATAAATCGCCATTGCCAGGGTCACCTTGTCGCTTTTTTCCACAAACAGCCAGCCAATTGTAAATTCAGAATAGGCCATTAGGAAGGCAATGATCGCCGCCACAGCAATGGATGGCAGCGCCAGCGGGAGACTGATCAGCGTGAAGGTATTAAATTGATTTGCGCCATCGAGAAACGCGGCCTCTTCCAATTCCTTTGGGAGGCTTTGAAATGCGGCCCGCATATTCCAAATGCAGAAAGGCATGGCAAAGGCAGCGTAGACAATGATAAGCCCCAAATGCGTTGTGCGAATCCCAAGCAGGTTCAACAGAATGTAGAGCGGCGTGGCAAATGCAATGGGCGGGAGGAGCGCGGTCAATAACAATAGAAAAAGTCCCGTCTTTCGCCCCGGGAAACGGAAACGCGCGAAGGCATATGCCATGCTGGTGCCCATCAAGATCGCCGCGAGGGTTGCCATGCTCGAGATAAACATGCTGTTCTTGAACAGGGTCATGAAATCCACAGATTGATAAGGCTTGTCAAGAACCTGCATGAACGGTTCCAGGCTTGGCTGCCTGGGGAAGAAGCGGAATTCCGTGGGAGCGCCTTTAAGCGACCCGTCAAACGACAGCCTGAAAATTCCCCAAATGGGGAATAATACATACAAGCCGATCAGGAACAGGCCGGCCTGCACAAGGATTTGGGATGATTTGAATTTAGGCATATACCGCCTCCTCCGCGGCTTTCCCGCGGCGGTTCAACAGAATCACGAAAACGGTAAGAAGGACAAGCGAAATAATATTGATGGTGGCAGAAAACGAAAACTCGCTGCCTCCATATAGCACATAATAGGAAAACGCCGAAAGGGTTGCCATGCTGATATTTCGATAATAGGGAAGAAGCATTTGGAAGAGATAAAACTGGTTGAAGGCAAATATGGCGCGGACAAGCATGGCAGGCAAGATCAGCGGTTGCAGCATTGGCCAGGTAACATATTGAAAGGTCTGCCAGGCGCTCGCGCCGTCCATGGCGGCGGCATCGAATACATCCTTTGGGATCATTTTTAAGCCAGCGCTGGTTGCCAGCATCATGAACGGGAAACCATACCAAAGTGCGGCGATCAACATGACGATCAGAACCGTATCCGGGTCTTTTTCCCAATTCACCAGGTTTCCAAAAGGAATATCCGCGCCAAATTTCTTAACCGCCAAAGCCAGCCAGCCGTTGAATGGGGCAAAAATATTCAGCCATAACAAAGCGCCCACAGCTTCCGGGATTGCCCACGGAAGAATAAAAATTGCCTGCCATATTTTACGAACACGGTTTTTGCTTTGCCAAAGAAGAAGCCCCGCGCCAACACCAAGCAGGACTTGCAAGGATACCGATGTGATCGTCCAAAAATAACCGAAGAAAACCATTCCCGTGTCATTATTTAAAAAGCCCAGGGTGCCCGGGTAATTCCATAAACCAATATAATGGACCTTGCTTTGGTCCAGCTTTGCATCTTCCGGTGGAATCTCAATTTGTCCGCTGATCCCGCCCCATACCTCCCGTGTAATCCCCCCCTGCAATCCATCGCGCAGCGATGATCCATTAAGGGTAGTGGTAGACATGGCGAATTGATAAAGGATCGGGAAGATCGTCAATACGATGAAGAATAATAATCCGGGCACAAGCCAGGGGATGGCTTGTTTTGTCTCTTTGAGAGACGGTTTCACCGCTTCTTCCCGCCGCTGACGCCTGCTCTGCCACCATTCGGCAATATTCCTACCCGTTGCTTTGACTCCCTCCGCCGCGACGAATGCGAGCGGCGCAGTGGCAACGAGAATGTATTGTGCCCATTTTGTGCGCCATAGGAGCAGAATGAAAATATCCACAAAAAGCCAGATAGCTATAAATCGATTCTTTCGCCACGTGTCCGCAATCCCGATCAGGGCGAAAATAAAAATGATCGAATCCACGCGCAACAGAAAGCCTTCCTGATTCCAAGACTCTGGGACGGAAGATGATAAATGCTTCAATGGCTGCCAGGTTGGGAGATTTGCCCTGACCACATTCGGGTTTGTGGTTGTGGTAGAGACCGCTTCGTACGTGGCTTGAATCCGCTCCAGCGGGTTCGGCCAGTAAAAGGGATTGAACATAAAAAAGGCCACAAGCGAAAGCATTCCCCACAAGAAGGCATTTCGGAAGAATTTCTTTAATTCATTGCTTTCCCTTGCGGTGAGGAACCAATCAATCAAGATCGCAATCCCAACCGCCGAATGCAGATACTTGGAGGATGCGCTCATCCCCAAAAAGATGGCGGATGCAATCAAAAGAGCAGTTTTCGATTTCCCGTTTTTTCTTTTGGAAAAATAATAGGTTATCGCAGTGGCAGTGCTCATCAGCGAGGCGAAGCCATCCAGCATTACCTGGGAGGTGTATTTGATGG
>JACPVB010000078.1 GCA_016191985.1 Chloroflexota bacterium | reverse complement strand
GCCGCCTTCGCGCGCCGAGGAAGTGATGGAGATCGAAAAAGACCTTCTGCGCGAATACGCCGATCCCAATCTCACCGAACCTCCCGCCGATTTGATGAAACGCGGCGGAGCGTATTATTCCACGCTTGCCACACAGCTCATCAATTCGCATTTCAACAACCTCGGTCAAATTCACGTAGTCAATGTCCGCAACAATGGGGCGGTGAAGGAATGGCCTGAGGATTGGGTGTTGGAACTGCCCGCCAAAGTGGATCACGATGGAATTCACCCGCTTCCCGCTGACCCGTTGCCTGCTTCCTGCTTCGGACTTATTTCCCAGGTGAAGATGTACGAACTGCTCACTGTCGAAGCCGCGGTGCATGGCGACAGGAACGCGATGTACCAGGCATTGCTCACCAATCCGCTCGGCCCAAGTGCGGACAGAGTGCAGGACGTGATGGATGATATGCTTGAAACCAACAAACAATGGCTGCCGCAGTTCAGTAATCAGTGAGAGAAAAAATGAAACCAAACCTCTTTCTCAATAAATTAGGTTATTCCGAGACGGATAGACTCGTCATCACCCACACCGATGACATTGGCATGTGCCAGGCGGCGGTGCAGGCGTTTAAAAATTTATGGGTGTTCGGCACGATCACTTCGGGCGCGGTGATGGTTCCCTGTCCGTGGTTCCCCGCAACGGCGCAGATGTGCCGCGAGAATCCCGATATGGATATGGGAGTCCATGCGACGCTCAACGCGGAGTGGACAAATTATCGGTGGGGACCTGTCTCCACGCGGGATCAGGCGTCGGGGCTGATGGATGCGGATGGTTATTTCCATCAATGGCAGGAGGCTGTTTATCAAAATGCCCAACCCGAAGCTGTGGATGCAGAAGTCAATGCACAGATCGAGCGGGCGCTGGCAGCGGGGATCGATGTCACACATGTTGATTCGCACATGGGTACGATCATGAATTCAAAGTTCGTTCAATCGTATATCCAGGCCGCGTCAGGCCGCTTGTTGCCAAACATGCTCCCGCGATTGGATGCGAAAGGGATCGAGATGATGGGCGTGGGGGAGCGGGAAATTATGGAGTATGCGCCGATCATGGAAATGCTTGAATCGATGGGCGTGCCGACGTTGAATGGAATCATGTCCATGCCGCTGGACCAGCCGAACGGTCAACTGGAGATTGCGAAGAATCTACTGGGTGAATTGGCTGAAGGGATTACACACTTTATTTTGCATCCTTCCGTGGATACGCCCGAACTGCGCTCCATTTGCCCAGACTGGGAAAGCCGTGTGGCGAATTACAATACGTTCATGAGCGATGAGTTGAAAAAGTTTTATGAGCGGGAAGATATCAAGTTGATCGGGTACAGAAAGATTCGTGATGCAATGAGAAAACCGTAGACAAGGGAGAACCGCATGACTGTAAAGACATCCGAATTTCAGACCAGCATCAAAACGCGCATCATGTATTCGCTGATGAGCCTGGGCGTGGCGACACCCGCCGAGGCTGTGGCGGGTGTCATCGCGTTTTACATCGTGGATGTGAAGAACCTGCCAACAGAATGGTTCGCCGCGTTTTGGTTCTTTTATACGATCTACAATGCGCTGAATAACCCCGCTCTCGGCTATTTATCTGACCGAACGCGCTCGCGTTGGGGAAGACGTATTCCGTATGTGTTGTTTGGCGGTCTGCCGTATGCGGTGGCGTTTGCCCTGCTGTTCACGGCTCCCTTCGATGGCAGGGATAATCCCGTCGGGCTGTTGATTTATTTTGGTACGGCGATCATCGTTTGGGAAGGTCTTTACACGGCCTTTGCCACAGGCTACTACGGATTGCTGCCCGAAATGTTCGGCAATTATGGCGAGCGGACGGATGTCGCAGCGAAGATGAACATCTTCCAAACGGTGGCGCTCGTGCTTGGCGCGGCCCTGCCCCCGCTGCTCGCGGACATTTTGGGCTGGTCTGGCATGGCGACGGTGTTGGCGGTGATCTCGGTCATTGCGATTTATACGGGTTATCCCGCTCTTTTTGAACGAGCGGATTTAAAGACCGATACAAGTTTCCCGTTTATGCAGGCGCTCAAGTACACGTTTGCAAACCGCAGTTATCTCACTGCGGCAGGCGCGCAAACCATGCGCTTCTTTGCCACAGGTTCCCTGCAAACGGGCATTCTTTTTTATCTCAAATACAGCCTTAAGGTGGACGAAGGTCTCGCAACGGTAATTCTCGGTATTGCTTTCCTGGTTGCCATGTTTTCGCTCTATCCGTGGCGGAATTGGGTGGCGAACAAATTAGATTCACGCCGCACGCTTATGCTCGCCAACGCTGTGATGATCCTCGGCATTGTGCCGATGGGTTTTTCACCGAACATCAACTTCACGTACGTTGCCGCCGCTGTGCTGGGTGTGGGGCTGGGCGGCCTCATCCTGATTGGGGATGTCATCATTGCAGAAGTCATTGACGAGGATGAAGTAAAGACAGGTCACCAGCGCGCGGGGATGTATTTTGGCATGAGCGGTTTCCTCATTACGCTCAGCGGATTGCTGGTCTCGTCCGTGTTTGGTTTATTGATGCCCGCCTTCGGATACGATACCCTGCTGGAGGTTCAGCCTGCCACTGTGGACCTCGGCTTCCGTATCTTTCTCACCGTGCCGACTTCCATCGGGTTTCTGCTTGCCATCTTTTTGCTGTGGTTGTATCCATTGCATGGCAAACGTCTGCAAAACATCCGAGAAGTGTTGGAGAAAAAGAAGCAAGACGTGGGCAATGAGTAGCAAGTTATGATGTGAGGATGGAGCATTTATGAAATATTTTCTCGGCATCGACGTTGGTTCCTCCAAAACCCATGCCCTGGTCGTGAACGAAACAGGTCGCTGTATCGGCTTTGGCAAGGCCTGGGGGGGCAATCATCAGGGCGTTGGCTATGACGGGCTGGAGAATGTTTTACAGAAGTCATTCGAGGCGGCGAGGGAAATGTGCGGCGTAGATCCTGCCCATATCACGGGAGCAGGCTTCGGCGTGGCCGGATGCGATTTTCCATCGGACAGGGAACCACATTTAAAGGCCATCGCTTCATTGGGATTGTCGTGCCCTGTTGAAGTTGTCAACGATGGCGTGATTGGTTTGCTGGCGGGCGCGACGAATGGAATCGGAGTCAACGTCACAGCGGGGTCATCGAATAATTGCCGCGGACGGAATAAAAATGGAAAGGTGGGGCGCATCGTTGGGAACGGCGCGCCGTTTGGTGAATATGGCGGCGCGGCGGAGATCGTCCAGCGCGGGTTGCAGATGGTGAACCATGCGTGGATCAAACGCATCCCGCCGACCGCGTTGACGAAAATTTATCTCGAAGCGGTGGATGCAAAAAACGAAATGGATTTGGTGGAGGGCTTGTCGAACGAACAATATCATCTCTTCCCATACCTTGCATTGGAAATCATCAAAGCGGCAAACGAAGGCGATACAGCCGCGCAAGAGATTATGTGTTGGGCGGGCGAGGAACTTGGCTGGCTGGCGGTTTCGGTTGCGCGCCAGATCGAAATGGAAAATGAAGAAGTTGAAATCATTCAGTCGGGCAGTGTCTTCGATGCGGGCGAGATGATTACCGAACCCATGCGGGGTGTGGTGTTGAAATATTGCCCAAACGCAAAATTGATTCGGCTCGCTGGCCCGCCCGTGGTGGGCGCAGTCATCCTCGGCATGGAGCAGGCGGGTTTCGACGGCTACGCCATCCGCGCTGAAATGGTGCGCACCGCAAAGGAAATTGTGGAATGAACATCGGATATTCGCAAACGGTCATCACTCCTTCGCTCGACAAACCTGTTTTTCTGGCTGGCTTTGGAAACAATCGCCGCGCCGAAACCATCCACGATGAACTTTACGTCCGCGTGCTGGCAATTCAAACAGAACAAACAACGCTGGTTCTCGCCGCGCTTGATTTGATCGGTTTTTTTCGGCCTGATGTGTATGATGTGATCGAGACTCTAAAGGTCTCTGAGACCTTTAGGGTTTTGAATCCGCAAGTGATTATCGCTTCGACGCATACGCATCATGGACCTGACACGATGGGCCTGTGGGGACCCGATATGAAAACGCGCGGCGTGGATGAAAATTGGATGTCTGCCACAAAGGAAAAAATAAAAGCCGTCATCCTCGCCTCCTTATCTGACCTCATACCTGCTTCTGCAAAATGGACATCTGTCCACGCCCGGGGTTTGGCGAAGAATGCCCGCAACTCCGAGATTGTGGATGAGGAATTGACTCTGCTGCAATTCACCTCCGCAGACGGCAAACCGCTGGCGACCTTGTTCAACTTTCCATGCCATCCTGAAACCTTGTGGGAACACAACCCACACATCACGGCAGATTATGTGCATCCGCTGCGCGATGAAGTGGAAAAACAAACAGGCGCGCCGTGCATCTTTTTTGCGGGCGCCCTCGGCGGCATGATGACCCCTGACGTAAAAGATCATTCCTTTGAAGAAGCCGATTTCATGGGAAGGAAGTTGGCGGAGGAGGGATTGAAGGCCTTGGAAAAAGTGTCCAGTGAGCAGTTGACAGTCGTCAGTGTTCAGAAAAAAGAGATCAGGGCGAAACTCACCAATCCATTGTATAAGATTGCGTTCTGGCGCAAGCTATTGCCCGATGTTCGAGATGAAAAAGGATATGTAAAAACCGAAGTCAACCTTATCAAGCTTGGCGGACTGTGGTTTGCTACTGTTCCGGGTGAGTTACTGCCGAAGTTGGGCCTGCAACTCAAGGCGTGGATGAAAGAGGCGGGGGCGCAAGTCACGGGTGTGATTGGGCTGGCGAACGACGAGTTAGGCTACATCCTGCCTGTGGAAGATTTCAAATATCCACTGAATCCATTCAAGCCCGGCAAACATTACGAAGAGACGAACTCCATTGGAAAAGATATCGCGCCCAAGGTGATGGACGCGTTGAAAGATTTAATTTTTTAAGAGAGCATTTCTGTAGTCATTTTTTGGACACGGACGACACGGGTTTTACGGATTCTCACGGAAAAAACCATTAAAAAAAACTGTGTCTGATCGCGCGCGGTAGGACTGCACCTAAACGTGGTCAAGCTTTGATCCGCTAATCTACGCCAATCTGCACTAATTTTTTGCGCCGATTTCGGGCTAAATATCTTTGATTAGCGGAGATTAGCGAAAATTCGCGGATTCTTTTCTGTGCTTTTCGAGTCTCCACGCTTAACTACGGTGATACCCGTGCACGAAGCGTCCGTCAAATCCGTGTACTTAAGAAACGGTCTTTAAGGAGAAGAACATGTCTGAACTTGCAATCTTAGGCGGAGCGAAAACTCGCACCGAATCCTACCCCGCCTGGCCTGTGTGGGATCAACGCGATATTGACGCTGTGACCGAAGCCATCAAATCGGGGCGCTGGGGCGGTTTTCCGTATCCCGGCCCGAAGACGGCGGAACTTGCAGAGAAATTTTCCGAGATGCAGGGCGGCGGCTTTGCCGTGCCGATGATTAACGGAACCGTGACGATGGAAGTCGCGTTGCGTGCGGCGGGCATTGGCTGGGGCGATGTAGTCATCGTGCCTGCGTACACGTTTCAGGCCACCGCGTCCGCACCGATGAGTGCGGGCGCGATTCCCGTCATCGTGGATGTGGACCCGAACACCTATTGCATTGACCCAGGGGCAGTTGAAAAAGCAATCACACCGAAAACGAAAGCCATCATTCCCGTTCATCTTGGTCATCAAATGGCGGACATGGATGCCATCATGGCGCTGGCCGAGAAACATAATTTGATCGTGATCGAAGATTGCGCGCACGCGCATGGCGCAAAATGGAACGGTTCAGGCGCAGGGACGATGGGTCACTTCGGCTCGTTCTCCTTGCAATCATCCAAGACATTGACTTCAGGTGAAGGTGGAATTTTGTTATGCAAATCCGCAGAACATGCCGCGCTGGCCGCCTCGGTCATTGACTGCGGGCGTCCGCACGCAGTGGGCGGTGGGGAAGAGGATGCAAATGGCCTCTCCATTCAAGGCGGAAATTATCGCATGAGCGAATTGCAATCCGCGCTGGCGTTGATCGGCATCGAGCGTTTTCCCGCGCAGGCGAAACAACGCGAAGAGATGGCCGCCTACATGGATGAATCCCTGAGCGAAGTTCAAGGCGTGCGCGTTTTGAAGCGCGACCCGCGTCACACGACGCGATCTTTTTACCGCTATATTTTTGCAATCAATCCCGAAGAGTTTGGCGTGGAGCACGATGTCCTTTGCGCCGCGTTGGACGCGGAAGGTGTGGGTTGCTGGGTCGGCTACGAGGCCATGCACAATTACGAGTTGTTCCAGCCGCAGAAATCAAAACTGGCCGTGCCGAATGCTTTCCCCGAATATTTTGATTTCAAGAAAATGAATTTGCCCGAAGCCACGCGCGCCTGTGAGCATGAAGCCGTCTGGCTCGATGAGTCCATTTTCCGCGCGGGACGGCAGGGTGTGGATGATGCGGTGGCGGCCATAAAAAAGATTCAACGCAGTGCGGATGAATTAAATAGAGCGGCGGAGGATTTGAGAAAGAGGTATGGAAAATAAAACAGGAAGCGCTTTCAATTTTTGAAAGCGCTTCCTGTTTTGTATCGTAGTTTTTGAACAATATCATCTTGTCTCCGTCAGTTACATGGAACAGGTATCTTCAATTTTCACAAGATTTAGCCAGCAACGAGGGACAAATCCAGCCAGTCTGTTCAACGAATGCCCGTCTCATAAAGCACTAAGCTTTTTTGCAATTTATGCAGCGCTCTCAATCATAAAATTGAAAAGATTGTGGGGAATATACCCAAATCTATATCCCGTTTATAGGAAATGATACATGGGCTTGTCCTGTCCGCTGTGCTATGGTTGCAGTGAATCTCCGAGTCGCATTCGATGCGGAGGCAAACGCATTGCAAGTATTTCAATAGGGAAGAGTCATGGAAGGAGGCTCTGAACATGAAAAGCGGATTTCATTTTGGAAAGATCTTTGGAATCAGCATCCACATTGATTGGAGTTGGCTGCTGATTTTCGCGCTGGTTAGTTGGAGTCTGGCATCTTCATTTGGCCTTGCCCACCCGGGCTGGACCGTGTCTATGCAATGGGGGGTGGCATTGACTGCCGCGCTGATGTTCTTTGCTTCGATTTTGGCGCATGAACTGGCTCATGCGCTGGCGGCACGCGCCATGAAAGTACCTGTCAAAAACATTACCCTGTTTTTGTTCGGCGGCATTTCCAACATCCAGAAAGAACCGAACACTCCCCTGGGCGAACTGATTATCACCATTGTCGGGCCGCTCACCAGTTTCATTCTGGGCATCGTCTTTCTCACCCTGGGTGTGGGGAGCTTCGCCCTGAATAACATTTCACTCGCAAACCCCGCGACAGCGCTTTCCCAAATTGGGCCAGTTGAAACGATTTTCATCTGGCTGGGTTCGGTAAATATTTTGATCACCTTTTTTAACCTCATCCCAGGCTTTCCATTGGATGGCGGACGGCTCGTTCGGGCCGCCCTGTGGGCTGTTACCGGTGACTTGAGCAGGGCCACCCATTGGGCAGCTCTGTTGGGTCAGGTCATTGCCTGGGCTTTGATACTGGCCGGTATTTCCATGGTGTTTGGAGCGAGCATTCCACTTCTGGGTTCCGGGTTCATCAATGGGATCTGGATCACATTCATTGGCTGGTTCCTGCAAAATGCAGCCATACAGAGTTACCGAAAGGTCATCATCCAGGACGTGCTGGAAGATGTGCCAGTGAAACGGATGATGTACACCGATGTTCCAATTGTGAACGCGGCCCAATCCGTTCAGACCTTGATTGATAACTACATCATGCGGTCTGACAATCAGGCGTTCATCGTTTTTGATGGGGAAAAGATGGTTGGGCTGATAACATTTGACGACGTCCGCAAGGTGGAACCGCAGGCGCGAATCAACACCCTCATCAAGGACGTGATGACCCCTTCGCAGAAGTTGATTGTTGTCGCTCCCGAAGAGGATGCCGCAAACGCCTTTGATCGGTTGGAGTCTGGAAACATACGTCAACTGCCGGTTGTGACCGGGAATAAAGTTGTGGGCCTGGTACGCCGCAAGGATATTATTCGCTGGCTGCAACTACAGTCACAGTTTCAGTAGCTCAATCCTGCGGAAAATTCAAGCCAGTTGAGGGGGCTGAAAAGGTGCACCGGGGAGTGGCTTAATGGAAGTGATGATCTTCCTGTAGTGGCGACTTTTGAAGATTAACAAATTAGCCTGACAATAAAAACCGCTTGATTTCGTACCGCAACGTTCACGTTGCGCGTATTTTGGGGACAACCCTGCTACTCGCAAGATAAATCTTGCGGTACTTTAGTTGTTACTACGCAAATTCATCACTTATTCAATACCATTACGGGGATATTGAGCTTAAAATTCAGAAAGAAACTACATGAATCAATTCATATGGAAATCTTATCGGAACTTAAGGTTCTCGATATAGGATTTTTATTATGAACTTTGTCAACAATTTACCCCGTAATTTTTATATGGACGAACCCGCAGACAAATCAGTGCGCCCCATCAATGTCTTACTGGTCAACGAATTCCGCTTGATCGGCAACATTATTGTTGCCGCCCTGGAAGATGAGCCGGATATTCATGTGGTAGGCTGTGTTACAGATCCCGAGGAAGCCCTGCGGATCGTTCAGGAAACGGTCGTGGATATGGTGTTGGTAAGTACACGGCTGTCGGATCAGGGCGCGATCAAATTGACCTATGCGATTACTGAACTGGCGCCCGCCACAAAAGTTTTAGCCCTGGGGTTAACCGAAGAGAAACAGCGTGTCCTGCGTTTTGTGGAGGCAGGCGCTGCCGGGTACGTCCTGAAAGATGATTCACTTGAGAATCTCATCGATACCGTTCGGGCTGTACAGGATGGGAAGGTTTTTGTCTCACCGGAAATCGTTGCGGCTCTGATGGAGCGTTTGTCCAACCTGGCGCATATATTTTCGGATGTGGAAAGCGGGATGTCTGATACCAGCGGACTCACCTCCCGCGAGGTGGAAGTGCTGGGTCTGATCGGCAAGGGTTTTACAAACCAGGAGATCGCCGAACAACTCGTGATCGAGATTGGAACCGTCAAGAATCACGTTCACAGCATCCTTGAAAAACTGAATGTAGGCAGCCGCAGAGAAGCCGCGGCCTATCTGGCTTTTATCAAGAAATAATCCCAAGCAAAATATATCCCAATCTATATCCCTGCCATATGAACCTGCATATGGAGTTTTGCACTTCCCAATGCTATGCTGTGGGCGTCTTTTTACCCGATGGTTTCATGCAACGGAGATCCTCTTTTTATGTCGGTACAACGTATCATTTTGGCGAATAGTTCACGTCTCTTGCGCGAAATGTGGAAGCGTATTCTGCTCAAGACCCGGCATGTGGAAATCGTACAGGAGGTTACGGATCAGGATAAGTTGCCCGCAGCCATTGAGAAACGAGAGGCAGAATGGGTGGTGATCTCCCTGCCGATGGATAGCCCGATGCCAGGTTGGATGGACGTTTATATGAAGGAACATCCACACACACAAATCATGGCTTTCTCGTCCGATGGCAGGTGGGTCAAGATGAAGCGAATGGAACGGCATGAGGAGGATATTTCCGATCTTTCCTTGCAGGAATTGATTCGTATCCTGGAGGGCACTTCCGAACGCGATTAGTTTTCAACCGGGGATTCATCTGTATTCCGTCTATGTCCAAAAAAGTTAAGAAACAACCGTTGACCGTGCCCCGGGAGCACTCAAAGTTTGCTGGTAAATAGGCTCAAGCCGCCGTCCCCGGCGGCGTTCTGCAGGAAACCCTTCGCCGAGGACGGCGAAGGGAGCAAACTCATCTACAACCTTTTAGTGCGCCCCGTGGCCCCGCCCACGCATCTCTTGCAGGATGAAAGCGCCTCTTTCTGGACTTCGGCTTGAGTCCTGTTTCTGAAACAGGACCCAACCCCCAGGTCCGCGCATGATGCGCATTTCGATAATGTATCCCTATTTGTATCCAGAATACCTATCCGGATACATGGTCAAAACATCTCATGTTGATTAAGGTTGAATCGGGCGAGACCAGCAGGCAGGAAAAAGGAATTTTTTCAAATGGATGTTTGTTGTAATGGCTGATAAGGTGTAAGCATATGGATGAGTTAATTGAAGAAGCCAGGGGCCTCATGGATGGAAAGGTTTGCCTGATCACAGGCGCCAGCCGGGGGATCGGTTTACATATTGCCTTGGGGCTGGCTTCCATGGGAGCATTTGTAGTGCTGACCGGACATAACCAGGTGCGCGGCGAGAATGCCTGTCGCCATGTGGACGCTTTTGCGTTGAGAGATTGCGCCGATTTCATACTGGTGGACCTTTCGTCGCAGGAGCAGATCCACAGATTTGCGGAGACCGTCAAACAAAAATATGACCACCTGGATGTGCTTGTAAATAACGCGGGCGGTTTCTTTCTCAAACGGGAGGAGAGCCTGGATGGGATCGAAATGACATTTGCACTCAACCACTTGAATTATTTCATGACCACCATGCTTTTGATGGATTCCCTTCTGCGGAGTGAATCTCCCCGCATTGTGAACGTTGCTTCGGAATCACACCGCAGCGAGACCATGCACTTTACAGACCTGCAATTGATGGACGATTACAACGCCATGCGGGCGTATGGCCAATCCAAACTGGCGAACCTCCTGTTCACGTACGAACTCTCCCGCCGCCTGCTCGATACCGATGTGACGGTGAACGCATTACACCCTGGTTTCGTGAATACCTATCTGGGTAAACAGGACAAACTAGTGCGCCCGTTCATGAATATGATCCATTTTTTGTTTGCGAAGAGTGCAAAAGCGGGGGCAGAGACTCCGATATATCTGGCAAGTTCGCCGGACGTTACCGATATCACCGGGCAGTATTTTATTGATAAGAAACCCACCCAATCTTCATATGAATCCCATGACCTGGAAGAGGCTTTCAGACTCTGGAAAGTCAGCGAGGAGCTTTGCAACCTGGAAGTTGCCAGGTTCAGGCCGGGCTATCTTAAACAACTGCCTACCCATCTGAACAAAAGTTGGTAAAAAAATTAAAACTAGAGGAATAATCATGACTACCCAACCTCACCCAAGCAAAGAGAAAGTTGATTTCATACTGGCAATCAAGGAGCAGCATGTGGTGGTTGCACCGGAGGGCAATGCCCAGATTCACATTGCAATCATCAACCACGAATCCCACGATGATTATTTCGATGTCCTCATCCAGGGGGTTCCAGTAGATTGGATCACCCTGGAAACTCCTGTGGTACACGTGGAGGCGGAAGAGGCAAAGCAGGTCACGTTTAACATTCACCCTCCCTATATTCCCCAAAGCCGCGTAGGCCAATATCCGCTGGATGTTCGCGTGGTCAGTCACAGCGACCCGACACGTTCCGCCACGGCGCACAGCTTTCTGACCGTGGCCGCCTATCAATCTCTGGGGCGCATCGGGATCATGCTCGGGTCCATCTATTTCTCCATTTCCCCGGGTTCAAGCATCACCATTCCGATTCTCCTGCAAAACCGTGGATTGAAAGAGGATAGTTTTCAATTAAATGTCGAAGGCATCCCCGCGGATTGGGTATCCACGAACGCGGCGCTTACATTTCTGGAACCATCCAAAAGCAAGGAAGTTCAGCTTACCATTCGCGCTCCCCGCTCGTCTGAAGCAACGGCCGGGCGGATGCCGTTCAAAATCCTGTTCTTCAGCCAGAACTTTCCAGAACAAAAAACGGAAGTTGAATGCATTCTGACGGTGTCGGTCTTTTCGGAATTTTCGGCCTCCCTGCAGCATGAAATGATCGAGGCGAAGAAACCGGCCAACATCATCGTGGAGAACGAGGGGAATACGATGGATACGTACAGCTTGAACTTCCAAAGCGCGGCCAATGTCCTGGTGTTCGAGAAGGAAGTACCCGTTTCAAAACCTGGCTCACCGCCGGAGGCGGAGAAAACGGAAACTGCCTTCGTGGAGATTCCGCAAGAGGAGAAGATTCAAGTAGCGGCTGGGGAACGAGGCGTCTATCCTTTCCGTGGCAGGCTTAGGGCACGTCCCATCATTGGAAGCGAGAAAAATTATCCCTTTATGGTCGAAGTCCAATCCACTGGGAACAAATCAATGGAATTGCCGGG
Organism: Chloroflexota bacterium; assembly: GCA_016191985.1. Taxonomy (GTDB): domain Bacteria; phylum Chloroflexota; class Anaerolineae; order Anaerolineales; family Villigracilaceae; genus Villigracilis. The sequence goes on along the minus strand of JACPVB010000078.1, from coordinate 3,897 downwards.
CGAGGTAAGCGAAGGCGGGTTTATCCCTCCCTGGCTGGCATCCATTATGCTGGTTGGGTTTATATCCCTGTGTGCTTTTTCGGCGTTTGCCCTGGGCGCCATTCCAGGCGCTGCCTTTGCCACGCCCACCCCCACCTTGAATCTGACTCAGATTGCGCTCCCGCCGGATGCGGATTCCGACGGCGACGGGCTGATCAACAGCGAAGAATTCAAGATCGGCACAGACCCGCTCCAGCCTGATACAGATTCAGACGGATTGGTGGACGGTGAAGAAGCCCTTAACTTTAAGACAGACCCGCTTGTCCCTGATACCGACGACGATGGGTTAAAGGACGGAGATGAAGTTAATAGATATGGGTCCGACCCGCTTAACCCGGACACCGATGGAGATTTTCTCAACGATGGCGATGAAATCAACCATCGGACCGACCCGCGCGCTGCGGATACCGATAAGGACGGCCTGAGCGATAGCGCCGAGCTGACGATTGGGACAGACCCGCTTCAGATGGATACCGATAAAGACCAGCTTATGGATGGCGAGGAGAATCAAACCTGCCCACGCCCGCTCGTCCCCGATTCAGATCAAGATGGAATTACCGATGGGAACGACCCGAATCCATGCAACCCCTTGAATCCAGCCCTGACGAATCCTGTAACACAGGGAGTCACCCCGGCTCCAACCAATCCAGTTCCCACAAATGTAGTTCCTACAAATACCTTTCCGCCAGCTGCAACTTCAACGCCAATTCCCCCGCCGGTTTCCACATCCACCTTTGTGCCGACCAACCCCGTAGTTCCCACGCCCACCGTTGCAATCCCCGCCTTGCAGGAAATTGTCGTCTTTGAATCGAACCGCGACGGCAACTCGGAAATTTATGCCTTGAGCCTTGCCACTCAGTCCATGGTGCGTTTGACCAATAACACTGCCGCGGATATGCAGCCGGCCCTGGCCCCGGATTCCGTGCGGGTTGCCTATGTATCGAATCAAAATGGGAATAACGAAATCTATCTCACCGGTGTGGACCGCCGCGCCCCGGTAAATTTGACCAACAGCCCAGGCGATGACCAGGAACCGACCTGGTCGCCGGATGGCAATTGGATCGCATTCACTACCAATCGGGATGGCAACCAGGAAATCTACATCATGCGCAGCGATGGCTCTCAGGTTCGCAAACTCACCAACAACAGCGCCAACGATTTCGCTCCAACCTGGTTCTCCGTTCCACGCCTGCTCAGCACGGAGGATTGGATCGCATTCACGTCCACCCGCGACGGCAACCTGGAAATTTATAAGATCCGGCCGGATGGAACGGGTTTGGTCAACCTCACAAAGAATGCAGCCAACGACTATTCTCCTTCTGGAATTGCTGGAAAAGCGCTGCTTGCCTTCGTAACCGACCGGGACGGCAACCCCGAAATTTATACAATGACCGATAGTGGCGGCAGCCCCACCAATATTACAAACAATTCTTCTGCCCAGGATCAAGATGCCGCTCTCGGCGCAAAGGGTGAGTGGGTTCTCTATATTTCCGATCGTGACGGGAACCTGGAAATCTATCTCACCAAGCTGGCAGGCGGCGACACCTATAACCTGACGAGAAACTCCAGCCAGGACCGCTACCCAGACTGGTAACGAAGCGTACGTCTACGAAGAAAAACCACGAAGTCACAAATGGGTGACTTCGTGGTTAGATATTTACTTCACTCAGGGTAGATCAATCGTAATGGAACCATCCTTAATCCCGTCGCTTGCCTGCTGGATCTGGGCTTTCAGATCGGCTGGGATCCTGCTGTCCCAATCATGGAAGGGGGCCAGGCCGACGCCCCGTTTTGCAGGGTGCCGGTGCTGATGCCGGCTTGGACAGAACCATCGGCAACCGATTTCAGGTACTGAGAACCGTTTTACTGCCCTGACTGAGTTTATGGAACGATTCCATTGCAAACCACGACAGTATCTGCGGTAAAGCTGCCATCAGGATTTGGGCCCCCGACGAGCGTTACCCTGTATCCTACTTTCAAATCGGATAGCGATGCGGAGCCTGCTGAAGTTTTGATTGTCGCCTGGCCTGAAAGGTGGACGACCTGATTGCTGCCGTCGTCGTTTCGTTTCATAGTAAATTCGTTAATTCCCACGCTGACGATCTGCCCGTTGCCACCGGTGCCGCCGCATAGATCTATTTCACCCGAAGCGGCCGTTGGTTGCATCGTCCCCGCAGGGGGAACCGACGCTGCGGTTGCACCCGGAGCAGTTGTTGGCTGATATGGTGCGGCGGATGCAGATGGAGCGATTGTTGGCTGAATCGGTGCTGCGGGCGCGCAGGCGGCGAGAAGCATAGCGGACGTTAATAGTACGGACAGAACAAGACAAAGCTTATTTGACATTCGGACTCCTTGAAACTGAGGGTCTACCGGCTTAACGGTAAAACCATTTTTCAAACACAAAGGACACCAAGGCCACGAAGGAGAAAGCCGATCAAGGGCCTTCCTTGCCCCCTTTGTGTCCTTCGTGTTTAGGCTCTTTGAGGAGTCTATAAATTTTCCTCTTTGAGCGTATCCACAATGTTGTCGTTGCGGATCATCGCACCCGAGACCATCATGGTGGCGAAAACAATTGCCAGGATGCCCAGCACGCAGGCCGCGATCGCCCACCAGGGCAGGCTGAAGGCGAAATAAATGACCCCGCCAAATTGTTTATAGATCAAGTAGGAGAGTGCGATCCCGATTGGCAGCCCGTACAGCAGGGCGGTCAACCCGTAGAACAGGCTCTCGTAGCGTAACATGCGCAGGAAGCCGCCCGGCGTCAGCCCGACCGACTTGAGCATGGCGATCTCGCGCCGGCGCAGCTTGATGTTGGTATCCAGCGTGTTGATGATGTTGGTCACCCCGATCAGCGTAATCAGCGTCAGAAACCCATAGAAGAACAGGTTGGTCATCATCGTCTGCAGGGTTTGGCTCTTATTGAACTCCTTCATCGAATAGTATGAGAAATTGCCCCCCACCGTAGACTTGTAGAGCCGTTCGATGGCTTCCACCGCCGCGTCCGGGTCATCGCTCTTGACGGTCATGTGCCCGTTATTGATCGGGCCCAACTGCAGCATCCGTTCGCTCAAACCGTCGAAGACGACGTCCGAGACGATCATTTCCGAACCGCCCCCCATAAAGCCCAAGGGTGTCTCCTGGGTGACCGCGCCCACCGTCCACGTCAGGTTGGGTGTTGCTTCGCTCCCAGCTTGGGGAGGAGTCCAGCCAGACATCTGAGTGGCAGTGATCGTATCGCCCGGCTTCAGATTGAAGAGGTCGAAATCGTACAGCTTGCCACCCTGGCGCCGGGTGGTGTGGTTGAGCAGGATCCCCAGCGGCGCGGATGGATCGGAATACTGCCGCAGGTCCAGACCGAGCTGCGCGGCGTAGTGGGCAAACTCGGATGATCCCACGGTACACACTTTGAGCACAAACGCGTATGTATCGCCTTCCACAGGTTCGGGTAGAGATTCAAATTCAAGACTGGTCATCTCCTGCAGTGCCTGGTACGCCGGGTACGTGATCGTCGCGCGTGGGGGGATGTACTGCTCGTGGGAGCAGCGATCGTAGGAAACCCGTTGCACTTCTGGTAACTCGCTGACCCGTTCAGCAAAATCCTTGGCATGGCTTTGACGGTAATCCAGATCGATCTGTAGGTCGTAGTTCATCGCTTGGACAGCCAGGCGGGTGGTGGTGTCGGTATACAGCCTCAGGGCGTTGAAAGCCACGAACAGAATGATGCTAAGCATGAGCGAGAGTAACGTGGTGAGGTATTTCTTGCGGTCGCGCTGGAGGGATTTGAGCGCCAGCTCGCCCTCGAACCCGAACACACGCCGGATCAACGGATTGGTGCGCAGGTGGAGCGGCTTGCCTTCT
>JACPVB010000077.1 GCA_016191985.1 Chloroflexota bacterium | reverse complement strand
TCATCGGGTGCGCCGCTGATGTACCAGTTTGAGCCATTGTCTGCGAGAATAATTCCATACGTTTTGAACGCCTGCAAAAGAACTTGCATTTCAGGTGGAAAGCCTGAGATATCGTAATCAGCTTTCAAGCGGAAACGCGCGCCCATGGGAGGAATCCCATCTTGTGGATCGTCTGTTTGATGTGTTGCAGGCCAGATATATCCAGCCGTTTGTTCCACGGTGAAGCGCAAGGCATGATTGATTTCACCTGCGGCGATCTCATCATAACGGACAAGGCCAGGCAAAATGGGCAAACCTGCGGCGTCCGCAGATGTCCATTCTGCGGGGCGAAAGTCATTCGAGTTCAAATCCCAAATTGCACCGCCGCCGCCGCTCCAATTTCCATTGTCAAAACTTGCATCGAAAATTTCATATAAAGTGCAAGTTTCTGTATCGACCACAATGATGTGGTGATCATCCCCAGCTTCAATACTTGGATTTTCAGGAATTGGATAAGGCCCAACATCTGACTCCTCAGCATAATAAAACTGCGGGTCATACTTCGGGACGGTTGATCCCGTTACGACATGAAATGGGATTCCAATGAGGCCGCCGTCGATTTCACCTGAACCAAAGTCCATGTGGAAACCTTCAGCGGAGCCAATGTTTTCGATCCACGCATCAGACTGTGGGTGAGTCGGAAGCGCATCAATGGGTGTGTTCCAATAATTATCCGCTGGGAAAAGTGGGCAATCTGCGATGTTTGCTTCAGCCACAATTTGTTCCTGCGTCGGTTGTTCAACGGCCTGGGTTTCTTCTTCGGTGGGAATGGGTGCGGTAGTAGGCTCTGCTGTTTGGGGGGAAAAAAATTGACAGGCAAGAGTGGCAAGAAATAGAACGGCAAAGGATACTGGTAATTTTTTACTCATAAATACCTCAAATTTGGTCTTGTTGTAACACTTTCTGAAATGCCCGCAGCAACACCCCGCGTCCTTCAAAGCCTGCCTCGCCTAAATCTGCCAGCGCCAGAATGATTTTTTCCTTGCAGCGGCTAAGCAATCCACCAACCAACCGCGCAAGGGACTCGGTTTCTGCGGCCACTTCGTCAGAATCCATCCACAACTGTCCCTGCTCCCATTGACGTGAAAGCACATACGGATGAGTCAACGGCTGCGAGAGGCGTTCCACCCAGCCGCTGGAACCAGGGTCGATCCAAAATTGGATGGTGGCAGGGCGGTTCATCATCAGGAAGGAATAGGCAGGCGCGACGAGAACCGCATCCTTATTTTCACTGCGCCATGATTCCAAATATTGCGCGGCGATCACACCGTCTGCCAGCATCGTGAGATATTCTTTTCCAAGATCGAAACCCGACAGGTTTGGTGTTGAAGGCTCCATCGCATTGCGGAATTTTTTAATGGATTCGATCAGGCTTGCGGCCACGCGCACGGCGTCCATGTTTTCGTGGAAACCGTAATCAGGCTGGGAGATCACTTCGCCGAATAATTTCCGCAAATAAAAATCCAACGGCAATGGGTTGTCTTCGCGATAATTCATCAGCCACATACGCAGGTTGGTGTATCGTTCACCAAGCGCATACGTGATGCGTTCCTGCATCTCAGGCTTGATCTCTTCAAAGGTGGAGAGCTTGATGTCTTTTTGACGATAGACAATATCGGTCAACAGTTGCGCGCGCACGAGGTCCGTGTTCAATGCAAACATCAATGTATGAGCCACATCATATTTATTCGGGTGCACATTCCAATGTGGGTGCGCCAGTGCGGAAAGTGTCAACAGCGTTTGGCTGGCGGTCTCGTCCCGCAGCGAGCGCGACGGACGATGCGTGCGCCACGGAATTTCCTTTTCCCCCAAACGATTTGTAATTGAGAATCGCAGCGCATCCGAAAGATAGGGCGCGAGGATCACGATCTCGGACGGCGGGATGCCATCGTCGATGGATTGCAAAATTTTTTCCGTCACCTGGTCGAGCATTTCAGGGTAGAAGCGCGCCGACAGAATTTCAAATCCACGCTCTTCACTGGTGGAAGGGGATTGTCTTTCGGATGACAGGATCGCGCTTACCAGTCCATCGGATAATTCAAGGATGGGATTGGATGAGACGAAACTTTCATCGAACGAGATGACCTGATCGCACAACTCGCTCAGGGCCGCGCCGCTAGCTGCATCTCCTCCGAGGAAGTTTCGATACCCCGCATCATTGTCGTGGATGAGCAGCGCCGATTGGAAATTATCCATCCACTCGCGGAGGATATCATGCGCGCGGGGGACATCCTCTTCCACGTTGTCGTAGATCAGATGCTGGTATTGGCTCGAAAGATATTCCCGCACTTGTGGGTGAGGCCAAAGAATATTTGCGAACACTTCCAATTGAAGCGAGAAATCAAGCAAATTATGTTCGAGACAGAATGTGCGAAATAACGAGGCGCATTCCTGCCCGTCCGCATAGATGCGGCGTTGGGACGGGTCGCCAAACCAGGCGGAATCCAGGCGTGCTTGAATTTCGGTATGCGGGAAGCCGATCACGGCGGCTTTATTTAAATTATCTATGATCTGGGAATACAAGCGGTTGCGGTTGATGGTAAGGGATTGAAAATATCCCTGCTCTTCGATCAACGGGCGCACAAGATGCGCCATATAGTATTGCGCGGTTTCCAACGTGAGGAACGTGGGGGGCAATTGCGGGTTTTTAAATCCAGAGGCTTCTGCGGCGATGGGCCAGAACAGGTCGCACATGCGTTTGGCGAGACCGCCAATCGTCGCGGAGGTGACTTCGCCGCCTGCACTCCGTTCGGGACTATACAGCAGGTCGAGATACGGCTCCTGCAACGTCCGCTGCGGGGTGAGCATGAGGATCGAGTCTGCGGGGATGCCCTGGGCGAGCAGTTGGCGCATCCGCTCCACACCTGTGGTGGTTTTCCCGGTCCCTGCCTTGCCGCGGACGAAGAGCTTAATGCCGAGGGGAGAGTCAACGATTTGTTGTTGAGGCAGGCTGAGGGTAGGGGTGAGCGGGTCCATGAAGCTAGGGTACAGGAGTGCGGAGGATTTGTCAACTGATAAATATTGTGTTTCGCAATCCCGTTCTTTTTTGTATAATGAAACTGTTGAATCCTGTTTTGGTTCGATTTTAAAAAATTCACACGGGAGCATTGCAATGAAGAAAATTTTTGCTTATCATCTTATTTTCCTTTTTGCTGTTATTTTTGTCCTTTCGGCTTTTGCGCCAATGCGGATAGCGCCAAAAGAACAACATGCGAGGCTGGCCCGTCATACCGCCCAGATTTCTGCCGATGTTTACAACGTGCAAGTCATCGTCCTTAATCTATTCGATATTGACCTGAACGCCGGTACGTATTCCATGGATTTTTATCTCATGTTTAGTTGTGCGGATTCTCCTTGTGAGCGCGAGCCGAAATGGGATGTCTTGAACAGCACATCCGGGCTGGATGTACAAGACCAGGGCACGTCGATTCCATTCACCTATTATGAATACCGCGTCAAAGCCGATATGATCGGCAGGGTGGATTACACCTACTATCCGTTCGATTATTTATACGTGGATGTTTATATTGAAGATAAGGAGTATTCCTCAGACGAAATTTCGTATGAATATTCCTCCATCATCGTGGACCCCTATCTGTTTAACCCTGCGGGATGGTTCCATAATAAAAACTATGACGGAGGTACGACTTATGTCATCGAATATGGCGACCCCGATATAACCTTTGACCGTTTGAACCTGTGGCTATTCCTTGAAAGAGATTGGTTCGGCGCGTTTATGAAAACGGTCTTTGCTGCGATTGTGATCGTGATGATCGGCATGTTGTCTTATTTAATGAAGACGAATGCCACGACCGAGCGCCTTGCGCTGGTCTCTTCCACGCTGGTTGCCATCGTTCTGTATCACATCTCGCTCGTGGCGGGAGTCCCTGCCACCGGCTACCTGACCTTTATCGACAAGTTCATGATCTGGACCTACCTGATCGTTTTTCTGTCGCTGGTTGTTTCCGTCATGATGATGGTGCTTGTAAATGAAAAAAAACAGGAGAAGGCGGAACGTCTCCATGCGCAGACCCGCTGGCTGGTCCCGCTTTTATGGATTGCGATTATGGCTTATGTATTTATTTTTGAGCTTATCATTCCCTATAAACAATTGCTTACTTCAATTTCAGCATAGAATAGTTCGCTCGCACAGGTGAGTAAATAATTCATCTTACGCACTTCCGCTTCGACTACGAGCGGGACGAACCCCCGCTCTCCGCTCAGCGCGAACTTCGTCCTCCCGAAGGATATCGGGATGATGTGAGCGAAGCGAGAGCTCGCCGAGCGCAGTCGAAGGACATGCCGTGGAAAATACTTGTCCTGCGTAAGGTGAGTAAATAATAACGAAGGCCCCGCGTTTAACGCGGGGCCTTCGTTATTATCCAAGGTGCTTGTTGAAAAATTTCTTTGCGCGTTCCCAGGCGTCTTTTGCCGCTTCGGGGATGTACACGCTTGGGTCGCTATCGCGGAAGAAGGCGTGACCGGAATTAGGGTACGTGATGACTTCATGCTCCACGCCAACGTCATCGAGAAGTTTGTCGAATTCCTCCACCGTCCCGGCTGGGATGGATGTGTCCGCATCGCCAAAGAAGCCAAGCACAGGCGCTTTCAGGTTGGTGCGCAATTGATCGAAAACCGTTTGCATTCCGCCGCCATAGAATGTGCAAACCGCCTCAAGTGGACGGACCGCGCTTAAGGCAAGTGACATCCTCCCGCCAAAGCAAAAGCCGACACTGCCAACTTTGCCATTGCAATCGGGATGGGATTTCAACGCGTCGAAAACGGTTTCCAATTCCTTTGGCGCATGAGGCCCATATTTTTGCACGAGCTTCATGGCCATGTCACCGTCGCCGAGTTTGGCAAGTTCGCCGTGATACAGGTCAGGCGCAAAGGCCAGATAGCCTTCTTTTGCGAATCGGTCCGCAATAGATTTGGTTTGGGCATCCAATCCCCACCATTCCTGGATTACGATCACAGAGGGGAAAGGTCCCGTGCCTGCCGGTTTGGCAAGGT
>JACPVB010000076.1 GCA_016191985.1 Chloroflexota bacterium | reverse complement strand
TCGTACACCGCGGATTCCATTTGCGAGGCAACAAAACGCTGCCAGATCAAACGATATAGTTTGAACATGGCAGGGTCGAGAAAATCTTTTACTTTTTCGGGGTCACGCATCACGGACGTGGGACGGATGGCTTCGTGCGCTTCCTGTGCGCCCGCGGATTTGGTTTTGTAAACTGGCGCTTCGGCGGGCAGATAATCCGCGCCGTACTTGCCAGTGACATATTCGCGCGCCTCGTTTTGAGCCAGCGCGGAAACATTCATCGAGTCGGTACGCATGTAGGTGATGAGGCCGGTCGTGCCGCCTTCGCCTACATCCTGGCCTTCATACAATCCCTGTGCGAGTCCCATTGTGCGTTTGGCGGTAAAGCCAAGTTTGCGCGAGGCTTCCTGTTGCAGCGTGGATGTGGTGAACGGCCCGGCGGGTTTGCGGCGTCTCTCTCCGCGTTTGACTTTTGTAACGGAAAACGAAGCAGTTTCCAGGTCGATGAGAAGCGGTTTTACAGTCTCTTCGTTGGGGAGCTCGGGTTCCTTGTCATCCACACGCACGAGTTTGGCGATAAATGTGGATTTGAGATGGTCTGGTTTAAGCTCGGCGTGGATGGACCAATATTCGACGGGTTTGAAATCGTCGATCTCGCGCTCCCGATCAACGATCAGCCTGAGAGCCACCGATTGCACCCGCCCCGCTGACAGACGTCCGCGTACCTTCTCCCACAAAATAGGACTGATGCTATAGCCGACGATGCGATCCAGCACACGGCGCGCCTGTTGGGCATTGACCAAATCCATGTTGATCTCGCGTGGATGCGAGAAAGCCTCTGCCACCGCAGGAGCCGTAATCTCGTGAAAGACCACGCGCTTGGTGCGCCCAGGGTCGATCTCCGCCGCTTCCATCAAATGCCACGAAATAGACTCGCCTTCGCGGTCGGGATCGGTTGCAAGGAATATCTCTTCGGATTTCTTCGCGAGTTTTTTGAGTTCCTTTACAACTTCCTTCTTTTCATTCGGCACGCGATATTTCGGCTCGAAATTATTTTCCAGATCCACAGAAAGCTGTGATTTTAAAAGATCGCGCACATGCCCCACCGAAGCGCGGACCGTGTAACCCTTTCCCAAAAAACGCCCGACTGTTTTTGCCTTGGCGGGCGATTCCACGATCACCAGTTTGCCGTCACGCACTTCCACCTTCTCAGGCTTGGGCGGCGGAATCAAACCAGCATGAGCTTCCGTTTTGCCCATGCGAAAAAGTTTTGTGCCGCAAACGGGACAGATCCCAGTGGTAACCGCAGACCCTTTGGCATTAAAGGCCGCAACAGGGTCTTGAATCTCCCGTTTTGTCTTGCATTTCATACAATATGCTTCCATCAATCCTCCAGCGCAAAATGCGCCAACTTTGTGAGAGTAACACAAATCCATCCCGAATGGTTACGGGACGGGGCATCATTCTACGCAATTTTTCATTTTTTTACAAATACCAATTTCAGTAAATCACAGGTTCCACTCTGGAGTCGGACAGCTTGCTGTCCGATTGGCAAGGTCAATCCAAAAATTTATCATAGATCACACAAGAACAGGCTGTTTCATCGGTTTGCTTCTCGCTTTTACCCATCAGCAAGCTGATGGACTCCAGAATCGTGATGTACTGAATTTTACAAATATTTATCCTGCCTGTGTTTTTTCAGGTGTTCGACCACTTCCTTGACCTTCTGAGACTGGTCTGTCTTACACACCAGCAGGGCATCGCCCGTGTCCACGATCACGAGGCTGTCCACGCCGATGGTGACGATCAGGCGGTCGATGGAACCGCCATAGACCATGGTGTTATGCGTCTCGTGCGCAAGATGCAGGCTGGAATTGGTGGCAATATTCCCATTCATATCAGGCAGTAAAACTTCAAACAGCGATGACCACATCCCAACATCACTCCAACCCAAACCGCCGGCCGGCAGTACCGCCACGCGTTCCGCTTTTTCCATCACACCATAATCCACGGTTTCGGTTTTTAATCCATGCCAGCGTTTGCTCAAAATATCCCGTTGTTTCGGGGTTCCCCAGGCTTCGCCAATCGTCATCAACTCCGTGCCCAGCTTCGGCATGTGTTTGTGAATCTCAGCCATGATGGCATCGGCGCGCCAGATGAACATGCCGCTGTTCCAGGAATGATCACCGGAATGTAACAACTGCTGGGCGGTCTTCTCGTCGGGTTTTTCCTTGAAACTTTTCACGGTGTAGGCGGGATATTTATATTCGCCGTCCAACGCCCTGCCCTGTTGAATGTAACCATATGCCGTGGAAGGAGCAGTGGGTGTAATGCCAAGCGTGACGAGGTAGCCATTATCCGCAACTTCAAAGGCGGCTTTCAACAGATAATGGAACAAATCCACATTGCGGATGAAGTGGTCGGAAGGCAGAATCGCCATCGAGGAGTCTGGATCTCGTTTTTGCAGCACCATCGCCGCCATCCCCACCACAGAGGCTGTGCCGCGCGGAGCGGGTTCGATCAGATAATTCTCTTCGGGAATCTCAGGCGCCTGGACCTTCATCTCGCGCGCCTGCTCTTCAACGGTCACCACCAAAATTCGCTCTGGCGGAAATAAATTTTCCAGGCGTTTTACTGTGCTTTGAAACAAGGTTTCCTGTCCCAGCAGAGGAAGTAATTGTTTGGGTCTTTCCTTTCTCGAAACAGGCCAGAGGCGCGTTCCCCCGCCGCCCGCCATGATTACCGCATACGTGTGAGAAAAATTCATAGCCAATAAACTCCTAAACGTTGTAGTCTGCTTGTGCCTCGCGCATGGCGACATAATTCATACCGCCGACCTGCCGCACCATTCCCTTCAACTCCATCATCGCAAGGGTAGCAGAAATTTTCTCAATGGGCAAGCCAGCCTGGTTGCGGATTTCATCCACGTGCAGTGGTTCACTGCCCAGCACATTCAACACGCGCGCTTCGGTTTCATCGGCGGGCAAAATCTTTCGCGCCGATTTTTGCGCGCCCACGCGGGTCAAATCCAAGGCCTGCATCAGGTCGTCGGGAGTGAGCAATGGCAATGCGCCTTTTTGGATCAAACGATTCGTGCCTTTGCTTTGCGGCGCAAGGATGCTGCCCGGCACGGCAAAAATTTCACGTCCCTGCTCGGCGGCGAATTCGGCGGTGATCAACGCGCCGCTTGTTTCCGCGGCCTCGATCACCACCACCGCCAAAGATAACCCCGAAATGATTCTGTTGCGAGGTGGAAAATTGGAAGCATCGGGCGGCGTGCCCACTGCATAGTCGCTGATGATCGCACCGCGTTCCATCATTTTTTCGGCAAGGGCGCGATGCTCCGGCGGATAGATTTTATCCACCCCAGAGCCGAGAATGCCTATCGTCCGCCCGCCAGCTTTCAGGGCGGTTTGATGCGCGATGGCATCCACGCCGCGCGCGAGGCCGCTGATGACCGTCATCCCGTTCGCGGCGAGAAACGATGCGATCTCTTCCGTCACCTGCCTGCCATAGGGCGTGACCTTGCGCGTGCCAACGATGGCGACGGCAAACAGATCATCTGGCAAATATTCACCGCGAATGTATAACACAGGCGGCGGCTGGTCGATTTCTTTTAAACGGGCTGGATAATTTTCATCGCCCCATGTGAGGATGGTGATGCCCTGCGACTCGATCTTCTCCCAGACTTTATCGAGGCTGACAGTTTCTCTTGCCGTGACGACTCGTTCGATCACTTTCGCGCCGAGACCTGCTTCTGCCAAATGGACAGGGTCCGCACTCCAGGCAGATTCAAGATCGCCGAAGTAAGCGACCAGACCCTGCATACGGACTGCGCCAATGCCTTTGATGAGGTTGAAACCGATCCAATACTTTTTATCTTCCATAAGCGATTTGGAATTTTATCACTCCCCGATGCGATTTACGATTTATGAATTACGCTCATCAACCAACCCATCCAATAAGTGAACCTTTATCACGCGGGCTTCCATATCCACGTTGAGAATGACCGGGGGAATGGCGGGGAGGAGAATCTCTTTGCCCGTTTCATCCCGCACGATGTACACATCATTTGCACCAGTTTCCAAAATTTCAACCAGCTTGCCAAGCGCATTGCCATTATCTTCGACGACATCGAGGTCGATCAATTCATATTTGTAATACTGGCCCTCAGGGAGCGGCGGCACTTCCTTTGCTTTGACATACACCCACTGATTGCGAAAGCGCCCGATCTCTTCGGGTGATTCGTAGCCGCGGATTTTGATAAGCAATCCATCCCCATGCTCGCGGATGGTTCCAAAGGTGGCGACTTCGTGCTTTTCGCCGATGTAAACTTTGCGGCCCGCTTTAATGCGCTCGGGAAAGTCGGTGTGCAAATCCATGATGATCTCGCCGCCGACTCCATGCGGGCGGCGGAGAAAACCTATCGCCAAATAAATAGACTCGCCTTTTGTTGGCGAGCCTGCCTGTTTTTCTGTTGCCATTAGGGTTCCGTTACATCCAGCGTGGCCTGCTTCCCCTGGCGCTCGGCTGCCACTCGCAGCAGCGTGCGGATGGAGTTCGCCACCTTGCCGCCCTTGCCGATGACGCGCCCCATGTCATCCTTGGCGACGCTCAGCTCGATGCGGACACGGCCGCCGTTGCTCTGCGTCACACTGACTTCCTCGGGATGCTCAACGAGGGACTTGGCGATGTATTCAATGAGGTCTTTCATAATCACTCTTGTATGTCATTGCGAGGAGGATGCTCTTTCCGACGAAGCAATCCCCAACTCTGTGGGAGGTTGCTTCGTCGGGCTAAAGCCCTCCTCGCAACGACATGATCAATTAATCTCTGCGGGTCTTGAAAGGCGCGGCGCGCTTGGTCTCCGCTTCGGCGGCTTCAGCGACGAGGGTTTCGATGGACTCACCCTTCTTGAAGCGTTCAAAGCGATCCTGTGTGCCGGCGGACTTGAAAATCTGCGCCACGGACTCGGTGGGCAGGGCACCGTTCTTCATCCAATGGAAGATGCGGTCTTCCTTTAAATGAATTGTCGCGGGGTTGGTGCGGGGATTGTAGACACCCAAAATTTCCAAAAAGCGGCCATCGCGCGGGGACTCTTTATCGGCAGCCACCAGGCGGTACGTGGGTTGGCCTTTAAGACCAATACGACGTAAACGAATTCTTACCATTTTTTACTTACTCCTTGAAATATATGCCGCGCGCAGTTGGCATTCTCTAATGCCAATGGTTGCGTTAGAGAACGCAACCTACACGACGAAGAATTTTTGACGTTCAGAACGGCCAGAAAGGAGTGGCGGGCTGAAATCGTCGGGCTGTATTTTACCAGAGAAAAAGGAAGATTCTGAGGTCAGGGCGATATAATGCTGGATATAAGGCGTTGGGTGATTATCGCAGAGAATAGCGTTTATGGAAAAACTAAGGAGGCAAAGATGGGAATAGAAATAAAAGAATCTCTCATTCACTGGAATTACTTCCTTGCCCTTGAAAGTGATTTAGAGCAAATATCGAGATTCATTGAATTTGACAAAAAGAATTTTCGGACATACTCAATAGAATCGGCGCATTTACTTCTTGCATCTTCATCAGAAGTTGATGTTATTGCAAAATGTATTTGTGGTTTATTAGAGCCAAATTCGCCTGCTGAGAATATTAATCAGTACCGAGAAATTATTGATCGCAATCTGCCTGGTTTCAAAAAAGAATTTGTATATATTCCTCGCTTTAGCCATAGGCTACAGCCTTGGAAGAATTGGAGTTCCGCCCAAAACCCTATTTGGTGGCGAAGTTATAACAAAGTAAAACATGAAAGGAATGAGTACTTTACAGAGGCAAATCTAAAGAATGTGC
>JACPVB010000075.1 GCA_016191985.1 Chloroflexota bacterium | reverse complement strand
ACCATGCAATACACGAACCTCGGTAAAACTGGATTAAAAGTCTCACGCCTGTGTTTGGGGATGATGACCTACGGTTCAAAGAAATGGCGCGAATGGGTGTTGGAGGAAGAGCAAGCCAAACCCTTCGTCAAACGCGCGCTGGATGCTGGAATCAACTTCTTCGATACGGCGGATGTGTATTCGTTGGGCGAAAGCGAAGTTGTGACAGGTAATCTGCTCAAAGGCATCAAGCGCGAAAATATTGTTGTCGCCACGAAGGTCTACCAGCAAATGAGTGCTGACGTGAACGACCGCGGCCTCTCCCGCAAGCACATCCTGGACTCGATTGACAAGTCCCTCAAGCGCCTGCAAATGGACTACGTGGACTTGTACCAAATCCACCGCTGGGACTACAACACCCCCATCGAAGAGACGATGGAGGCCTTGAACGACGTCGTCCGCGCAGGCAAGGCAAGGTACATCGGCGCGTCGTCCATGTTTGCGTGGCAGTTTATGAAAGCCTTGCATGTTTCCGAAATGAACGGCTGGTCGAAATTTGTTTCGATGCAAAACCACTACAACCTTGTCTATCGCGAGGAGGAGCGCGAGATGATTCCGCTTTGCATTGACCAGAGTATTGGTCTCATCCCCTGGAGCCCGATGGCACGCGGATTCTTTGCGGGGAATCGCAAACGCGGCGGGGGCGGCGAAACCACCCGCGCACAAAGCGACCCATTTGCAAACGAGTTATATTTCCGCGATGAGGATTTTGTCATTGCAGAGCGGGCGGATGAGGTCGCGAAAGAACGCGGTGTCACCGCGTCGCAGGTTGCATTGGCCTGGGTGTTGAACAAGCCCCACGTCACCGCACCAATTATCGGGTCCAGCAAGATCGAGCATTTGGACCAAGCCATTGCCGCTTTGGAAATTCATCTTTCAGAAGATGAAGTCAAAAAGCTGGAAGAGGCCTATCGTCCCCACCCAATTTTGGGACATTCATAAAATAAACAAGGCTCAAAGCGCCGTCCTCGGCGAAACGTCCAACTCCCATCCTCCGCCGAGGCTTGCACTGAGCCTGTCGAAGTGACGGCGGAGGGAGCATAAGGGACCTTCATAGATGTATATCAAACTGCTTTACCTTGCCTACAAAATTTACTGCTTCATCTTTCGTCCCGTCCGCATGGGGGTGCGGGTAATGATGCTGGAAGATGATAAAGTGTGGCTGATCCATCACACCTACCTTTCGGGCTGGTTCATGCCCGGCGGCGGACTCAAACGAAACGAAACCCTCGAACAAGCCGCGCGGCGTGAAGCGTACGAAGAAACAGGCGCGGAATTAGATGAACTGACCCTGATGGGCGCCTTCACGAGCTTCATCCAATGGAAGACCGACCATGCCATCGTATTTTTATGCAGGGACTTTAAATTTACAGGAAAGCCTGACGGCGAAATCTCAGAGATGCGGCTCTTTCCTTTAAATGAACTGCCTGCGAATACATTCCTCTCCCACCGCCGCCTGTTGGAATCCTACCGCTCGGGCCAGGGTTCAGCCAATTTTGGGGAATGGTAATTGTAGGTTTTTTGAAAATCTCCGGGGGATTTGCAGACGGTATAATACAGTCTGCGCGAAAATTCAACAGCAACAAATGGAATCCATCCACCCATGACAAATGAATCCTTAAAGATCGTCATCCCAATGGCAGGCTGGGGCACACGCATGAGACCCCATACCTGGAGCAAGCCCAAACCGCTCGTAAGCGTGGCAGGCAAAACTTCGCTTGAACATCTGCTCGACATGTTCAAGACCCTGCCGAATCCTGAAAATCTGGAATTTGTTTTTATCACGGGGCCATTCCTGGGTGAGATGCAAATTCCCGTCTTTATCAAAGAATATTACCCCAATCTTAAAGCTCATTACGTAGTACAACATGAAATGAAGGGACAGTCCCACGCGCTGGCGCTGGCCCGCGAATATTTGCGCGGACCGATGATCGTCTGCTTTTCAGATACGCTCATGGAAACAGACTTTTCCTTCCTCTCGCAGGAAACTGCCGATGGGGTGGCCTGGGTGATGCCTGTACCAGACCCCCGCCGCTTCGGTGTGGCGGAGGTTAACCAGGAGGGCTGGGTCTCCCGTTTCATCGAAAAACCACAAACGATGGAAAATAACCTTGTGGTGGTTGGGTGTTATTATTTTAAAAGTGCAGAAAATCTCCTCGCCGCAATTGACGAACAAATGGAGCGCAAGATCATGCTCAAGGGCGAATTTTTTCTCACGGACACGGTCACAGTCATGATCGAACATGGAGCCAAAATCCGCACGCAGGAGATCAGCACCTGGCTGGATACTGGAACCATCGAAGCGACGCTGGACACGAATAAAATTTTATTGGAGAAAAACAGTAGACAGGCAAACAGGTACACAGGTACACAGGTAAAGGTCGTTGAACCATCTTTTATTCATCCATCCGCTGAAATAAAGAATTCAACCATCGGGCCGTATGCTTCGATTGGCGCGAACTGCAAGATAGAGAACTGTCAGATTTCGGAGAGCATTCTCGAAGCGGATTGCGAGATCAAGGATGCGGCGCTGAGTCGCTCATTGATCGGCACACAGGCAAAGGTTAAGGCAAGAGGCGATGGGCACGTCATGCAGTTGAATATCGGCGACACAAGTTCCATCATCCTATAAATCTCATGGAAGCTGTTGAATGTCGCTCCGACCCGTTGGGTCGTACGGAATATGCGGAACGCCCCCTTTCATTAATATGGATGGGACGCCGCTACGAGATCGCGGAGATCATTTCACGCTGGCACGGCCCCGGTGAAAAAGGGTTCCGCGTGAAAACGGTGGATGGTCTCGCTTTTGAATTGACCTATCACGAAATTTCAGACGACTGGCATGTACAATCCATTTAAATTAAACAGGAGGCTCGATGCAGGAAATTAGTGAAGTACAAAGACTTTCAAAACGTGTGGCAGGGTTAAAGCCCAGCGGCATTCGCAAGTTTTTCGATATTGCCGCGACGATGAAGGATGTGATCTCGCTGGGAATCGGCGAACCGGATTTCACAACGCCCAAGCCGATCCTCGATGCGGGCATCCGCTCGCTGCAAAACGGCGAGACGCATTACACATCCAACCACGGCAAAATGGAATTGCGCCAGGGCATTGCCGACAATTTGCAAAATTTATACAAAGTGAAATATGACCCCGCGAGCGAGGTGGTTGCGACGGTCGGCGTTTCGGAGGCGTTGTATCTTACGTTTACCGCCATTCTCGAGCCGGGCGACGAGGTCATCATCCCCACCCCTTGTTTTGTTTCGTACCAGGCCGAGGTGATTTTGGCTGGCGGTGTACCGATTGAAATTCCCGCCCGATTGGAAAATAATTTCACCATCGACCCGGACGATATCCGCAAGGCTATCACCCCGCGCACGAAGGTTATCTTTATCGGTTATCCGTCCAACCCGACGGGCGCGGTGGCCCCGCGTGAAGTGATGTTGGAGATCGGTAAAATCGCAGAACAATACGATCTGCTCGTGGTGTCCGATGAAATTTATGACCGCCTCGTCTATGACTTTGAACACGTCTGCTTTCCCGCATTGGATGAAACCCTGAAACGCCGCACAATTTTACTTGGTGGTTTTTCAAAAGATTACGCCATGACCGGCTGGCGCATTGGCTACGCCTGCGGCCCAACCGACATCATCCAGGGCATGGTGCGCATCCATCAATACACTATCATGTCTGCACCCACCACCGCGCAGGATGCCGCCATCGAAGCCTTGAAGACGGGCGAACCCTACATTCAGGAAATGGTGACCGAATATGATCGCCGCCGCAGGCTTTTGGTGGCGGGATTAAACCGCCTCGGTCTCTCGACCTTTGAGCCGCGTGGCGCTTTTTATACATTCCCCAACATCCGCGCCTCCGGCATGGACGATGAAACCTTCGCCGAGTCCCTCCTGCGTGAGGAGGGGGTTGCCGTAGTGCCGGGCAACGCCTTCGGTCCCGGCGGAGACGGGTTCGTGCGGGCGTGTTATGCAACTGCGTATGAAAAAATCGAGGAAGCACTCCTGCGCATGGAGCGATTCATGAGCAGGCATGGATGAGTAGCAAATGACCGGGGCGCACACCCCACTCTCATGAAAGGTGTGCGCTCTTTTTATTTTTTTTACTGGTGTTCCTTCAAAGGCTATGAACAAATGACGAAGTTCGTTCCGGGCTTGAATAAAACAAACAAGGCATTCTGGACAACCCTGGGGGCACTCCTTTTGTGCGGCGTGGCAATCCTTGATTTTATAACAGGGGCCGAGCTTTCCTTTTCCATTTTTTACCTGATCCCAATTGGCCTATTGACCTGGCAAGTTAATGGAAACATTGGCATTGCTGTCGCCTTTATCAGCGCCGGGATATGGCTTCTTATTGAAGTCATTT
>JACPVB010000074.1 GCA_016191985.1 Chloroflexota bacterium | reverse complement strand
TTCGCGGCGGTTCCATGCCGAGCGTCTTCGCCGATGTGGATCCAATCGATGTTGCGTCGAAGTCCGGTATCAAGCTCGAAACGCTTGAACACCTCGCAGAGTTGTTCGCCGGTTCAACGGGCGCACTCGCCATCCCCGGCGGCCCGGCGCTCGGTCAGAGCAACGGACTTGCTGTTGCCGAAGCCGTGCTTGCATTGAATGCCCTCTCCGATAATTTTGGCAAACCCGGTGGTGTGTACCTTTCCGCCCTCGCCCCAAATCAGACCGAATACAGCCGCCCTGCTTCCGCACAGGAAATGCAGGAATTTGTGAAGAAGATGTCTGATGGCGCAATCAAGGTGTTGTTTGTGCACGGAGTTAATCCGCTGTTCGAGTTGCCTGCCTCGCTTGACTTTGGCGGTGCAAGCAAAAATGTATCGCAGATTATCTCCTTTGCGACCTTCCCGGACGAAACTACACTCGAAGCGGACTACGTCTTCCCCGATCATCATGGACTTGAATCATGGGGTTACCAGCGTGTAGCCACTGGCTCGGCCCAGCCCGTGTTGTCCGGTGCACAGCCCGTTGTTTCACCCTTCTACAATACCCGCGCCACTGCGGATGTGTTGATTGCTGCGGCACAATTAGCTGGCGATGCGTTTGCCACGGCGCTGCCTTTCAAAGATGAGGTTGAATTCTTGCAAAGCAGGGTCGCTTCGTTGATGAACGAGGCGGACGGCTCCATCTCCGGACCCGATCTTCCCACCTTTATGGCGTATTTCCAGCAATATGGCGGTTATTGGAAGATGTCCGATGCCCGCATTGCTCCTGTTGCAGGCGATGTGCTCAACCGTACTATTGCCGCTGCAGAAGCGGAATTCGCCGGGGAAGGTGAGTTCTTCTTTGTCCCGTTCGTTTCACCCACATTGGCTGAGGCCGGCGCGAACAAGCCCTGGTTGCAGGAATTACCCGACCCCACCACCACGGTGATGTGGAACACCTGGGTTGAGATGAATCCTGAGACCGCCCATGAACTTGGGATCGAAAATGATGACGTGGTGAAGGTCGTGAGCGAAGCCGGGGAGTTGGAAGTGCCCGTTTATGTGTACCCAGCCATCCGCCCCGATACGATCGCGATGCCTTTTGGTCAGGGTCACACTGCTTATGGCCGCTATGCGGAGAATCGCGGAGTCAATCCTGCCGATCTGCTCGGCCAGCATTTCAATGAAGCCGGTGACCTTGCGTTTGCTGGTATGAAAGTCAAAGTTGAGAAGACTGGTAAAAAGAAGCCGCTTTCACGCCTTGAAAGTTTGATGGGCGTCTATGGAATCGGCCTTGGCGAGGAGCGATAATGATGGCGACATTAGCTGATTTGAAAATTTCCGAAGTAAAACTGAGCGAGGAACAGGGCGGCAAATGGGGCATGGTCATCGACCAGGACATTTGCACGGGCTGCCAGGCTTGTGTGGCCGCCTGCGCCATGGAAAATAATCTTACCTTCGTCGGTGAAGAGGATGCAGCCTATGGCCGCACCATGCACTGGATCCGCATCGAGCGCTTCTGGGAGGGTGAATATCCCGAAGTAAAGATGACCCCCAACCAACCCATGCTTTGCCAGCAATGCGGTCATGCTCCTTGCGAGCCGGTCTGCCCTGTGTTTGCAACAGTGCATTCACAGGCTGAACAACTCAACCTGCAGGTGTATAACCGTTGTGTGGGTACGCGTTATTGCGCGAACAACTGCCCGTATCAGGTGCGGTCCTTCAACTGGCGCGATTATGAACGCCCCGAACCTTTGCCAAACCAGTTCAATCCGGATGTGACCGTCCGCCGCCGCGGTGTGATGGAAAAATGCACATTCTGCATCCAGCGCATCCACAAAGCGCAGGATAAGGCAAAATCGGAAGGCCGCGAAGTGGTGGATGGTGAATTTACGACCGCCTGTGCACAAGCCTGCCCCGCGAACGCCATCACCTTTGGCCGCATGGACGATCACGAAAGCCTTGTTTCCCAACTGGCGAAACAGGCCCACGGTGTGAAACATCTTGAAGAACTTGGCACACTTCCGAGTGTGACCTACTTCAAGGGAGGGTAATTATGGCATACGAGAAAAAACATGCGGAACATGCTCCCGCTGGCCACTCTGGTCACAATGAGGAACATTTCCGCGAAAAACATTTGATGCTCGACCCGCTTCCCCGCGGGCAAATGAACGAAATGGTGATGGATTCAATGCACACCACCTCTTGGAAATTCTGGGTGGTGTTCGGCGTCCTTTCCGCCATTGTTGTTTATGGCTTGTTTTATTCGTGGGGCGTTATGATCGCGGAAGGCCTCGGTGTAGCAGGTGTGAATCGCCCCTCCTATTGGGGTATTTTCCTCGTCAACACCGTTTTTTGGATCGGTATCAGCCACGCAGGCACATTCATCTCCGCCATCCTGCGTGTGTTCAAGGCTGAGTTCCGCCGTCCATTTACCCGCGCTGCCGAGTTGATGACCACCTTTGGTTTGGTGCAGGCTGGTTTCAGCATTTTCATGCACATGGGCCGCGTATGGCTTTCCTACTGGCTCTTCCCATATGCCAACCAACGCATGTTGTGGCCCAACCTCCATTCTCCGCTCTCCTGGGATTTGCTCGCCATCACAACCTATTTGCTTTCATCGACCATGTATCTCTTCCTGCCGCTCATCCCCGACCTGGCCATGGCGCGTGACCGTTCCAATGGCTGGCGCAAAACCTTCTATAAGGTTCTCGCGCTTGGCTTCCGCGGCACCGAGGGCGAGTGGACTCATCTTCGCAATGCCATGAACATCTTTGCATTCGCGATCATCCCGGTCATGTTCTCCGTACATACCATCGTGTCCTGGGACTTCGCCGCTGCAACCCGCCCCGGTTGGAATTCCACCATCTTTGGCCCATACTTCGTGGTTGGCGCTCTGCATTCCGGTATGGGTGCGGTCGTCATGGTGCTGGCAGTTGTGCGCGGAACGATGAAGAATATGAAATACTTCATCCGTCCCGAACACTTTGAAGCCATCGGTAAACTCATGCTCATCATTTCCATGGCGTGGGCCTATTTCTTCTTCAACGATTACATGGTGCAATGGTATGGCGGCGATAAGTGGACGAAACAATTGCTCCACTTTCACGAGGCCGGCCCTATGGGTTGGATGTGGTTTGCCATGCTCATTTTCAATATCGCGATCCCATGGGCAGTGTTGTGGAATGCCCGCTGGCGCTCCACACCGTGGATCGTTTTCACCGTTGGTTTATTGATCAACGTCGGCATGTGGTTCGAGCGTTACATCATCATCCCCATTTCCCTCAGTATCAACCGTATGCCGTTCACCTGGCGGTTGTACCAGCCCGGCATCGAAATTCCGTTGGGCATTGGTACCCTGGCCTTCTTCATTCTGCTTTACATGGCGGCATCCAGGTTGATCCCACTCATCCCGGTTTGGGAAGTGCAGGAAGGCCAGATGGCGCATGAACTTAAGAAATTTGGACGCGAAACCGTTGTTACGGTCAGCGAATTGGAATAGGAGGACGAAATGGCTGAATCTGAAATTGTAGATTTGTTGGCGGTCTTTTCGGACCTCGAACCTGCTGCCGATGCGATAGAGCATCTCCGCTCGATCGGTGTTCACGACGACTGCATGAATGTCATCTCCGGCGTCCCCGTCACCGAAGCGATGTTGGGACGCCCGAGCCAATGGACCAACGTTCCACGCATCGCGATGGGCGGGGCCATCCTGGGATTTTGCGGGGGAGTATTCCTCACCTATGTAGCCCCATTTCTGTACCCTTACCCAATTCAGGTAAGTTCACAGGCGTTCGTTCCAGGCCCGCCCACTGTGGTTGTGTTATTTGAATTGACCATGCTGGGTATGCTGCTCTCCACCTTCCTCGGCGTATTTTTGGACAGCTTCTTCCCCAACTATCGCCCAATGAAGTACGTCCCTGAGGTAAGCGATGGGAAGATTGCGGTTCTCATTGAATGCTCGCATGTTGAAGAACAGAAAGTTACAGACGTTTTGAAGAAAATGGGCGCTGAATCCGTAAGGCCGTCGGAGGCGCAACACCTATGAGACTCTTTAAACAACTCCTTGTCGTATTTGCAGCGCTTGCCGTGCTCGTTGGCGCGTTGGCGGTCTTTGCCTTCGATGTGATCAAAATTGACTGGGTCGTCTTCATGGAGATCCAGCCATCCTATGGAAATCAGGATGTTGACATGGTAACCGGCGCCGGTCCCCTGCCCGTGCCTGCCCAGTCCATTCCTGTGGAAGGCGCTGCCTACATCCCCGGCGAAGGCGCTCCATTAAACCCCGTGCCTGCGGATGAAACTTCCATTGCACGTGGCGCGGAATTATATGCAATTCACTGCCTGATGTGCCATGGCGATGGCGGGCAGGGAACCGGGACGATCTCTGCCTTCCTGGTCAAAAAGAAGCCTGCCAACCTCACCAGTGAACTGGTCCAGAGCAAGACCGATGGAAGTCTGTTCCTCACCATCTCCAACGGCATCTTCAACCCGAACAACACGCTCTTCCCTGAAGTCGAGTTCTCCGGTCAAATGCCGCCTCTGAACGAAAACCTGACCGTGCGTGAGCGCTGGGATTTGGTTAATTACATTCGCACGCTCAAAGCGGCAGAAGGGCAATAGGGAGGCAGTCTAATGAATGACGATGTAAAAAAATATATCTATGGCACATTGACCGTTTTCGTGGTTGGCGTGCTTGCGTGGATCGGCTTCTTGTACATCAACGCTTGTGGGTTTACGTTAACCTGTAACCGTGGCAAATTGGCTGTCGACCGCACGCCCGTCCCCACCTTGCTGCCTGCCACACTGCCCGCTATGGAAATCCCTGCCGGCGGTGAAGCGGTTGTTCCCGACCAGTGTCGCGTCGCCGCAACGGATTTGATAGGAGCATGGGTGGCGGCTGGCTCCTCCGAAACCGAGGCGTTCCAATTTGTGGATGTCAACGGACAAGATTGCGAATCTACCTTTGAAGAAGTGAAACCGCTCTTCATTGAAGCCAACTATTGGTATGTCGGCTCGCTCTCCTGCGTTTCCTGTCATTCCGTGGATGTGGCAGTCTCGTCCGCACAGCTTGACCTGAGCAACTATGCCGGGATCATGGCCGGTTCACGCCGCGCCGACGCCGAATCCACCGGAACAGACATTCTTGGCGCTGGCAGTTGGGACTCCTCCCTGCTGTACGAATTCATTTCCACCAGCAAAGCGGATGTCCCCGGCCACGCCGACATCAAGGCAGACCTACTGATTTTTGCAGGCACACCGCTCCCCGCACCAGAACCGACCGTCACAGCAACATCAACGCCGCTACCGGAAGCAACAGCAACTCCTACTCCATAAAAAGATGCAGTACAAAAAGACCTGGTCGCTAGATCAGGTCTTTTTCTTTTCAGCCCGAGTCCACTGTCCAATGGAAGAGATGCTGAACGAAGGGAAGCATGACATCGCTTAAGGGATTCTACTGGCGAAGAGAGCGAGATTCGAATAAAACATCCTTCAATGGGATTCGCGAACCTTAAAATAAAAACGTCCTTCTTGTGAAGGACGTTACTGGCGGAGAGGGCAGGATTCGAATGTCATCCCCTCAATGGGGGCGCGCGAACCTCAAAACAAAAATCCCTCATGACGAGGGATTTACTGGCGGAGAGGGCGGGATTCGAATATCATCCTCTCAATGGGGGCGCGCGAACCTCAAAATAAAAATCCCTCATGACGAGGGATTTTGCTGGCGGAGAGGGCGGGATTCGAACCCGCGAACCTTTGTGGGTTACACGCTTTCCAAGCGTGCGCGCTAAGCCAGACTACGCGACCTCTCCAATTTCAAGCTGGCGAATTATACCACTTGTTTTTTACATGACAATATTTGCATTTGCCTCCGCGGGCTGGGTATGTTTATGGTTACTTTCGATGTTGATAATGGCAGGGAGGAAGAAACTACCCACGCCAATTACAAGATTCAAAATTCCCGCAATCCAGAACCAGGCCTGGTAGCTGGTTGCATCCGTCACGGGACCCGCCACGATCAGGCTGAGCGGCATCATCGCCTGCGCCACACTGCTGACCAGCGAAAGGACGCGTCCCTGCATATTCGGCTCGATCAGCGACTGGAACAACGCGTGGATGGGGCCGTTTGCCATCGGCATCATAAACCCGATCACGAACATCGCAGCGACCATGACCCAGAATTTGTCCGCGGGTGCAATGGCAATCGCAATGATCGCAAAACTGAACATGATGATCGCGGAAAGGGAGGTGATAATCTTCTTCTTGAACCCGCCCCAAATACTCAACGTGATTCCTCCGGCGATCATCCCAACACCAAAGAACGAATCGAGGCTGCCAAGCTCCAACGCGCCTTTACCAAAATAGCGGGTCACAAGCAGGGGAGTCAACGCGCCGGTGGGAGCGAGCAAAAAGTTTAACATGGTCGCCACCAGTCCCAGCATTAACAGACCCGGCCACGAAAGCATATATTTGATCCCCGCGCCCATATCCTGCATAAAACTTTTCTTCGGCGCGGACTCGTGGTGTTCCTCCTGCTTGGGCTGTGGGACGGCAAAGAACAGCAGGGGAGTGATGCCCATCAAGGCGGTGACCACATCGATCATCAGCATGTTTTGGGTCGCCATCACGGCCACGAGCAGTGCGCCCACCGGCGGAGCCACAATGCTTACCAATCCCTGCATGGTCTGGTTCGCGCCCGCCACGCGCGAAAGCTGTTCCTTCGGAACCATCAGCGTAGTGGATGCCGCCATTGCCGGGTAATGGAAAGCGCCTCCCGCAGAGCGGACCGCCGAAATTAAATAAATGTGCCACACTTCCGCCTTGCCGACCCAGAACAGATACGCGAGGAGAAGCGTGAAGATCGCAATCGTCGCATCCGAAAAGATCATGATCAGGCGGCGATTCCCACGATCCACAATTGTTCCAGCAATCGGCCCCAATAAAATTTGCGGCAACATTGCAAACATCGAAGCCGTTGCAAGCACCGTCGCCGAGCCTGTCTTTTGCGTGAGATACCAGATCAGCGCAAACTGCACCAGCGATGAGCCGAACAGTGAGAATGCCTGGCCGGTAAAGATCGTAAAGAATCGAACAGCCCAGTTTTTAGGTAATGCCTGATCTTCCATCATTTTAATTTTCCTGATTTTGTCAACGCGGCCTTCACCGCACCGTTCGCCTGAAAAATGCCATATACCTTGATCGACTCAACTACCTCGTCGGCCAAAGCCGCCGGTACCTCATTGGGGATGCTATACACCCCTATGACGCTAATCCTTATTTTTTCACCCTTCGCCTTGTACCGCTCGAAATCCGCAAGCGTATGCTCAAATGCACCCACCCCGTACGAATGCCGCGTCACCGACTGCTGCACCTCCAGCGTATGCTTTTCCAGTTGCGAACGGATCGCCGAGCGGATAAAATCTGTGCGATTGGAGTAGTGGCCCTGCTCCACGAGCAGGTCGATCTTCCCAAGATCCACAGCTCCCAAATTGATCGTAATTTTCTCAGTTTCTGCCATTTTTACCATCTCCTTACCATCTGTATGGATGGTATTTTAAGCAGATTCTGGAATTTGTCAATGGGAAAAACCATCCACATGGATGGTGAAACCGCCTCTTTCCTAGCCGAATCCTGCTCAGCCACCCCAAAAATTCCCGCCCCGAACCCTTTTCCTGCTCGACCAAAACCAAGGAGTCTCATGCACGCCTTCATCCCGGAACCAAAACGAATTCCATTCTTCCTGAAATTTGGGATTTGGTTTTCTGAAAAAATTACCGGCAAAACCATGCTGCCCGCCCGCATCCTTGCCTGGTATCCCAAAGCCGCCATTGGCTCTGGCATCATGGAAGCCCTCGTCGCCCACGAAGATGGAGCAATGAACAAACGCATCCTCAAGCTCATCCGCATGACCGCCTCCTACGCCGCCGCCTGTCCTTTTTGCATTGACATGAATTCCCACGAACACCGCCAGCATGGCATCACAGACGAAGAGGCCGCATCCCTGCGCGGAGATTATGAAAGTGTGAACACGTTCTCTGAACGCGAAAAATTAGCCATTGCCTATAGCCGCCTTATTTCGCAAACCCCGCTGAAATTTCACCCCGATCTTGTTGAGAAAGTAAAAACTGCCTTCACAGAACGCGAGTTTGTTATCCTTGCCAGCACAGCGGCACAGGTCAACTACTGGGCGCGGTTGATCCAGGCGCTGGGCATCCCACCCGCCGGGTTCGGAGAATAAAGCATGAGGCATGGAACTTTTTTTCCAGATATGCAAAAAAAGAAAGCCATCGAAAAATATTCGATGGCCGCAAAAATAATTCCGGTGACAGGAATTATTTGCTTATATCGTTAACGTAATCCACAGCGCCGGAACATGCGCCAGTGAGGTAGGGGGAAACATTTTCCCAGGTCATATCCAAGCCTCTGCTTGAGGCGTTGGTAATGGCTTCGGCGAGACAGCCGCCGCCAGCGTTGTAGTTGACCAGTGTGAACTTCCAAAGGTCCTCGTAGGTTGCAACTTCACTGGGCAGATCACCCGTGTAATTGTAGACAACCTGGGCGGCCTGTTCGCAGTTGGCGAGCATGGTGTGGGCAAAAACGCCGACGGAGAAATCCGCCTGCGTGAGGTCCAGCCCAAGTGGACATTCCTCGCAGGTGGCATTGACACTCCCCACCAGGGCGCGGCGCAGGGCGGCCTGCTGCTCTGCATCGAGATTCATGTATTTCGCTTCGCAGGTGCCGGCCTCCATCACGAGCGGGCAGAATTGCTTGTAAAAGGATGGATTCCAAAAGAGGGTGGTGTCTGCGCCGTTTTCGGTCAGTTGACCCAGCCCCACGTCTCCACCGGACTGGAAGATGCCCGGCCAAAACTGGCTTTCCCGCGCGAAGAGATTTTTTATCAAGCGGGCGGGCACGCCAGTTTCATTTGCAGTGTTGAGGATGAGTTCATCGAATTGATTTTGCCATTCGTTCACGGCGTCGCGTGATTTTTCCAGGCCGCATTGATTGACAACATTGCCGCCCGGGTCCAGGCCGCCATCGGGGCACGAGCTGGCGTCCACAACACCCTGTAGAATGAGGTTCGCGGCAAGATAGGTGTAGGGAATGTCGCTGCTAAGCTCCTCGATTTGAGTAGGTGTGGAGAGCCATTCCGGCGCGCCGCCCACAGGAGGGAACACTCCCCATAAGTCGGAGCAGGTGGCAACAGCATCTCCCTGCCATTGCGAGGAAAGTACATCCACATACCAGTAGAGCTGGTCGGGGTCACCCTCATCAACTAATTGCACACGGACTTGTGCGGTGAAGACGGGGCTGCTGTCTCCATAGGTGGAATAGGACCAGAATTCCACGGTTGCGCCATCTTCGTCCGTTTCAGGGACGCTGAATTTGCAAACGTCGGTTTCATTGCAGTCAAAGGAGGCGTCGTCGTAGGTCCCCGCAATTTGAACGATGGACTCGTTTGGCAGCGGTTCCTGCCCCCGGATGACAAGAGTGGGCTGGGTCTCACAAATGTTGGTGGAGGCGCTTGGGACGTATTCGCAGTCTTCGAGCGAGATCCATGCGCTGGCGGGGGCGAGCTGCATGGCGATCTCTTTTTCCTTTTCTTCACTGCGAATCAACACAGCGTAGTAGCCCTCGCAGCTTTTATATTCGCGGATGATGCAGGGAGGCTGGGTAATCCATTTTTGATAGATGGTTTTTCCGCAATCCCGGTATACTTCCCCCGGAAGTGGCATTCCCTCATGGTCGATGATAATGGTACAGGCGAGTTTTTTTTGCTTCCAGGTCAGCAGGTGCCATTCGTAAGCGGTATAATCCACGGCGATGATGGAGAAACGGTCCGGGCCGGGTGGTGGATTGGGTTCAAGAGCAGGCGCGAAATTAGGCCTGAACGCCATGTTCGAGACAGCGATCAGGACCGCGATGAGGCCAATTATCCAGGGACGTTTCTGCATCCGAATCAAAAGAATCCGCCCATATTATAAGCGGACTCTTCTCTGACGGGCTATCTATTTTGAAATTTTTTCGGGGTCTAGTTCTTTGAGGGTTTCCAGGTCGCGCTGGAGGTTTCTGTTGCGCAAGTAGACGCTGAGAACGTAAATGCCCATGGTGGCGAATGCAACCACGTAGCCTGCGACCATGTAGCCTGAGGTGTCGGGGATGGCTTCCATTTTTATGCTCCAATTACATTGAGATGTTGAGTTTGAGTTGTTCGACCTTTTCCTGCAAACCGCCGAGGCGGACGCGGTGCCACATCAGATCAATGAAGACGACGGTGAAGGCGAAGAGTGCGAAGAAAAAGGCGGTGCGCATATCGGCGGTCATATCGAAGCCGCCCTGAGCTTCCGCGCTTGCATTGCCAATGACGACAGGATGAATAGTGCGGAAGAGGCGGATGACCATGAAGGTGATCGGGGCGCTAAGGCCGCCGAGCAGGGTGTAGACCGCGCCAAAGCGTGCGCGTTTCTCGGGGTCTTCAAGGCCCTGGCGGAGCATGAAGTAGGCGATGTAGATCAGTTCGGTGACGGCGGCGGTGGTGAGACGGGGATCCCAGGTCCACCAGGTGTTCCAGGCGGGGCGCGCCCAGATGGAGCCGAGGACGATGGTGATGAAGAAGAACATGGTGCTGACTTCCACGGCTGCGACCTCGAAGCGGTCCCACTTCATGTCCTTGGTGACGAGGTAGGCGATGCCCGCAATGGCCGCCAGGACGAAGCCGAGCAAGCCGACCCAGGCAGTGCCGACATGGAAGTAAAAGACCCTTTGCACATCTCCCATGACAAGCTCGGTAGGGGCGAAGACCAGCGCCAGATAGGCGGCGACTCCGAGAACAATGATGGAAACGATATCAAGAATTGTAAGTACGATTGGTTTGGATTGCATTGAATGAACTCCTTTTAAAAATTACGATTTCAGATTTACGATTACCGATTTCGAATTAAATCTCATTTGATATAAAGTTCGCTGAGAATGTATCTTTTCAATCTGTAGATTTTGCAGAATTTTATTCTTCCACAACAAAATCAAAGACCATGAAAGCGACGGCAATAAAAATCACATCGTAGACGATGAGCAGGTTGAGTGGGGTGAGGATTTCGGCAAAGGTGGCGTTATTTAATAATCCGCTGCTGGCTTTGACGGATGCCAGTAAAACAGGGACCGCCACCGGAAAGAGCAGGATCGGGAGCAGCACGTCCCGTGTGCGGGTTTGGACGGACATGGCGGAAAGCAATGTGCCGACGGCAATATAGCCGATGGAACCAAGCAGGATCACGCCGAGAAAACTTGGTTGAAAAATGCGGACTTCGTTGTAAAGCAGGGCATAAAGCGGGAGGACAATCGCTTCCACGATGAGCATGAAGTCGAGGTTGCTGATGGCCTTGCCGAAGAAGATGGCGGAGCGATCCACGGGGGCAAGCAGGAGACCGTCCATACAGCCGCGGTCTTTTTCCACGGCCATCGAGCGGTTGAGGCCGAGCGTGCCGGCGAAGGCGAAGGTTGTCCATAGCACGCCGGCGGTGACGGATTGCCGCACTTTCACATCCAATTCCAATGCAAAATTGAAGATGAGGATGACAAGCATGGAAAAAACCAACATGGCGGAGAGCAGTTCACGTGAGCG
>JACPVB010000073.1 GCA_016191985.1 Chloroflexota bacterium | reverse complement strand
TTGAAAATCTCAAGCGCCCACTCACTCGTGATCAGCGGTTCGTTATAAGAAGAGACCACCACTGAGGCATTTGTGCTTTGCGCAAGGTCAACCATTTTTCGCGGCGTCATCTTGCGGACGAGCTGCGCTGAAACATCCGAGTCCGGGTCGCGCATGGCTTGCGAGGTCAGCCAGTTCTGGCAATAACTACAATGGTAATCGCATCCCAACATCCCAAACGTCAGGGCATTGGTGCCGGGCATCACGTGTGAAAATGGTTTCTTTTCGATGGGGTCGCTTTGCAGTGCAGCCACATAACCGTGCGGCACAAATAATTTTCCGCCTTTGTTAAACCGCACCTGGCAAATTCCGCGCTTGCCTTCACGAATCAGGCAGCGATGTCCGCACGCGAAACAACGCAGCGAGTTATCTTCGAGCTTTTCATACAACTCGCCTTCAACCGTTAAACCATCCAGGATATTTGTAAGCGTGGACATATTAATCCTGTACTGCGACACTCCTTGCGATGTCGCGCTTTGCGAGATTAATCTCGCAGTACTGTTTATAATCAGCCTATGTTAACCATTGTCATCCAGGCAGGCGGGGCATCTTCCCGCATGGGCGAGGATAAGGCGCTCAAACCATTTTTAGGGCGGCCGCTCATTCAACGCGTGGTCGAAAGACTCGCTCCGATTGCCGACGAAATGATTGTAACGACGAATCGCCCCGCTGAATATGGATTCATTAATCTGCGCCTCGTCACGGACCTCAAGCCTGGGCGCGGCGCCCTGGGCGGACTCTACACTGCCATCGCTTCCGCTTCGCATCCGTTCGTAGCTGTGGCTGCCTGCGATATGCCCTTCGCGAGTAAAAATTTCTTTGAAAGCGCACACAGGCTCATGGTCAGGGAAGAGGCGGATGTGGTCATTGCAAAAACGGACGAAGGATACGAACCGTTCCATGCCTTGTATCGCCGTGAGACCTGTCTCCCCGCAATTGAAGCTGCAATTGACGCAGACCAATGGAAGGTCATCGCCTGGTTTCCGCAGGTAAAAGTAAAAATATTATCGCCCGATGAAGTCAGAGCCTTCGATCCATCGGGTTTGTGTTTTTGGAATCTCAATACTCCCGAAGAATTTTCGGAAGCAGAACAGCGCGCCCAATTACCAGACTGATAGCTACCGAACGATCAAAACCGGACAAGGCGCATGGGCCACAACTTTTTGGCTTGTGCTTCCGATCAACAGGCCGGCCAGTCTGCCGAGGCCGCGTGACCCCATCACAATGAGATCGCTCCCACGCGTGGTTGCAACTTCGATGATCGCCGAAGCGTTATCACCTTCGATGATCTCAGTGTGGATTTCACACGGCACCTTCCCCACTTCCTTTATCGCAGCCGCCAGGATCGCCTCCGCTTCGCCTTTGCGGTTGGTGATGGCGATCTGTAAATTTGGTTCACCAAGATACAAAGGGATTGGGTCGTACGCAACGACAATGCGCAGTTCCTCGGGTTTTACAGCGCGCGCCAGTTCGGCGGCTTTCCGCGTGGCATGAAGCGCATGATCTGAACCATCTACTGCCAACAGAATTTTGTCAAACATGTTGTCTCCTTTTTCTGTGGGGTACAATTTCAGTATACAACCCTCATGTCTGATTTTTATTAAAGGAGCTATACATGCCTCTTAATCTCGATTTAATCCGCCAGCAGTTCCCATCCCTGAACCGCCCCGCCGTATTTTTTGACAACCCCGGCGGGACTCAAATTGCAAAGCAAAGCCTTGACCGCATCAATAAATATTTAATCGAATGCAACGCCAATCATGAGGGAGCATTCGCAACGAGCATTGCATCAGACGCGGTTCTGGACGAGGCGCATCGCGCAATGGCTGATTTTTATAATGCGGTATCTCCGGAAGAAATAGTTTTTGGAAATAACATGACTACGATTACCCTCCACATCAGCCGCTCGGTCTCGCGCGAGTGGAGGGAAGGGGATGAAATCGTCGTAACACGTCTGGATCATGATGCTAACGTGACCCCTTGGGTATTAGCTGCCCAGGATCGCGGTGTAAAGGTCAACTGGGTGGATTTTGATGTTGAAGAAGGCACTCTCAAGCTGGACGATTTACAAAAAGCACTTGAACGAAAGCCCAAACTTTTAGCAATAGGCTACGCATCAAACTCCCTGGGTACGATCAATCCAGTCAAGAAGATTATCGATATGGCTCATGATGCCGGTACACTGGTATATATTGATGCTGTCCAATATGCTCCTCATGGTCCTATTGATGTACAGAAATTGGACTGTGATTTCCTAATTTCCTCCGCCTATAAATTTTTCGGAACACATTCGGGGATTTTGTATGGAAAGCGTGACTTGCTGGAGAAACTATACGCCTACAAGGTGCGCCCTGCAACCAATAAATTGCCAGGGAAGTTTGAAACCGGCACACAAAACCATGAAGGCATTGCCGGCGTCCTTGGCGCAATCGAATATTTTGAATGGATCGGCAAGGAGTTCGGAAGTGAGTTTGTTGAAGGGCTGGCAGAAGGAACATACCAAGGCAGGCGGCTGGAACTCAAGAAAGCCATGACTGCCATCCATGCTTACGAATATGAATTGGCACGAGCACTTCTTTCTGCCCTCGAATCTGTCCCCGGACTACGGCTTTACGGGTTAACCGATGTACGCCGTCTGGATGAACGGGTTGCCACATTCTCGTTCCGCTTGAAGGATATGCATCCACGTGTGGTGGCAGAAAAACTGGCCCAAGAGGGAATTTATGTGTGGGATGGAAATTACTATGCTCTCAATGTATCAGAACGACTTGGAGTGGAAGAACATGGCGGTATGGTACGGGTTGGCGCCGCTCATTACAATACCTTGGATGAGGTGGAACGGCTAAAGGATGCTTTGATAAAAATTGCGGCAACCTAGTCAGGACACACGAGACATCAACATATTTGAGTCTGGTCGTGGAACGAAACCCGCTGGGCGTAATCTTGATTGTTGAGGATGATGGCGTGGGATTTGATTCAAATACATTGGGCGTGGAAAGGCGAAAAGACACCTTGGCCTGATCAGCAAAGAATCTAGATCGCATCCTTATGTTGGTGGCTGGGCTTCCAGTTACCATTTCACAAAACCAATCATGACATACCGCCTCATCAGATTCACACAGTCCCCAGGTCATTTCGGACTTTCCAGCTTCTTTTGGAAATACCTCGTATGGATAGGGTTTCTGCTTGCAGGGTGTCAATCCGTTGCCGCAACACCAACACCAGCCAGCTATACGCTGACGGTTATTAACGGTTCCGGGAGCGGTCTCTATCAGGCAGGTTCCACCGTTCACGTCTGGGCGAACCCCTATCCTTTAGGTTGGACATTTGACACATGGCGAGGGGATACCGAACCCCTACCCGACATCCGCTCCATGCACGCTACGATGATCATGCCACCCCAGGATATTCAAATCGAAACCACTTATAAACAAATCCCCGTGTGGAGCGTCTCGTATGCCAGCATGTCTGGCAGGGATGTCTATTCCTATTTTCCTCCGGCAAGCTATAAAGGCGTCATCATCTTCTTTCATGGCAGCGGCGGTGACGCACGTGAATGGTCGGAACTGGGAGCAGAGCGGCGTCACTTCTTTGACGATGCAATTGCAGACGGTTATGCCATCATCGCAATTGATAGCAATGACCGCGTGCATAAGCAATGGGACTTGACCATGCCACCCGCTTCTAATTCGGACCTCGAAGCTGTTGCAGCGATCCTGACGGCTTTTCGTGCAAACGGACAGATGCCCGCACAGATACCCGTCTACGGTGTGGGCATGTCACAGGGCGGACGATTCGCTACCCTGGCATCCTACTTTCTTAATATGAAGGCATCTGCCATCTGGGTTGGTGCAGGCCACGAGGATATCATGGACACCACGATGGTTCCAACGATGTGGTGCCTCGCAGACCATGACCCAATTATCGACAGGCAGGAAGCTTTTACCCAATATCAGCAACTTATCGAAAGAGATGTCGATGCTGTTTTCAACGTTCATTCCCAAACGCCTTTGTATCCTCTATATTTTGTAAACATCGAAGGGGTGGATGAAGCAGCCTCGGAACGGCTT
This sequence comes from Chloroflexota bacterium, assembly GCA_016191985.1. Taxonomy (GTDB): domain Bacteria; phylum Chloroflexota; class Anaerolineae; order Anaerolineales; family Villigracilaceae; genus Villigracilis. The sequence goes on along the minus strand of JACPVB010000073.1, from coordinate 1,163 downwards.
TTTTTCGAATTCAAATCGCAAGGTTATCTGGACGAAAATAATTTTCTGATCGATAATCCCCGCCTTTCGAAATGGGAAAACCATATTGGGCTGGAGTATCCCGAAGCCGCGCGTCTCGATATCCAGGACCGCCTCTTTGTGGCCTACGCCGAACATGCGTTTTACAGTGATTGTGACCACCTCGTGCTGGATTTCTTCGATTCTCATCCCTGATCGCCATTCCGTTTCCCGTTAACCTCATACTTTACTCTACCAAATTAGAGTAGGGATACTCTGCGCTTTAATGTATGGTCGTCCTACAATGAGATCAACTTCAAATCAAAAAAGGAGAACTCTAATGAGTACAAATGATCTTTGGACAACTGTGCACGGCATGGTTTTCGGGTTTATCTTCCTGCTCGGTTTTGCAGGCGCCCTGGTTGGCGTTTATATGATGAAATCCGAATGGCTTACGACGGAAGGTACGAACACTAACGTCAAATACCTGCAGATCTTCCTGTGGGCGCTGGCCGCCGCGACCTGGCTGGCGGTGATCAGCGGCACCTACATCGTCTACCCGTGGTATCGCGCTGCTCCGCCGGAAGGCATCACTGACCTGACGAACTTCCCCCGCTACCTGTTGCTCGCAAACGAAAGCACTGCCTTCTGGCATAAGTTCGGCATGGAATGGAAAGAGCATGTTGCCTTCATTTCCCCGATGGCTGCCACCGTGGTTGCCTTTGTGGTGCAATATTACGGCGCGACGTTGGCTAAGAAGCCCGAAATCCGCCGCTGGGTGATGATCTTCTTCAGCGTCGCATTCTTCGCTGCTTCCGTCGCTGGCATGTTTGGCGCCTTCATCACCAAAGCCGCCCCGATCCGCTAAGCCTGGTACATCTAAAAAGGAGTACAACTCATGACTACTGAGATTAACAAACTCAACGGCCCCGTTGCCGCCGCCTTGCTCGCAGGTGGAATTGGTTCCGCAGTGCTCGGCCTCGCCACCTTTAGTGTGGAAGCCAGCGAAGCAATAAAGACAGCGATGAACTGGTACAAACCCGTCGGCCCTCTCATGGGCAAATCCAGCCTCGGCATCATCGCCTTCTTCCTTTCCTGGGTGATCCTGAACTACCTCTGGAAAGGCAAAGAGACGAACTTCACCCGCATTGCCACCGTTGCGATGG
>JACPVB010000011.1 GCA_016191985.1 Chloroflexota bacterium | reverse complement strand
TCGGGGGAATGCTCGCCTTCGATCAATTTGAAGAGCGAAGACTTCCCCGCGCCATTCGCACCGACGAGACCGATCTTTTGTCCGCGCTGGATTTCCCAATTGAGATTCTCAAAGATGCGCCGTGCGCCGAGAACGAGGGTGATGTTGGAGAGTTGAATTTGGATCATGATGACCTTTGTGTGAGTGCGTCGAACCAGACGGGTGGACATTTCTGATTAAACAGGATAATCTGCTCGATTAGATTCTGCTTATTAGTCTGGTGCGACGCACTGCGAGCTGGCTTAAACAAAAACGCCGCAGGCAACCTGCGGCGTGTGAAAGTTGACGTGCTGCTTTCAGCGTACAGGCGCGATTCCAGAAGGTCGGGTGTTGATGAAGCCACGCACACCGATGATGAGGGGGGATTTGCCTGCGCGAAATTCGTAGATCATAGCCGCGATTATACCTGAGTTTCTTTCTCGATCAATTCCTGAATGTGGCTGGCGATTTTGGGGTTGGCCGTACCGTATAAAATTTGCGCCGCAAGGTTCGTATCCAGCGGCTCGGATGCGCCGAGATCGCCGACCAGCATTTGTAAAATTTTCTGATCACATTTATTAAGCAGGTCGGATGCGCTTTGCACATCTGCGGGAAACCACATTTTGCGGTTGAGGATGCGTTCGCTGGTGTCGCTGTCAAACTCGAAGCAGAAGGTGTGGAAGAGTTGATGGGCAATATCCAGCACAAGCTGGGCTTCGATCCTCGGCGTGGCATTCGAGAAAAAGACTTCGGCAAAATCCTTCAACTGGTTGAAGGTGAATTCAGGGTTTGCCTTGAAGATTTCGTACAATTTGTAAATAACCAGCGGACGATGCTGCGTGGGCGCCATGCGAATTTTGTGCCCCGCAAGGATGTTTAAATAACGCTCAAGTTTCTTTTCAGGCGAAATCGGCGCAGGCACGCTTGGCGGTGCGCTCGGTTTCGGTGCAGGCTGATTGCCGCCCTGCTTCGGTGCGGCCTGGGTGGCGCTTTGTTTCGGCGCGGGCTGGTTTTGACCGCCGTTGCCCTGGCCCTGCTTTTTGAATTTATTCACGCCCTGCCATTTATCGTAAAAGACGAATTTGTCACAGGCATTGACGAGATAATCGGCGCTCGTGCCGCTGATGCCCATGCCGATGACGGTCTTGCCGTGCGTGCGCATACGGTGCACCAACTCCGTAAAATCGCCGTCGCCTGAAACCAGCAGGATGTGCGTGAAGGAACTCTTCTCGCTGTAGAACAATTCCAGCGCGTCGATCACAATGCGAATATCGGCGGCGTTCTTCCCGCGCTTGCTGTTGACGTGGATCAACTCCACGCCGAGGCTGAGCAACTGGCGTTGTTTGCTGGCGGCTTCGGCCCAGTCCGCATAGGCGCGGCGCAAGACCACACGGCCCAACTGTCCCGCATATTGAAAGATGCGGTTCCAATCCACATCGGCGCTTTTGCCGAAGGCTTCCTCTACGCTAATTTCGATGTTGTCATAGTCAATGAAAACGGCTACTTGCGTTTCCTGTCCCATTTAAAAAACTCCAATTTTTTCAGAAGCGGCTAACCTTGTAGGCTTGTCAAAAGAATTCGCCACAGAGCACACCGAGATCACGGAGAAAACCTTTAAGAATCTCTGTGGACTCTGTGATCTCTGTGGTGAGAGACCTTTTAGCCGCTCCATATTTTTTCTAAAGTATAGCATAGGCGCAAAAATCTGTGGCAAAATAGGGCCATGCCCATTCAACTGAACACCCTCAGCCAGTCCTCTTTGCAGGATTACAACGACTGTCCGCGCAGGTTTGAGCTGCGTTACCTTGAGCAACTGGCCTACCCTGCCATTGAAACCGAACCCGCGCTCGAAAACGAGAGACATCAGAAAGAGGGTGAATATTTTCATCGCCTCGCGCAGCAATATTTTGTCGGCATTCCTGCGGAACAGATTGCAAAACTCGCCAACACCGAAAACCTGCAACGATGGTGGACTAATTTTTCCAATGCTGGAAACCTGACAGGTCTTAAAGACCTGTCAGGTTTGAAAACGGAGATCACCCTTTCTGCGCCGCTTGGCAAATTCCGTCTTGTTGCAAAATACGATCTCATCGGTTTCGATCACGAAAAAATCTACATCTACGATTGGAAGACCTACCGCAAGCGGCCCAAGAATGAATGGCTTGCCATTCGCTGGCAGACACGCGTGTATCGCGCGTTACTCGTGCAGGCGGGCGCACATCTCAACAGCGGCAAAGCCGTCCAGTCTGAGCAAATTGAAATGGTCTATTGGTTCCCCGATTTTCCAAACGACCCCGCGCGATTTGCCTACAAGACTGATCAATTCAAACGGGATTGGGATGCGCTTACAAAACTTGCTGATGAAATTGCATCCGCCTCTTCCTTCCCGAAAACTGATGAAGTCTCGAAGTGCAGTTACTGCCCTTATCGGTCGTACTGCAATCGCGGAGTCCGCGCTGGGGATGCGCTCGAAGCCGAACTAGAAACTGAAGCGGAGGAACTGTTCGATATCAACTTCGAGCAGATCGGCGAGATCGAGTTTTAGGATTTTGTAGGGGCGACCGTGTAGGGATAACCCTTGCGGTTATCCAGGGCAACCACAAAGGGCGACCTTCACGGTCGCCCCTACGGTTTTATTGCCAGATCAACGCGCCTGATCTTCGGTAATTTGCGGCGAGCAGTTCCAAATCCAGGGCGTTGATAATGCCGTCGTTGTTCAAGTCTGCGGCGGCGGGGGAAGAGGCGTTGTAGTTCATCCCGATGGTCAGGGCATCGAATTGGTCAATCACGCCGTTGCCGTCAATATCACCCGCAGGTAGACTCACCAAAGGCATGGTCGTGGTCATCCCACCGACGAGCACAGCGGGTCCCTGAGCATTGAGGAAACCTATCGCAGAGGCGACGACTGTGTAATTGCCGCTCGGGGCTGTGAGCATGAACGTTCCATCGGGGTTGGCGGTGGTTGTGGCAATAAGTGTGCTGTCTGTGTTGAAGAGTTGGATGGTCACGGGTTTGCCCGCCAGAACCTGACCTGTGAGCACAGGCGCTGAAACTTGCGTAGCCGTCGGTGTTGGGAAACTATCGAAGATGGTCAGCGTGTCGGGAATATACAAAATGCTTTCGAGGGTATTATCACCTTTGGAAGCGCGCGCCCTGCACTCAAGCACAGACTGACCAGCCTGCAAGCCTCTCGCATTAAAGGTAAAGGCGGCACCGCTGGTCGTGGCTCGGTTGCCGTTACTGCCGGCAATTGCAAGGATAAAACTTCCATTCTGCGGGCCATTGATCGCGGAGACGGGGTCCGGGCCAAAAAGACCGGCGATTGCAATATTGCTGACTTCAACCAGCGCGGGATTGTAGGTGCAGGTGAATTCTGTGCTTCGGTATCCTTCAGCAGGCACGTTATTCAAACTCACCGTAACGAGACTCGTCCCGCCAACAAGCACACTTTGCGGGTTCGCAGAAGTCAGGACGTACGGTCCCGTGGGCAGTGCAGTGTTGGTTGCGGTAGGTATGGTTGTTGCAGTGAATGTTGCCATCGCTGTTGGTGTGGTGCTTGGGATAGGCGTGTCGGTTGAAGTCGGAACGCTTGCTGTCTGCGTTGGGACGGGGGTGTTCGTGAAAATGGGTGTGTCTGTCACGAAGGGCGTGTCTGTGACGAGTGGCGTGTTTGTTGCAAGAGGCGTGAAGGTAGGCAACGGCGTATCCGTCAGGCTGGGGGTCTCAGAAGCGAGTAGAGTACTGGTTGCAACAGGGGTATTGGTGAAAATAGGCGTTTCAGAGGCAAGCGGGGTAAAGGTTGCAGACGGTGTTGCGGTTGGAGGCGTGCCTGTTACGGTAGGAGTCGCAGTTGGAGGTGTGCCTGTCACAGTAGACGTTGCAGTTGAAAGTGTGCCTGTCACAGTCAGCGTTGCGGTTGGAGGTGTGCCTGTTACAGTCGGCGTTGCAGTTGGAGGCGTACCTGTTACAGTCGGCGTTGCAGTTGGAGGCGTGCCCGTCACAGTGGGAGTCAGTGTTGGGCCAGGAGACTCGTCCCTTGTGGCGATGATGTTGTAAAACCCAGTCCCAAAATCTGATTGAATTTGAACAAAATAATTCCCGGCAGGCTGTGTGGAGTTCAAGACTCCGTTTGCGCGGGTGATTTCGTTCCCACTCGAATCCAGCAAAACAATGGCAGTGACAAGCCCTGAAGTGACTGGGTTGACGGTGACATGGAATGTGGTTTGCTCGGTTAATGAAAGCGTCCAACGCTCATGGCGATAGGGGTCGACCGTGCCAGCGTATTGGGTGTCCCAATTCAACGGTCCGCGGGAAGCGATTTGCAGGTTGGGTACGTTCAAAATGGGTTGAAGCCTTCCCACCGTCAAGCCGTTTTTGGTAAACGTCGTTATGTTGGTAAAAATATTATAGTTAACCTGCCAACCCGCAAAGATCGTATCCCTCAGCACGGGACGCATCACAAAATGCAGGTGCGGGCCGGGGAATTCATTCCCAACGCACACCTGCTGATCCTGATTGTTATCAAGAATGCCCAAACGCTGGTTGCGGCTGACATTGCTCCCCAGACTCACTTGAACATTGTCAAGATGCCAGTATTCTGTCGTCCAGCCGTTGCCGTGGTTGATCTTGATGTGACAACTGGAAATTTCATACACCGTCCCAGCCGCGGCGGCTGTCACCCAGAAGTTTGAAGTGTCCATCCCGACATACATATCCACCCGAGGCGCAAAATCCACCGCGCCGCCGTTTCTGTAATTATGCGGGCTGTTCGATGGGCGTCTGCTGCCATTATCAAGCCCGTCAAATGCAACCCAGGCCAGGCCCTGCTCCCAGGGCAGTTGAAACATGTCCACCGCAGGGGCAGCCACAAGCGCGCTTGCATTGGCAGGCACAAACGAGAGAAGCAACGCAAGCAGCGTAAAGATTTGAAAATATTTTTTCATACTTGCCTTCCTCTACTATTAACAACCAACAACGCAGAAGAGATAAAACACTTTCATTATTTATGGTCTTTGTGGTCGCCCGATCCTCTGAGTTGCTTGACGAAAATAAAAATACCGATCAGCATGAGAACACCGATTACCACCAGCACGGCAACTGTCCCTGCCGGGAGAGTGGATGTGGTTGTCACAAGATCTATCGGTCCCAGCGGAAGGGGCGTTCCTGATAAGGGGAGATTCTGAGACTCCCCTTTTTCTTTATCGATAAGGAGCGCCACATTTTTCTCACCAACTGTGACGCTGGCAAGCGGAGCGGCAAACCCCGATTCATTGCGGATGGCAAGCGCCGCAGACTCAAGCGTCAGGTTGGTCTGACAGCCGCCGAGGGTGATAAACCTCACTTCGGCGATTACGCCATTGGCTGCTTGCGGGGTTGTGCTGGCAAAAGAGGCATCCACCAGGCCGGCGGTTTGTGGCAATTGCAGACCATTCATGCCGATAATGGGGCTGGTGGCGTTCACAGGTTGAAGACAGGCAGGGTCGTAGCGGATTTGAAATGTGAATCCCTGAATGGGAGTTGCGGAGACGGCGTTAACGGTCACGATGACCGTTTCACCGGTTTTAAATGCCGAGGTATTCGCGGCAAGCCAGATCGTCTCAGGGGTCTGGGCCTTGACGCCGAAAACCGAGATAAATGCAAAAATAATTGCAAAAGCAAGTGCCTTGATAGGTTTCATGAAAGACTCCGAAGGTGGGGCGCACCAAATTCTGATGCGCCCCTGCATTGATGTGGTGTGTTTACGGCCAGGCCAAAGAGCCAGATTGATGATAGTTTGCGGCGAGCAATTCAAGGTCGAGGACGTTGATAATGCCGTCGTTGTTCAAGTCTGCTGCGGCGGGGGAAGAGGCGTTGTAACTCATCCCGATGGTTAAAGCGTCAAACTGGTCGATGACGTTGTTATTATCAATGTCACCGGCGGGCAGGCTGATGGTTTGCAGTGTGGTTGTGTTTCCGCTCGTGATGGTGGGAGTGCCCTGGGCATCAAGAAAGCCTTCGGCAGTGGCAGTAGCTGTGTAAGTTCCGGGGGGAAGGGTCAGGCTGAAGGTGCCATCCGCATTTACAACCACAGACTCAGCCAGAGTGCTGTCCGGGTTGTAGACATTAACCGTCACCGGCTTGCTTGCAATCACGCGCCCGGCAAGAGTCCCTTCGGGGATCACAATCGTCAACGTGCCGGGAGTGGACGGAAGGGTTACCAGGGTTTGATCGCCGGTTGAAACGCGCGCAATACACTCAATGGTGGTCTGTCCCTGCTGCAAACCTTTTACATTGAAGGTAAAGGCAGCGCCACTCGTGGTGGCTTTGTTGCCATTGCTGCCCGCCAATGCAACGATGAAATCGCCATTCGTGGGGCCGCTGACAATCATGACGGTGTCCGCGCCAAACAGGCCGGCATCCGCTATACCGCTGACTTCAACGAAGCTGGCGTCGGTGGTGCAGGTGAATTCCGCGCTGGTGTAGCCCCCGGCAGGCACATTATTCAAATTGACGGTTGCCACGGCGGATTCATTCACATTGACAGTTGTTGGGTTCAAGACAACGGATGTAGAAGGATCATCCACCGGCGCTTCCGTTTTCCGGATGGTGAGGTTGTAGTTCCCGCTGCCTGTTTGGGGTTGGATCAGGACAGAATAAATACCGGCAGGCTGAACACTGTTCAAAGAGCCAACCGTTGAGGATATTTCATTTCCGTTAACATCCAGCAGGATAACCAGGGGAACCAAATCTCCGGAGGTTGGTGCGGCGGTGATGGTGAAATTATTTGTTTCAGTGAATTCAAAAGGCCAACGTTCGTAGCGGGTCGAGCTTACGTTTCCGGCATAGGTCGCATCCCAATACGTGATGCTGCGAATAACAATGACGGCGTCCGAATGATCGATTGCATTTCCCTTCGCTTGTACCTGGGAGCCGGTCCCAAGAACGCTGAACAACATGGCAAGCAATACAACAATTCGGAGCAGATGTTTGGATTTCATTTCCTATTCTCCTTGTTGAAAAATATTGGCAAAGCAAAATTACAGGCAGTTTCGTTTTGGATAAATGATTCCCTTGCACCTCCAGTGTGTTTTGCTTCTTTCTTGTCCTTTCACCCCATGCGCAATGGGTAAATTGAATGGAGCTGAAATGCCAGCTTCATGTGGAATCACAGATCAATTTGGCACATCCTTTCCCCTCCAGTCGAAAATTGTCTATTACATTCTATGACCATGCTCCCCGGTATTGCGTTGCAGCACAGTTACCGCGGCATTGCAATATGATTACCAAATCATGGCTCTCCGTTTCTGGCGGAAAAAGAGCCTAAACACGACGGACACCAAGGTCACGAAGGTAAAAGTGTTTAGAGACTGTTTCTTAAGTACACGGATTTGACGGATCACACGGTCAGGCACAGATTTTTTAATGGTTTTTTCCGTGAGAATCCGTAAAATCAGTGTAGTCCGTGTCCAAAAAATGACTTAAGAAACACTCTCTTAAGGCGAAGCCGCTTTCCCCCTTTGTGTACTTCGTGCCCTTTGTGTTTGAAAAATGTTATCCCGTTAAAAACAGTAGAGCCCAAATCATTTAATGAAAAAAAGGCAGGCATTCGCTCCATGGAACGGATGCCTGCTTTTTTTTCGACTGCTTTCTACAAGCTATTTATTTCCTCCCGGATTCAGGGATCATCAATCATCAACATACGCCCCGAAATGATTTGCCACCGGTCTCTCGCGCCCGGGGATATAGTTATCAATCGGCGAATTCAAGATGACTGCATTCCCAAACTCATCCTCAATCGCCAGCGTGGATGAACCGCCGCCATCCAATGCCATGGCGTAGTGCGCGCCCAATTCTTTGAGCAGCTCTGCAAGCTCTTGAAATGTCACGCCGGAGCTGTAAAACGGCTGGCGTCCATCGACGACAACCAGATAAACCCAGCGCCCGTTCCTGTTGACGCCGATTGCTGTGCGCGGGTGGATCTCCAAATCATCCAACTCTGGGACAATTTCACCGCCCAGGATCAACATGCGGTCTCCGGAAATGGCGTGAAAGATTTTATTGGGCTGGCGATTGAACGTCAGTTCGTTTCGGCGGCTGATGTAGAGCGTCGGTTCGGCGCGGACATCCTGCAATCCATCGGCATAGATATTGCCATCGTAGGCAGTCAATCCATTCGGTGTGACGGCATCCCCGCTATGCGGATAATAATCCATCGGGCTGCGCGACCACCATGGAAAGAATCCATCCCCGTTGATGGCAATCTGTACGCCGAACTCTTCTAAAAATTCCGAGGTGGTTCTGGCCGTTGTCACTCCACCATCCACTTCGCTGGGCGGGGTGACGAGGAAACGCGCATCCGCGTTTTTCCTGTCAATCACCAGCACATGCGCGATCATCGAATGCGGCAGGTAACGGATAATTCGGCGGTAGGTCACACCTTCATAGATTTCCCTTTTTACAGGCACAGGCGCGGGACGCCCCAATGTAAACACAAAATATACGCCGGCCAGCAAGGCAACACCCAGGGGAACCAGCCATAAAATTTTCTTTGTTTTTCTCATGCTCAAAATGGTAGCAAACCAAAATGAGACCAAAATAAAAAGAGACAGGCGTTCACCTGTCTCTCCGGCTACGATCTTCAAATAGTTATAAAACTTCCGCTTCCGCCTTCCGCATGGAATTGAATGACTCAATTGCAACTTCCAACATGGTCAGGTCGGGCGTGCGGGTGGTGAGATGTTGTAATGCCAGGTTGGGCTTGATCATTAATTGAACAATGTGGTTATCCAAATGATTCGCCGTCCAGCGGATGTATTCGACGGCGATGCCCGCCAGGATGGGGATAAATAAAATACGGGTGACCAAACGCCACAAAATCGACATCGGTCCCAAAGCCGTAAAAACCAAAATGGACAATAAAACCAGCGTGAGCAAAAACGCCGTCCCACAGCGCGGGTGTTCGATGGGATATTTCGCCACATTCTCGGGAGTCAATTCCGCGCCGGCTTCGTAGGCGTTGATGGTCTTGTGCTCCGCGCCGTGATACATGAACACGCGTTTCACGTCTGGCATAAAACCAATTGCCCAGATATAACCGATCAAAATCAAAAGGCGCAGTAATCCTTCCAGTAAATTCCCTGCCCATAACGCGGTTGTATCCTGTGAAAGCAAATGCTCCACCCAACCACCTATACCGGCGGGGAGCAAAAAGAAGAGTCCAATGCCAAAGGCGAGAGACAGGCCCAACGTTAAGTAAAGAGCCGGGCCTTCCAGTTTTTCATCCTCACCGGTTTGGGTGTTCGCTGAAAGCGTGAGGGCGCGCATTCCCAATCCCAGGGCATCCCAAAGCAAAATACTGCCGCGCAAAAAGGGAACCTTTGTTATGCCGGAACGATAAACGTTCGCAAGCTTTTCCGTGTGGACAGCGATCTTGCCGTCCGGCGCGCGCATGGCAACGGCATACGCTTTTTGCCCGCGCATCATGACGCCTTCGATCACGGCTTGTCCGCCGTAGGTGATGATTCGATCTTCCATGTATTTTCAACTTTGGAGTCAATCAGCAAGCTGATTGAAATTCGCAGCAGCGAGCTGCTTGACTCCATAATCCTTATTTGAAATTATAAAAAAAGTGAGTGAAGGCTTCGATGCCTTTATACCAGGTTGGCAGGTGCATACGTTCATTCGGCGAATGGACGTTGTCATCGGGCAGGCCAAAGCCGGTTAGCAATGAATCCGCGCCGACATATTTTTGCAGGAGAACCACCGAGCCGATGGAGCCGCCTTCGCGCTTGAAATAGGGACGTTTGCCCCACACGGTTTCGAGCGCCTTCGAGAGCGCCTGCACACCAGCAGAGTCCGTTTCGACCAGCGCCGCGCCAGCATTATGCAAATTGATCAATTCCCATTTGATTGTTTTCGGCGCACTCTTCTTGAGATATGCCTTCATTTGTTTCATTACTTCTTCGGGGGTCTGGTCTGGCACGAGGCGGCAGGAAATTTTTGCCATGGCCCACGCGGGCAGGACGGTTTTAGAACCCTGCCCGGTAAAACCAGAAAGCAAACCATTCACTTCCAACGTCGGGCGCGCGCCCACGCGTTCGGATGGAATGAATTGCGGCTCGCCCCATAAGGCGGGTACGCCTGTCATCGCGATCAATTCCTTGTTGCTGACAGGCAATCGCTTGAAATCTTCGCGTTCCTTCTTGCTCAACTTGCGGACTTTGTCATAATATCCGGGCAAGGTAATCTTTCCATTTTTGTCGTGCATACCCGCCACCAACTCGATCAACGCCTGCGCAGGATTATGAATCGTTCCACCAAACAAGCCAGAATGCAAATCCTTGTCCGGGCCGTAGACTCGCAATTCAAAATAGGCAAGTCCACGCAAGCCGGTGGTGATGGTCGGCTTGTCCGGTCCCATCATGCCCGCATCGGGATTCAAACAAAAATCGCAGGCAAGCAACTCTTTATTATTTTTGATGAATTCACCGAGATGCTCCGAACCGATTTCCTCCTCGCCCTCGATCAGCCACTTGAGGTTGACGGGCGATCCGGTCGTTCGGACAATTGCTTCTACCGCTTTGAGAGACGCCATCACCTGGCCTTTCATATCCGAAGAACCGCGCGCGAAAAGATAATCGCCGCGCACTTCCGCCTTGAACGGGTCGGAGGTCCACAACTCTATTGGGTCAACGGGCTGCACGTCGTAATGTCCATAGATCATCACCGTCGGTGCGGATTTTCCCGCGCCCAGCCACTCGCCATAGACAACGGGATGCCCCGCAGTCGGCATGATTTGTACATTGTCCATATTGAGGGAGCGCAACTGCGCGGCCACCCACTCCGCGGCGCGTTGAACATCATCCTTGTTTTCATCGAGAGTCGAAATGGAAGGGATGGCAAGAAAATCTTTCAACTCACTCAAATAACGTTCGCTATTCCCGCGAACATAATCCAATGCTTTCTGAACGTCTGACATGGTTTACTTCTCCTTTTTATTTTTCGAGAAAGTACTGCGACACGTGTCCCTGCAAGGGGTTCATGTCACAACCGAGGCGCAACATAAATATTGCGGTACAAAAATGACTATGGCGCTGTCGTCGCCGCTGGTGTCTGTTCTTCAAGGGCGCGGCGTGTCACTAAATACCATTCGGTAATCAACGCCAGGCGGTCGCTGACATCATACATCGGCGCAACCTGTACGCCCTGTACCTGCACATCCACCCCGTAGGAATAGACGGGGTAATACAAAGGCAGGGATGGCATATCCTTCGTGAACACCACCTGAAAATTACGATACAAACGCGCGCGCTCGGAAAAGTCCGCAGCGGTGCGGGCGGTTTCGAGGAACTCACTCGCGGTGCGGTTGTCCCATTGCGAGTAATTCTGTCCGCCGGTGGCTTCGGATTGATGCCAGAACAAATACGGGTCTGGGTCCGGCGTGCGGGAGGTGTTCAAGTCTGCGAGGGCGGCCTGGTAATTGCGCGGGGTGAGAAAATCATTCACGAGCGAGTCGTAAGTCACGGCCTGCAAATCAACCTTCACGCCGATCAAGGCCCAGTCCGATTGAATGGCTTGAGCGATCTGAGTGTGGAGCGTGTCATCGGGGTGTACTAGCGTAAAGGTCAGGGATTGACCGTCTTTGGCGCGCACATCCCCGCCGCCGGCAGGAATCACATATCCCTCTTCTTTCAGCAATGCAGTTGCGGCGTCTGGATCATAGTCAAATCTTTCAATCTCATCGTAATACGCCCATGAGCCAGGCAGGATGGGGCCGTTCGCGATCACCGCCTGCCCCTTCAAAATATGGGAGACGATGATATTGCGATTGACACCCAGCAAAAGCGCACGGCGCACGCTGGCGCTTTGTAAAAATGGAGCGTTCGGGTTGTTGTTGTTGAGGAATATCAGTCCCATTTGGGGAAGGCGGCTGGTGTAGACCGAGAGGGTTGGCTCCATCAACGCCTGTTCCAGAACATCATTAGTCAATTGGCTGACGCCCAGCACTTCGCCCTGTTGATATGCTTCAAATGCAGCAGCGGAACTTGGGTAATAGCGGAACACCACCTGCTCGATAAACGGCGGTTGGATGAAATAATCAGGGTTGGGGATGAGCACCACACCGCTGATCTGCCCGCCGCTCGTCAACAAGTGATCGAACTTGTACGGGCCTGTTCCAACAGGGTTTAAATTAAACTCCGCCGTGGCAAGCTGGTCGGCGGGGACAGATTCCAAAATATGTTTTGGCAGAATGCCAAAGGTGACGTAATCCAAAAACGGAGCAAAGGGTTCGGGCAATCGCATTTGAAGTGTCTTTTCATTGAGTTCCCTCACTTCAATTTGCGACCAAAGGTCTTTGATATCCTGCGGGAAAAGCGAACCGGCGCTCTTGATTAACTCAATCGTAAAGATGACATCGGCGCTTGTTACAGGCTGCCCATCATGCCAAACTGCATTCGGGCGGATGGAAAAGTTGTAAATCGTGCCGTCTGCCGAGGCGCCCCACGCATCCGCAAGATCAGGCTGGGGCAATCCGCGCGAATCAAAACGCATCAACCCGCTGAATATCAGCCGGTCGACATCACGGTCTGCGGAATTGTTCCAATCCAGCATGGGGTTAAGCCGTCCCATTGACCCCACAAGTGCCTCCGTGTAAATACCGCCGGGCGCGGCTTCGGGCAATGTAATAATACTTACCGGTTGTTGGCTTAACAAGAGTAAAGCCACGATCACAATCGTCACTGCAACAACCAGGATCTGCCAGCGTAATTTTTTCATAGATTATATAAATAAAGAAAGGCCGCCGCCACCCCAATACAGGGCAATGGAACGGCGGCCCATCAGGGGCTTGTGAGATTAGCGTCCGAGGATGATAACGGTGATCACAAGGCCGAAGAAAACCACGGATAGCGCGATCGTCACCCAAAAGAGGATGCGTTCGATGCCGCGGCGGGCGGTGAAAACACCACCTGTATCCGCACCGGTTAGATTACCCAGCCCTGCACCCTTGCTTTGCAGGATGACGCTGAGGATCAAACCAACCGAGGTTATAATCAGCGAAATATTCAAAAAACTAGTCATACAATGTGCCTCCTTGAAATTAGCGGGCAAATTATACCTGTTCGGGAAGTGAATCGTCAACAAGTGGTTTAGCGGATATTAATTCTTTCCTCTTTCGCCTTTTACAATTCTAAAGGTGTAAGAGGAAAGAATTTGAAATGAGGAATGTATGCACGAAGCCATTATCAACCTGCACATGCACACCCAGTATTCAGATGGAAGCGGCCTGCACAAGGATATTGCCGCCGCCGCACTCAAAGCCGGTGTGGATGTGGTCATCGTCACAGACCATAATATTCTCGTTCATGGGTTCGAGGGGTACTACAAGGAAAAGAACAAAAAAATCCTCATGCTGATCGGAGAGGAAGTGCACGATCAGGCGCGTGACCCGCAGAAGAATCACCTGCTCGTCTTTGGCGCAAACCGCGAGCTGGCTACCTTTGCGGAAAATCCCCAAAACCTCATCAACCAGGCCCGTGATTCGGGCGGGCTGTCCTTCCTCGCCCACCCCGACGACCCCGAGGCAAAAGCCTTCAAGGAAACCGACATTTCGTGGGTCGATTGGTCGGTGCAAAATTACACGGGCATTGAGCTATGGAATGCCCTGAGCGAACTAAAAACCATCGTCCCCACAAAATTGCATGGCGCGTTTTATGCGTTTTTTCCCGCCCTTGTTGCGCACCAACCCATTCCGAGCACGCTTGCAAAATGGGACGAGTTGCTTTTGCAAGGTCAAAAAGTGGTGGCGATTGGCGGCTCAGATGCGCACGCGCTTGACATGCACATGGGACTCATCCATCGCGTGATCTTTCCCTATGAATTTCACTTCTGCACCGTGAACACGCACGCGCTTCTTTCTGGACCGTTGAGCGGGGACGTGACCAGCGACAGAATCCTCATCTACAAGGCTCTCGCGGCGGGACATTGCTTCGTCGGTTACGATATGCCCGCCCCCACTCGTGGATTCCGCTTCACGGCGCAGGGACGGGATGCCTCTGTTTCGATGGGCGATGAGATTCCAGCGAAAGGTGGCGTGACCTTGCAGGCAAAAATACCGTCCCGTGCGGAGGTTTTTCTTTTAAAGGATGGTCAAGTGATCCAAACCTGGAAAAATCAAATCTCGTGCACCCATATCACCACCGAGCCGGGCGTCTACCGCATCGAAGCCTATCGCCGATATTTAGGAAAACGGCGCGGCTGGATTTATAGCAATCCGATCTATGTGCGGTAGCACTACGGAGAGGGTGTCAGGTTATTTTCTTGAGCAATCATCCATTGCCCATTAACTAGAACAAGGTTTACCTCTCTAATATTGTCATTGACTCCCAACACAACAGAAGCCATATCTTCGTTGAAAGTTATGGAAACAAACCTTAATTTTGAAGAAGCCTTTGGACTACACCAGCCTCCACGATATGCTCCCCACTTTGATGCGTTAAATTCGTTTTGTTCTTCTTCGGAAATTTCCCTGTTTTCCGCGCGTGCTTTAGCGTAAAGTTCCTCCCACTGACGTTTTCCTTCAAGCCACCAGGAATGGTACGCATTTTTATAATCCAAGTATCCCGCTGTTTCAAGAGAAGGGTTTTCAGTAGCCATTCTGATAAATTTTATTTTTTCTTCATCGACTTCATAACGAGGGTCATTGATATAAATGGAAGGGAAAATCGAAAAATCGAAACTGCAGCCAATTTCAACTGTAGTTGTAATTTCCAATTGATTCATAATAGCTTGGGTATCAGGAGTGTTTTGTATTTCCACCTTGGATAGCTGTGATTGCTGTATATATGCTACCAACTCACTAAGAGGCCAATCATCTCTATAAGATACAGCCACATCATCAACGATTTTATATACGCCTTGAATCGAGCCTGACGCTATATAATACCCAGGGGTGTCATCTTCCACTCTGTCTGGATAATAGGATAAAAAAAGCAAATATTCCTGCTCTGCCGCGTAAATGACATCCAAATTTGATGTTTCCATAATATCTTCCCCAACCTGACCACCAAATGAACGGACGAGTATTTCACGCTCTTGTGGGTCTGGCTTTAGAATCTCGCGTGGTTGAAAAACCTGCTCTGTGTATATAAACAAGCCTTGATCCCAAACAGTTTGTGCTGTTGTGTCTTCAGGTAATGTTCCATCTGGGGTGTTCCATTGGCTTGGAGGTATAGAGTCAAATTTACCGATGACAACAAGGTTTGATTCTAAAATAAGAGTGTCAATGTCCATTTCTGGAATTGAGCCGCTTTCTCCAGAAAATATGATCGGCTCCCGGGGTATTACTTGAGTAGACGAAAGGCAACCCACAAGTAAGGCTGCCAATCCAAGAATAAGGTAACTCGAAAATAATGTCTTTTTGTTCATTGGATGTTCCTCCTGTTTAGTGACGATTTTACATCTAATGAGGTTCCCGCCGCCCATTATCAGCGAAGAAAATGCCCTTCGGACAAATCAGACATCCGTTAAGAAAGAAGCGGCGCATTTCATCCAAATGAAAAGGTTTTGTGGTAAACTTCGCCCGCTAATTTAGGTACGTCTTAATACACGTGCCTTTCCGTTCCCGGCAAGCCTACGGCTTGAACAGGATCAAACCCATGGAAAGGAGGATTTCCCAATGCGTAATTATGAACTGATGTGCATCATCCAGCCCGACCTGGACGAGACTGCTTTTAACGGCGTACTCGATAAGGTGAAGGGATGGATCAGCGAATCAGGCGGCAGTGTGGACAAAGCCGAGGTGTGGGGACGCCGCAAGCTGGCCTACATTATCCAAAAGCACCGTGAAGGTCAGTATGTTCTTTTGAACGTGACCATGGAGCCCGCCGCTACTTTTGACCTGGAACGTAACCTGCGTTATCAGGAGTCGATCATACGTCATATGCTTTCTGTTGTTGGTTAATTTATTTGTGATTGCCCGGTAATTTACCAAGGAGATTGTCATGAGCCGAGGCCTTAATAAAGTTCAGATCATTGGGCATCTTGGGAAAGACCCCGAAATGCGGTATACCCCTTCAGGCAAACCTGTCACCACATTTTCGGTGGCGGTCAGCCGTTCGTGGAACAGCGCAGACGGTGAACGCCACAACGAAACCGAGTGGTTCAATGTGGTGGCGTGGGGAAATCTCGCTGAAATTTGCAAACAGTATCTCGTAAAGGGACAGCAGGTCTACATCGAAGGACGCCTGCAAACCCGCCGCTGGGACGACAAGGAAGGCCTGAAGCATACCAGCGTGGAGATCGTTGCCAGTGAGATGATGATGCTGGGCGACCGACGCGATTCAAATAACCATGCACAGGAAGTTGATAACGCTTCCGCCGACCCGACCGTGGGCACGGTGGAGGATGAATTTCCGTTCTAGCCTTCAGCCATCTTAATAAAAAAGATAAAGCTGTGGCACAAGTAGTTTTGGAGTAAACCATGAGTGACGAACGCAATGAGCGCAATTTTTCAGGCGGCGAAGGCGGCGGTGACCGCAAGTTTTTCGCAAAGCCGAAATTTTGTCAGTTTTGCGCGGATAAGCAGTTGATCATCGATTACAAAAAGATCGATCTGCTCCGCAAGTATGTAACGGAGGACGGCAAGATCCGTCCCCGCCGCCAGACCGGTGCCTGCGCACGGCACCAGCGTGTGGTGGCCGCCGCCGTGAAGCAGGCCCGCCACGTGGCGCTTCTGCCCTTCAGCGGCAGGGCATTGGACGATAACCGTTCCTAATTGCCAATAGATTTGCTCGGGGCATGGGACACAATTCCATGCCCCGAATTTATGTTAATGACCGTACATGTCATTGCGAGGAGGGTGTTCTCCCAGCACTTGCGCACTGGGCAAGTGTCCCGACGACATCGTACCCGAATGGGTAGGCAATCTCATGAGCATGTTGGGGATTGCTTCGCCACACCGTCCTACGTTCGGTGCGGGGATGAGCGGCTCGCAATGACAAACTACGTTTGAAGGAGTATGACCATGCCTAATGAACAGGGCAAGAAGCCTGTTTTGCATAAGAAACACGTTGCCCGCCTGCAGCGCGAACAGCAGCAGGGACGCCTCATCCTGTACACATTCTTCGGCATTCTTGCCGCGGTTGCGTTGTTGCTATTGTACGGCTGGCTGGATATTAATTATTTCCAGGCCCGGCGCCCGGTGGCAAAAGTTGGCGATGTTGAAATTCTCGTCAAGGATTTTGAGCCGCGCGTCCGCTTGCAGCGCCAGCAATTATTGAGTCAGTACAACCTGTACGCGCAATATGCACAGTTTGGTATGAACGTGGAAGCGCAGTTGCAGGAAATTCAAACTCAATTAGACACCCCTGCCCTTATTGGCAAGACCGTGCTGGACCAGATGGTTAACGAGGAACTGATCCGCCAGGAAGCCGCGAAACGCGGCATCACCGTGAGCGAGGAAGAGATTCAGGAAGCGCTTGAAGCCGCATTTGTGTACTTCCCGAACGGCACGCCAACGCCGTCTGTCACACCGACAGAGGTTACGTTACCTGAAGTTCCAGCAGAAGCATTCAACATCGTGACAATCACTCCGCTCCCCAGCGCTACCCCGGAAGTGACGGCCACACCTGAATTTACTTCCACACCCGAAGCCGAAGCCACGTCAACCGCACAGCCTGCAGAGGGAACTCCAGCCACAACCGAAGAAACAACTGTGGAACCTTCCCCCACACCCACGCTTGCCTCAACGGCTACCGTTGAACCATCCGCCACCCCAACAACGGGACCCACATCCACAGTGACGCCAACCGCAACGCCCTACACACTCGAAAGCTTCGAGACCCAGGTCGCGGATGCGAACGATAGAATGATGCAGCTCGGTTTTGAAGAAGACGTGTATCGCAAGTTCTTCGAGGCGCAAATCCTTGAGAGAAAACTCAGGGAGGAGCTTACCGCCGAAATTAAACCAACTCAAACCCAGGTTTGGGCGCGCCACATTTTGGTAGCCGATGAACAGGCCGCAAAGGACATTATCGTCCGCCTGCAAAACGGCGAGGACTTTGCCACACTTGCCAAAGAGCTTTCAACCGATACCGGCTCTGGAGCAAACGGAGGCGACCTCGGTTGGTTTGGGACAGGCGCAATGGTCCCTGAGTTTGAAACCGGCGCATTCGCATTGAGCAAGCCTGGTGATATCACCACCGAACCTGTCAAAAGCGACTTTGGTTATCACATCATCCAATTGATCGCCAAACAGGAACGTCCTCTCGCGGCAGACCAATACGAATCCGCAAAAGATGCCGCCTTTCAGGAATGGTTGACCGCCGCCTATGAAGAATACGGCGTGGAAATCTTTGACATCTGGATGAGCCGCGTTCCCAGCGAACCAAACTTGATAAGCATGGCCACCGAAGCGGCCAACGCCCAGTTGACCGCACAGGCTGAGGCTTTGAAAGAACTCGAAGGGACGGAGACACCGAAGCCGTAAGTTCGAGTAACGAGAAATGAGTAACAGGAAACCCGCCCCAGAAATTTGGAGCGGGTTTTCTATTGTCTTTCACTGGGGCGAATCAACGTCACAACGCCCGGTGAGGCAAAGGCCGTGACGTAAAGCCTGCCTATCCCTTCACATCTCCCACTTCAAATCTACAATATTCATCCCCTTTGGCGATGCAATGGGTTTCGGTGATTTCATGATCTTTTCCAGTTGCCCATTTCACAGCCTCGGAAATGGAACCCATGTAAAGGTAGCAAATGGGATGGTCGTTGTGACGGGAGTTACAAACCCCGCAAGTGGATTCGATATAAGCGAGCCGCTCGCCGCTTTCGTCCAGCCATGCGTTGACCTGCGGATTGGTTTTCTTAAGCGCATCCGCCATACCGTTCAGGATGAACTTGATGCGTTGTTTCTCCGGCAGCAACTTGAGCGCAACCCCTGCAACGCCCAGTAAGGCCGCCTGTTCTCGCACGCCATATTGGAAGGACGCCCGACCGATGCGCAGTAACATACCCCTGCCGCCTCGCCCATAAAAATCCTCAATCGCCTGGTTCAACTGCGAATATTGCGAAGCCTTGATGGATGGTTCAAGGTCATTTGGAGGGAAATTCCCTGCGAACCGTTCAAGCCCGCAAGACTTCAAAACAGCGTTCAAACCGTTTTCCCCCATCACTTCCTGTATCGAGGTCAATGCCTGGCGCACGAGCGAGTTGATGATGACTGCCTCTTCCTGAGTTGTCATATTGACTCCTATCTCTAAAGACGGACTGCTGAAAGTTACCATTTACTACAAGGTATTATATTCTACATTGCACGATAGCCATTTAGGGTTGGGATTTGCACCAATAAACAAAGTACAATAAATACAACTATAAACACTAAAACCCCAATAATCAAAATTTGTTTCTTCGACACTGTGATAATTTTTAGATTGTTACTGAAAACGAAAACAATACCCATGGACAACAAAGCAATTATTGGTGGGCAACAAGTCACACATAAAATTGACATTCCCGAATAAAACATAAATCCAAAGTCCATATTAATCTATTCTCCTATGTAATTACGGTTTTACGATATCCCCACCCGAAGGGATAAATCCTCACCAAACCCATTCCCCTCCCCAGTCAACATGCCGTACAGTCACAGAAAGGAACATCCATCATCCACCCTTCGTCTTCGCTCAGGACAGGCTCTCCATCATCCACCTTCTACTTTCCCCCCTACCCCCTCTTCAACATATCATCCGTGACTTGATCCAACCTCAAACTAATAATTTGACTCGCCGAGTCACGCCCCATCGTCACGCCGTAGATCACATCCGCAGCCTGGACAGTGTTGCGATTGTGAGTGATGATGATGAACTGCGTATCCTTGCTCAAATCCACCAGCAGATCGCGGAAGCGTCCCACGTTGGCTTCGTCAAGCATCGCGTCCACTTCGTCCATCACGCAGACGGGGGTGGGCGAAACCTTGAGCAGAGCAAAGACCAGCGCAATCGCGGTCAAACTTCGTTCACCACCAGAGAGCAAAGCCAAACCTTGTTCACGCCTGCCGGGCAAACGTGCTTCAATTTCGATACCCGTGTCCACCAAATTTTCAGGGTCGGTCAATGCGAGCCGAGCCGAACCGCCGCCAAACAAGCGGACAAAGGTCTCGCGGAATTGCTTATCCACCGCATCAAAGGTGCGGACAAATTCGCGCTTGGTCACTTCGTCCAACTCGGCCACCACCTGCTTCAAATCCTCTTCGGCTTTGTGCAGGTCTTCCACCTGGGTTTTCATAAACTCAAAACGTTCTTTTTCCTGATCGTATTCAATTTTCGCATCAGGGTTGATCGGCCCCATGCGGCGTAACTGTGCGCGGAAATGTGTTAGTTGATCTTCGATCTCGGGCGCAAGTTCAGTCACAACGGGCAACTGTTCCACCATGCCATCCAACGGCAACGGCACAGGGCCAGAAACATCCGCGGCGTAATCGAACATCACCAGACCAAAGTCATCGGTAATTTTCTGCCGAAGGTTATCCAATGCCTCCGCTTTGCGCGTCTGTTCCAACTGCACATGTCCATACGAACGCTCGGCATTCGCAAATATTTTTTGCGCGTTATTTTCAGATTCCTGCAAGCGTGTTTCTTCCTGCCCGGCCATTTCCAAATCTTTTTCGGCAGGCTCGATCAGCACACGCATTTCTTCAATTTGTCCGTGCAAGCCGCTTTCGCGCTCGCGCAGGTTTGTCTTTTCGTTGTCCAACGCATTCAGGGAATTCTGTGCTTCCTGCAATCTCGAAGCCAGTTCCACACGGCGCACATCCAGCCGCGTGATTTCTTTTTCGCGTTCTTCTTTCTTGGCGACTGCCCCCGCCACCGACTGCTCGGCAACCGCCACGCGCGTGCTCCAGTACGAAGCCTGCTCCTGCAACTCGTCCGCAGAAACTTCCTTCAGCCTCGCGCTGACATCCTTCAATTCCACTTGAGCTTCCGCAGAGCGGGCTTCCACTTCCGTTTGAGATTCGATCAATTTACCTTGGATCGAAGCAGATTCGCCCGCCTCAGCATTCAACTGCTCAAATTGATTTTTCTGCCACTCAAGTTGACGCGCCATCGATTCAGACTCAAGACCAGCCTGTTGTTCCGTCTCCTGGCATTCGCCTAATCTGACGCGGGCTTCGCGCGCATCCGTCTCGGCTTGCATCAGTTCACGCTGCGCCGCTGCCAGTTGATTGGATAGCTGCTCCACGGATTCATTTGATTCCGCAAGGCGGGCGAGAAGCTCTCCCAGCGTAGATTCAAATTCCCGTTTTTTGCGTCCCCTGCCAAGGGTCGAGGAAGAAGCGGTTTTCCCAGCGATGATCAAACCGTCACCGCGGAAGACTTCTCCACGCAGAGTCACAATGCGTGCGTGAGTCGGAATATCCTTAATTAAATTTCGAGCTGTAGAACGATCCCGCACGATGAGCGTTTGGCCGAGCATCAAGCGAACCGCACCGCGAAGATCGTCGGACACATTGGCGAGTTCAGAGGCAATGCCGAGGTAGTCTTCAGAGACTTCCGAAGTCTTAAAGACTTCGGAAGTCTGAG